>CAZPMD010000071.1:5005-21997 GCA_964587395.1 uncultured Hyphomicrobiales bacterium
TTCCGGCCCAGCGCCGTCCGGTCCGTCTCGGGGGCGGCACAGAACCACAATCGAGGGCTTGCGACCAGTCCGCTTGCCATGCGCTGCGAGCGGCCCGGCCTCGCGGGCGACGCTCAGCGCGCCACAGCCCCTGCAGCGCGCATTTGCGCTGCGAGCGCGGCGGCCTTCTCGGCCGTCAGCCCGCCGACACCGCCGATGATGGTGTCGCGGACCGGCTTCACGCCGATGAACGACAGGATGTTGCGCTTCAGCGCCCTGAGGCTGTGGGCGAAGAAGAACCAGCGATAGGCGAAGGCCGGCATGCCCATGGTCACGACGACATGGGCCGTTCGTCCGGCCATCAACTTCTCCGGGAAGCCCTTGTCCCGGTAACGGAAGGCAAATCCCGGACGGCAGGCCTGCTCAAGGAAGGCCTTCAGCATGGCGGGCATGGAACCGAGCCATAGCGGATAGATGATGACCCAGTGCTCGGCCCAGGCGAGGACCTCCTGTGCCTGGGTGATGGCTGCATCCGGAGATCCCGTCTCGAAATCCGCCTGTGTCCGGAGGAACCCGACCTGCAGCCCGGCGACCTCGATGACCCTCACCTCGTGCCCGGCGTTGCGCGCACCCTCCGCATAGGCCGATGCCAGATGCCGGCACAGACGCTCCGGCGCCGGGTCGGGGTGGCCCTGGATGATGGCGATGCGGCGTCCGGCCACGACGTCAGCTCTTGGCGGCCGGAGCGGCAATCTCGAAGGCCGCGCGGGCGATATCCTGCAGGTGCATCGCCTCGTCGGCATAGATGCCCATGGTCTCCACGGCGAACCGCAGCTCTGCGTCGGCGAATTCGAGCGGCGAACGCACCTTCGACCAGGCGCGAATCCTCTCCCCATTGGCCCTCAGCCGCTCGGCCGCGAAGTCCCGCAATTCGGCGCCAACAGCAGCGACAACGGCAGGCATGGCGGTTAGCACTGTAACCGCATCCGTGGAAGACGATGCTGACGCAGTGCACGCAACGGTTTCGGGTGTCCTTGAAAGCATGCTCTCCTCCAAGCTTGGGCGAACTGCCGCTCCACATGCACCATGGCGGCGCCGCAGTCCCTGCGCTGGATCAAGAAGGCCTTCGGCTGGATCGACCGCGGACGCAGCAGCGCCTAGACTTATCTAACAACATGCCGGAGACGCTGGCAGGATCGGAACCACCATGCCGTTCGCCGACACGTCCCAGCACATCTGGAAATTCATCGCCAATGCCGGGGGGATCGGACCCTGCGATCCTCACGACGAGAAGGAAGCTACCTGATGCCTGTCCGCATCCACGTCCTCGGCGCGGCCCATGTCGTCACCGGGTCCTGCTACCTTTTCGAGGCCAATGGCCGGCGCATCCTCGTGGACTGCGGCATGTTCCAGGGCACCAAGACGCTGAAGGCTCTCAACTACGGCGCGTTTCCCTTCGAAACGGAGAGGCTCGACGCCGTTCTCCTCACCCATGCCCACATCGACCATTCCGGCCTGATCCCGAAGCTCGTCAAGGCGGGCTATCGCGGACCCATCTACGCCACGCGTCCGACCATCGATCTCTGTTCGATCATGCTGCCGGATTCCGGTCATATCCAGGAAATGGAGGTCGAACAGTTGAACCGGCGCAATGCGCGCAGCGGCGGCGAGCCGGTCGAGCCGATCTACACCGCCGAGGACGCCGTCACGGCCATGTTGCAGTTCCGCCCGGTCGACTACAGCCGATGGCTCGTCCTCGGCGACGGCGTGCGGGCGCGGTGGTGGAACGCCGGCCACATGCTCGGATCCGGCTCGATCGAGATGGAGTTCGCCGACGGCGAAAAGCCGCTGCGCGTCCTGATGTCGGGCGATCTCGGGCCCGATGCCAAGCTCTTCCATCCCGACCCCGACGGGCCGGTCGACCTCGATCTCGTCATCTGCGAGGCGACCTACGGCGACCGCGATCGCCCCGACACGACCGTCACCGACCGCCGCGCTGAACTGGCGGCCGAGGTCCGGTCCGCGCATGCCCGCGGTGGCCCGCTGCTCATCCCCTGCTTTGCTGTGGAGCGCACCCAGGAGATCCTGGCGGACCTCATCGACCTCATGGACCAGGGCGACATTCCGAGAGCGCAGGTCTTCCTCGATTCACCCCTGGCGATCCGGGCCACCGACATCTTCCGCAACCATGCCGGAATGCTCGAGGCCGGCGGCGCACTGGCGCGCATCGATGCCTCGGCCGAGGTCCGCTTCACCGAGAGCGTCGACCAGAGCAAGGCGCTGGCGCGCCTCCGGGGCTTCCACATCGTCATCGCCGCCAGCGGCATGGCCGAGGCCGGACGCATCCGCCACCATCTGAAGAACCACCTTTGGCGCTCGTCCACCACCGTCCTCTTCGTCGGCTACCAGGCGGAGGGCACGCTCGGCCGCATCCTGCTCGACGGCGCATCCTCCGTGACCATCCAGGGCGACGCCGTGAGGGTGAAGGCCGACATCCGCATCATCGAGAGCTATTCCGGCCATGCCGACCGCGGTGAGGTGCTCACCTGGCTGAAGGAGCGCGGCCCGATCCGGGGAGCGGTCGCCCTCGTCCATGCCGAGGAACGCGCCCTGCAGGCCTTCGCGCCGGTCGTCGGCGCCGAGGTCGTGACGCCGGAGAAGGTCCTGAGCCCGCGCCTCGACGACATCATCGAACTCGAGCGCGGCGTGGCGCGGCTCGTCCTGCCCGCCCATCCCCGCCGCCTCGCACCGGAGAAGGTGTCGGCACCGGACTGGCACAACGACTCCGCGTCCTTCCTGCTCGACCTCAAGGACGCGCTGGACCGGGCCGCCGACGATCGCGCCCGCGGCGTCATCCTGCGGCGGCTGAAGAAGGCGCTGGCCGAGATCACCTGACCGGCAGGGGCGGATGGGGCCCTGTCATGCCCGCTGTCCCCTTCCGCCCGACCGGCAAACGATCCTAGTGTCTGCGGCCCCGAGACCTTCTCCGGACAGGACATGCCCAGACCGCGCCCCTCCACTGCGCTCGACCACATCCGCGTCCTCGACCTGACCCGCGTCCGGGCCGGGCCGACCTGCTGTCGGGTGCTCGCCGACTTCGGCGCCGACGTCATCAAGATCGAGGCGCCTCCCGGCGTCGACCCGAACGAGAACATGTCGGGCGACCGCCACGGCTTCGACATGCAGAACCTGCACCGCAACAAGCGGTCGCTGGCCCTCAATCTCAAGACCGAGGAAGGGCGCACTGTCTTCATGAAGCTGGTGGAGACCGCCGACGTCGTCGTCGAGAACTACCGGCCCGACGTGAAGGATCGCCTCGGCATCGGCTACGAGGCGCTGAAGGCGGTCAACCCGCGCATCATCCTCGCCTCCGTCTCGGGCTTCGGCCAGACCGGCCCCTACCGCACGCGCGCCGGCTTCGACCAGATCGCGCAGGGGATGGGCGGGCTCATGGCGATCACCGGCCATGCCGGCCAGGGTCCGATGCGGGCCGGGATAGCCGTCGCCGATTCCGCCGCCGGCATCTATGCGGCGACCGGCATCATGGTCGCCCTGGCCGAGCGCGAGAAGTCGGGCGAGGGACAGTGGGTGCAGACGTCGCTGCTGCAGGCGATGATCGCCATGTGCGACTTCCAGGCCGCCGTCTACACGGTGGACGGCAAGGTGCCGCCGCAAAACGGCAATGACCACCCGCATTCGACGCCGATGGGCGTGCTGCCGACCGCCGACGGCTACATCAATGTCGGTGTCGGCGGCGAGGGCCAGTGGAAGAGCTTCTGCAAGGCCGTCGGGCGGGAGGATCTCGCCGACCATCCCGACTACGCCAATGCCAAGCAGCGGTTCCGCCACCGCCCCGCGCTGATGGGCCTTCTCGGTGATCTCTTCCGGACGCAGCCGACGGACCATTGGCTCGATCGGCTGGAGAGCGAGGGCGTGCCGGCCGGCCCGATCTACACCATGGATGAGGTCTTCGCCGATCCGCAGGTCGAGCACCTCGGCATGGCCGTTCCGATCCATCACCACGCCCGCGGCGACATCCGCCTCATCTCCCAGCCGCTCGTCATGTCGCGCACGCCGCCCACGGTTCAGACGCCGGTTCCCGAACCGGGCGAGCACACGGACGAGGTGCTGGCCGAGGCCGGCTTCTCCCCCGACGACATCGCACGCCTGCGCGCCGCCCGGATCGTTTGACCATCGCCGTCATCCGACGTTTCGATCGAAAGGACATGCCTTGACCGACGCCACCTCCCATACCCCCTCGGTCCGCTATGAGGTCGCCCGTGGCGTCGCCACGCTGACCATCGACCAGCCCGCCAAGATGAACGCCATGACCTTCGACATGTGGTCGAGCGTCCCGGGCCTTGTGAAGCGCGCCGAGGAGGATCGCTCCGTCCGCGTCATCGTCGTCACCGGGGCTGGCGAGAAGGCCTTCTGCGCCGGCGCCGACATCTCCCAGTTCGGCGAGAAGCGCACCGGCGAGGAGGCCGTGCGGGCCTATGACCGTGCCGTCGCCGACGGCATGGCCGCCATCCACGACGCCGCCAAGCCCACCATCGCCGTCATCCGCGGCATATGCTTCGGCGGCGGCTGCGCCCTGGCGCTCACCTGCGACCTGCGCTTCGCCACCTCCGACTCCCGCTTCCGCGTCCCGGCGGCGCGCCTCGGCCTCGGCTACGGCTTCTCCAGCATCAAGATGATGATCAAGAAGCTCGGCATGGCGGCGGTTGCGGACATCCTCATCTCCGCCCGCATCCTCGACGCCGCCGACGGCGAGCGCGCCAATGTCATCCATCGCGCCTGGCCGCGCGAGACCTTCGAGAAGGAGGTTCAGGCCTATCTCGACACGGTCGCAGCCAATGCGCCCTTGACCCTCGCCGCCATCAAGCGCTCGCTGGTCGAGCTGTCGAAGCCGGAAGCCGAGCAGGATGCCGACGCGGTCGATGCTCTCGTCGCGCGCTGCTTCGGTTCAGCGGACTACAAGGAGGGCCAGAAGGCCTTCCTTGAGAAGCGACTGCCCGACTTCAAGGGCGAGTGATCGGAAGGGCTGACGCCATGGATCTCGGACTTGCCGGTAAGAAGGTCGTCGTCACCGGAGCATCCAAGGGCATCGGCCTCGCCTGCGCTGAGGTCTTCGCGGCCGAGGGCGCCCATGTCGTCATGGTGGCGCGCGATGTAGGCCGCCTTTCGGCGGCCGCAGCCGAGCTGAAGGGCCGCCACCAGGGGCCGGTGGAGTTCACCACCGCCGACCTGTCACGGCCCGCCGACCGCGAGGCGCTCTGGGCGAACCATCGCGACGCCGACATTCTCATCAACAATGCCGGGGCGATCCCTGCCGGCGGCCTCCTCGACCTGTCGCTGGAGCGCTGGGAGGAGGCCTGGGCGCTCAAGGTGATGGGCTATATCCACCTCACCAAGCTGGCGCTCGGCGCCATGAAGGACCGCGGTGGCGGTGTCATCGTCAACGTCATCGGCATGGGCGGCCGCCTGCCCCGCTACGACTACGTCTGCGGCGGCGCGGGCAATGCCGCGCTGATCGCCTTCACCGGCGCCGTCGGCGGCAAGTCGCAGGAATGGGGTGTGCGCGTCTTCGGCATCAATCCGGCCGCAACCCGCACCGACCGCATCATCTCGCTGTCCAGACAAAAGGCACTTGCCGCTTTTGGCGACGAGAGCCGCTGGGAGGAGATGCTCACCGGCCTGCCGCTCGGACGGCTCATCGAGCCGCTTGAAATCGCCAATGCGGCGGCCTTCCTGGCCTCTCCGGCCTGCGGTTACGTCTCCGGCGCGACCCTCGACGTCGATGGCGGCATGGCGTTCAGGGGTTGAGGCAAGGTGCCACTGGCGGCTTGGCTCATGTCTTGCTTATGATACAAGCCCTTCGGCAGGCCGGCCCGCCCGCGCCCGCCGAACGGCATGGAAGGACAATCAAGTGAGCAGCCCGCGCTTCACCACCCGGCCCGAGATCGACGGCACCTTCGGCGTGGTCACCACGACGCACTGGATCGCCTCGGCCGTGGCCATGGGTATCCTCGAGCGCGGCGGCAACGCCTTCGACGCCGGCTGCGCCGCCGCCTTCACGCTGCAGATCGTCGAGCCGCACCTGAACGGTCCCGGCGGTGACGTGCCGGTCATCCTCTACGATGCGCGCAAGGAGGCCGTTGAGGTCATCTGCGGTCAGGGCCCTGCCCCCGCCGGCGCCACCATCGCGCACTACCGCTCGCTCGGCCTCGACCTCGTGCCCGGCACGGGGCTTCTCGCCACCTGCATCCCCGGCGCCTTCGACACATGGATGCTGATGCTGCGCGACTACGGCACCATGCGCCCGCGCGACGTTCTGGAGGCCGCCATCGGCTATGCCCGCCACGGCTATCCGCTGGTCGAGCGCATCCCGGCGACCATCCGCACCGTCGAGGGCCTTTTCCGCGAGCACTGGCCGACCTCCGCGGTCGTCTATCTGCCGGGCGGCGAGGTTCCGAAGCCCGGCGACCTCTTCACCAACGTCAAGCTCGCCGAAACCTACGAGCGTGTTCTGCGCGAATGCGAGGGCGGCACCCGCGAGGACGAGATCGCCCGCGCCCGCTTCGTCTGGAGCCAGGGCTTCGTCGCCGAGGCCATCGACCGCTTCTGCCGCACCGAGGCGGTCTTCGACGTCACCGGCCAGCACAACCGCGGCGTCCTCACCGGTCAGGACATGGCGACGTGGAAAGCTTCGGTCGAGGCGCCCATCCACTACGACTACGGCCGCTACCGCGTCTTCAAGCCCTCGACATGGAGCCAGGGCCTCGCCTGCCTGCAGCAGCTCTCGCTGCTCAACGGCATGGGCCTCGACGGCATCGATGTCACCGGCCCGGATTTCGTCCATCTCGTCACCGAAGCGGCCAAGCTCGCCTTCGCCGACCGTGAGGCCTTCTACGGCGATCCCGACTTCGTCGACGTGCCGATCGAGACCCTGCTCTCCGACACCTACAATGCCGAGCGTCGCAAGCTCATCGGCGAAACGGCCTCCCTTGAGCTGCGTCCGGGCACCATCGCCGGGGCCGGCGGCAAGGTCGACGCCCGCGTCTCCGCCGGAAAGCGCGTGGCTGTGGGCGCGACGGGAGCCGGCGAGCCGACGGTCGGTGACATCGACACGGACGCCAACGGCGTAACCCGCGGCGACACCGTGCATTTCGACATCATCGATCGCTGGGGCAACATGGTCTCCTCGACCCCCTCCGGCGGCTGGTTGCAGTCCTCGCCGATCATCCCCGATCTCGGCTTCTGCCTCGGCTCGCGGGCGCAGATGTTCTGGCTCGACGAGACCCATCCCGCAGCGCTCGTGCCAGGCAAGCGGCCGCGCTCGACCCTCACCCCGACGATCGCCTATCGCGACGGCGCGCCCTACCTCGCCTGGGGTTCGCCCGGCGGCGACCAGCAGGACCAGTGGATCCCGCAGATGTTCCTGCGCCATGTCCATGCCGGCATGAACCTGCAGGAGGCCATCGACGCCCCCGCCTGGCACACCGAGCATTTCCCCGGCTCCTTCTGGCCGCGCACCTCGCGGCCCGGCGTCATCGTCGTGGAGAGCCGCTTCCCGGAGGCGACCATCGCCGAACTCCGCCGTCGCGGCCACGAGGTCGAGGTCGGCGGAGCATGGTCCGAGGGCCGTCTCACGGGCGCGCGCAAGGAGGGCCACCGCCTCAAGGCTGCCGCGAATCCGCGCGGCATGCAGGGCTACGCGGTGGGACGGTGAGGATGGCATCATGACCTGGTCGATCATCGCGAGGGACGAACCCACGGGCGCCATCGGCATTGCCGTGGCGACGCGCTTCTTCGCCGTCGGCGCGCTGCTGCCGCACATCGATCCTGCCGCCGGGGCTGTCGCGACGCAGGCTCTGATCAACCCGACCTACGGCCCGCGTGGCCTCAGGCTCTTGCGCGAGGGCGTTCCGGCCGACGAGGTCGTCCGCTTCCTGACGGCCTCCGACGCCGGAGAGAGCCAGAGGCAGTTGCATGTCATGGACAAGGCCGGACGCTTTGCGGCCCACACGGGGTCCGGCTGCGTCGACTGGTGCGGGCATGCCGTCCACGATGGGTTCTCGGTCGCCGGCAACATGCTGGCCGGCCCCGACGTGATCGCAGAGACCGCCCGCGCCTTCCGTAACGGAAAAGCACTGCCCTTCGCCCGACGTCTCATTACCGCGCTGAAGGCGGGCGAGGCGGCAGGGGGGGACAAGCGCGGCAAGCAGTCGGCGTCTCTCCTCATCCATGAAGGCGAGGAATATCCGAGCCTGTCGCTGCGCGTCGACGACCACGCCGACCCGCTCGCCGAGCTGGAGAGGCTGGAGACTGTCTCCCGCGAACGCTTCGTCCATTTCGCCAGATTCTTTGCGACGAAGGACGATCCGAGCGGCACCTATGACCGTGCCGTCATCAACGCCGCCATCGAGGCCGCCGTCGCCCGGGACGCCGGTGGCTGAGCCGTTTCCTTCATCAACCCGTAGAAGAGCGCAGCACGCGCCGAACCGACAGAGGACAGGACCCATGACAACAACCTTGCGACGGACTTTCACCTGGACGGCCAGCGCCCTCCTCCTCGCCGCATCCCTGACGGGTGCCGCCGCCCAGCAATCGGTGCTGCGCATCGGCCTCGCCGAGGATCCGGACGTGCTCGACCCGACACGCGGCCGCACCTATGTCGGCCGCATCGTCTTCGCCTCGATCTGCGACAAGCTCTTCGACATCGATGACAAGCTGAATATCGTGCCGCAGCTCGCCCTGTCGCATGAGACCTCGGCCGACGGCCTGACGGTCACCATCAAGCTCCGGCCGGGCGTGAAATTCCACGACGGCGAAGCCATGGACGCCGAGGCGGTGAGGTTCTCCCTCGACCGCCACATGAACATGCAGGGCTCCTTCCGCCGGCCCGAGCTCTCCGCCATCGACAAGGTCGAGGTTGTCGATCCGCTCACGGTGCGGCTGGTCCTGAAGCAGCCGTTCTCGCCGCTGCTGTCGCAGCTCACCGATCGTGCCGGCATGATGGTCAGCCCCAAGGCCGCCCGCGAACTCGGCGAGCGCTTCGGCTCGACGCCCGTCTGCGCCGGGCCCTACCGGTTCGTCGAGCGCGTCCAGCAGGACCGCATCGTGGTCGAGCGCTTCGCCGATTACTGGAACAAGGATCAGGTCACGATCGGCCGGATCGAATATCGCCCCATCGCTGACGCGACGGTCCGCCTCGCCAACCTGCGCTCGGGACAGCTGGACCTGATCGAGCGCGCACTCGCCACCGACATTCCGCAGATCCGCGCCAATGCCCAGTTGCGCATGGCCGTCGGTGTCGATCTCGGCTACCAGGGCGTCACCCTCAACATCGCCAAGTCCGATGCCGGCAAGCAGGCCTTCGGCCGCGACCCGCGCATCACCCAGGCCTTCTCGCTCGCCATCGACCGGCAGGCCCTGAACCAGGTTGTCTTCAACGGCTCGGCGATGCCGGGCAACCAGTGGGTCAACCCGCAGAACCCGTACTACCAGTCCCGCTTCCCCGTGCCGCAACGGGACGTCGCGCGGGCCCGCCAGCTGATGCAGGCGGCCGGCGTCACGGGTCCGCTCGCTGTCGACTTCATGGTGCCGAACAACCCGGAAGTGCGGCAGATCGCCGAAGTGCTGCAGGCCATGACGGCGGAGGCCGGCTTCGACCTGAAGATCCGCGTCACCGAATTCGCAACCTCGCTGCAGGAGGCCGAGCAGGGCCGCTACCAGGCCTATATGCTCAACTGGTCGGGTCGCACCGATCCGGACGGCAACCTGTTCTCGTTCCACGGCTGCCGCCAGCCGCTGAACTATTCCGGTTACTGCAACCCGGCGGCTGACGCGCTCCTCAACGAAGCGCGGACCAAGACCGACCCGGCGGCGCGCAAGGCGATCTACGAGAAGCTGACCGAAATCCTGCTCGCCGAGGGTGGCATCGTCTATCTCTACCACCGCCCCGTGGTCATCGTGCACTCCGCCCGCCTGGAGGGCTTCCGCGCCCTGCCCGACGGCCTGGTGCGCGTCGTCGGCCTGAAGTTCCGCGGCAACTGACGGCCGACCATGTTCACGCTCATCGCCAAGCGGCTCCTTCAGCTCATCCCGACCATCTTCTTCGTGTCGGTGCTGATCTTCCTCCTGCAGCAACTGCTGCCGGGGGACCCCGCGCTCGTCATGGCGGGCGAGGAGAAGGACCCGGAGGTGATCGAGCAGATCCGGAAACGCTACCGCCTCGACCAGCCGCTGCCGATCCAGTACCTCGCCTGGGTCGGCGGCGTCTTCCGCGGCGATCTCGGAGAGAGCATGCGCCTCTCCGAGCCCGTCGCGACCCTTGTCGCCCAGAAGCTGCCGGTCACCGTTCAACTCGCCGTCATGGCGATGATCTTCACCCTCGGCATCGGCATTCCCGCCGGCATCGTCTCTGCGGTGAAGAAGGACACCGCCTGGGACTACGTGGTCAACGTCGTCGCCCTCTGGGGCATCTCCACGCCGAACTTCTGGCTCGGCATCATGCTGATCTTCCTCTTCTCGGTGCAGCTCGGCTGGCTGCCCGCCTCGGGCTATGTCTCGCCCTTCGAGGACTTCTGGGCCTCCATGGCGGCGACCATCATGCCGGCCTTCGTGCTCGGCAACTCCTTCGCCGGTGTCATCATGCGGCACACCCGCGCCGCCATGCTGCAGGTGATGGAGAGCGACTATGTGCGCACCGCCCGCGCCAAGGGGCTGGACGAGCGCACGGTCATCCTGAAGCACGGCCTGCGCAACGCGCTGACGCCGGTCATCACGCTGGGCGCGCTGGAGTTCGGCACCCTGCTGTCCGGGGCAGTCCTGACCGAGCAGATCTTCTCCATCCCCGGCTTCGGCAAGCTGATCGTCGACGCGGTGTTCAATCGCGACTACGCCGTGGTGCAGGGCGTCGTGCTGGTGACGGCGACGACCTACATCGTGCTGAACCTGCTTGCCGACATCGGCTACATCCTCGCCAATCCGCGCCTGAGGACCTGACCGATGAGCGCCACCTCCAGCCTCCCGGCGACCCAGGATGAAACCTACGAGAGCCCCGGCGCCCGCGCCTGGCGGCGGCTGAAGAAGCGCCGCACCGCCATGGTGGCGCTGGTGCTTCTCGTCATTCTGGCCGCTCTCGCCATTTTCGCCCCGCTGATCGCCACCCACGACCCGACGCAGCAGAGCTGGCGCGCGGTGCGCCAGGCGCCGTCCCTCACCCACTGGTTCGGCTCCGACGAGGTCGGCCGCGACATCTTCTCACGCGTCGTCTACGGCACCCGCGCCTCGCTGTCGGCCGGCGTCATCTCGGTCGCCATCGCCATCCTCGCCGGTGTGCCGCTGGGGTTGCTTGCGGGCTATGTCGGCGGCTGGACCGACGCGCTGATCTCGCGCGTCACCGACGCCATGCTCGCCTGCCCCTTCCTCATCCTCGCCATCGCCCTCGCCGCCTTCCTCGGCCCGTCGCTGCAGAACGCCATGATCGCCATCGGCATCACGGCGACGCCGGTCTTCGTCCGGCTGACCCGCGGCCAGGTGCTGTCGATCAAGGTCGAGGACTATGTCGAGGCAGCCCGCGCCGTCGGCAACACCAAGGTGCGCATCGCCTGGAAGCACATCCTGCCCAACGTCATGCCGCAACTCCTGGTGCAGGGCACGCTGACCATCGCCACCGCCATCATCGCCGAGGCCTCCCTCTCCTTCCTCGGCCTCGGCCAGCAGCCGCCTGCCCCGTCCTGGGGTTCGATGCTCAATGTCGCCCAGCGCTTCCTGTCGAATGCACCGTGGATGGCGGTTTTTCCGGGCCTCGCCATCTTCATCACCGTGCTGAGCTTCAACCTGCTTGGCGACGGACTGCGCGACGCGCTGGACCCGAAGGCGAAGTAACCGCAGGCTGGCGTCGCGGTGCGGGCGCTGGCACAACAGCGGCCGCACCACGGCAGGCAGGCCATGACCGAACTCAATCTCGACGGCTACACCGACATCCCCGCCGGCAAGATTGCCGCCGTCGTGACCTATCTGGAGATGCGGGAGCGGCCGGCCTCGGCCATCGCCGAGCCGCTTCCCCTTCGTTCCGTGCCCGATCCCGACCTTGGCTGGTACCGTGCCTTCTATGCCGCCATCGGCCTCGACTGGCTGTGGACCTCGCGCCTGCTGATGAGCGACGCGGAGCTGTCGGGCATTCTCCATCGTCCCGGCAACGAACTCTTCGTCGCCGACGGCGCGGATGGCGAGACCGGCATCGTCGAACTCGACCGCCGCGATCCCGGCAATGTCGAGATCTCGTTCTTCGGCCTGAAGCCCGGCGCAACCGGACAGGGGATCGGCCCGCGCATGATGGCCGCAGCCCTCGACAAGGCCTGGCAGCCGGAGACGCGGCGCGTCTGGCTCCACACCTGCACGCTCGACCATCCGGGCGCGCTGAATTTCTACCGACGCTGCGGCTTCGTGCCCTACAGGCGGGCCATCGAGGTGATCGACGACCCGCGCTGCACCGGCCGCATCGCCCGCGATGCGGCGCCGCGCATCCCGCTCATCGGCTGAAGAGGTCCGGCACCGGCGTCCAGATGACGTCCTCGATGTGCCGGGCCCCGCTCGCCAGCATGACCAGCCGCTCGAAGCCGAGGGCAATGCCGGCTGTCGGAGGCATATGGGCGAGCGCCGCCACCAGGTCCTCGTCGATCGGGTACTCCTCGCCATAGACGCGGGACTTCTCCGCCATCTCGACCTCGAACCGGCGGCGCTGCTCGACCGGGTCGGTCAACTCGCCGAAGGCGTTCGCCAGCTCGACGCCGCAGGCGTAGAACTCGAAGCGTTCCGCAACGCGCGGATCCTCTGCCTTCGGTCGCGCCAGGGCCGCCTCGCAGACCGGATACTCGCAGAGGATCGTCGCCCGGCCATATCCGAGCTTTGGCTCGATCCGCTCCACCAGCACCTTCGAGAAGATGTCGGCCCAGGTGTCGTCTTCGGCGATCCGCAGGCCGCCGGCCCGCGCCTCGGCCGCAAGGCCGTCGCGGTCAGTCTCGCCCGTCGCAGCGACAGTGGCGAGTAGGTCGATACCGGCATGGCGCTCGAAGGCCTCCGCCAGCGTCAGTCTCTCGGGCTCGAGAGCGGGATCGCAGGTCGCCTCGCGCCAAGCCAGCGCATCGCGCCCCGTCGCGATGCACGTCAACCGCAGGATGTCGGCGCAGTCGGCCATGAGTTGTTCATAGGTCTCGCCGACGCGGTACCACTCCACCATCGTGAATTCGGGATGGTGCAGAGGCCCGCGCTCCCGATTGCGGAAGACGCGGGCGAAATCGACGATCCGGGTCTCGCCGGCGGCGATCAGCTTCTTGGCTGCGAATTCCGGGGAGGTGTGGAGGTAGAGCGGCGCCCGCCGCCCGTCGATCGTCACGGCCTCCGTCGCGAAGGCGTGCAGGTGAGCCTCGTTGCCCGGCGAGACCTGAAGGATGCCGGCCTCGACCTCGGTGAAATCCCGTTCGGCGAACCAGCCGCGCAACGCTGCCTTGATCCGCCCGCGCGCCGCCAGGAAGGGCTTTCGGTCGGCGTGGCGGTGAATGTCCCACCAGGGCGATGGCTGCTGGCTCATGCGCGTTCGGCTCCCTGCTCGACCCATGACCTTCGGCGTCGTTGCGGACGCTGCCGCCCCCTCATAGGCTCCGCCGCGATCAAGGCAACCACCCCCGAGCCCGCATGTCCGACACCGCAACCCTCCACCCCCTCGACGCCGCAACCGCCTTCCAACGCGAGGCGGACGGCAGGCTGGCGGGTCGCACCTCGCCCGCCTACTGGAACATGGTCGGCCCTTTCGGCGGCATCACGGCAGCGCAACTCCTGAAGGCCACCATGGATCACCCTGCGCGCATCGGCGAGCCGGTGGCGCAGACCGTGAACTTCAGCGCGCCCATCGCCGAAGGCGCCTTCACCATCTCCGTGAAGGAGGTTCGTTCGGGCCGCTCGGTGCAGCACTTCTATGCCGAACTGGTGCAGGGCGAGACGATCGCCGCCAACGCCACCATGGTCTTCGCCCGTCGGTCCGAGACCTGGCGCCATCACGCGGCAGCGATGCCGGCGGCGCCGCCGGCGGACGCGGTTCCGGTCATCGCGAAGAAGCCGCCGCTCGCCTGGCTGAATGCATACGAATTCCGCTATGTCTCGGGCCAGCCCTCGATAGGCGGCGAGGCCCACGCCACCCCGAAGGGCGCGGGATCGCTGGTCTGGGTGGCCGATGTGCCGCCGCGCCCGCTAGACCACATCGCCCTTGCCTCGCTCTGCGACATCTTCATCGTCCGCATCTTCCAGGTGCGCGGCATCCGCACGCCGGCCGGCACCGTGTCGATGACCTCCTATTTCCACGCCAGCGCCGAGGAACTCGCCGAACAGGGCACCAGGCCCCTCCTCGCGAAAGCCGATTCGGTGCGCTTCGGCGACCAGTTCCACGACCAGCAGGCCGAACTCTGGTCGCAGTCGGGGCAGCTCCTCGCCACCAGCACGCAGGTCGTCTGGTTCCGCGACTAGCGCTGCGGGGGTGGCGCTTTGCCGCGACTTCGTCTATGCGACGGCGCGACAGATCACGCAGGCTCCGGGCCTGCCAATCCCAAGGACAGATCCCGTGCCGAAGGTCATCGCCTCCTCCGTCCGCAAGGGCAACATTCTCGAAGTCGACGGCAAGCTCTACCTGATCGTCTCCGCCCAGAACATCCACCCGGGCAAGGGCACACCGGTCACGCAGGTCGACATGCGCCGCCTCTCAGACGGCGTGAAGGTGTCCGAGCGCTGGCGCACCACCGAGATGGTCGAACTCGCCTATGTCGAGGACCGCCCCTACACCTACCTCTACTCGGATGGTGACGGGAACCACTTCATGAACAAGGAAACCTACGAGCAGATCGCCGTCCCCGACGACATCATCGGCGACGCCAAGCCCTATCTCCAGAACGAGATGGAGGTGAAGCTGTCGGTCTACGAGGGTAACGCGGTCGGCATCGAGCTGCCGCAGCGGGTGACCTTGGAAGTGGTCGAGACCGAGCCGGTCACCAAGGGCCAGACGGCCTCGTCCTCCTACAAGCCGGCGATCCTGTCGAACGGCGTGCGCACGCTCGTCCCTCCGCACATCGGTGTCGGTACCCGCATCGTCGTCCTGACCGAGGACGGCTCCTACTCCGAGCGCGCCAAGGACTGACCCTCCGCGTCATCGCGCGCTTCCGATCAGAAGGCCGGGCCACAAGCCCGGCCTTTTTCGTCAGCGCTGCGGAGAGGAATCGTCGGAACAAGGCCTCACGTGCCGAGCCGGCCAGCCGCCCGCCCTCACGCCTTGGCCAGCGCCTTCGCAAAGGAATAGCTGTCCGGATAGACCTCATAGGCGGCGACCCGGTCGCCCTCGAAGCGGAAGACGTTCGCCGCCCGCACCTTGAGTTCATCGCTGCTGGCGCGCACCCGCCAATGCCCCTCGAGGATGATGACGACCCCACCCTCTCCCTCGATCCGGTTGACGGTCTCGATCGAGAGAACCTCCAGATGTTCGGCGACCCGCTTGAAGAAGGTGAGCACCTTGGTGCGCCCCTCCCACACACCGGCCCAGGGCACGATCCCCGGCGGGCCGTTCCAGCGCACGGTGACGTCGTCGGTGGTGACGGCGGCGAGGGCCGCGGCATCGCCGGCCTTGAGGGCTGCATACCAACGGTCGAGAACGATCTGGCTCATGCCACCTACATGCCGGGCGGCAGGCCTCAGCGCAAGACGCGGATGAGGCGGGTGAGGTCGAGCAGCGTGACGAGCGCCGAAGCGACATAGGTCAGCGCCGCCGCCCGCAGGACCGAGCGCGCCGCGGGAACGTCACTCTCATGGAGGTAGCCGCCGCTCGACAGCACCGGCAGCGCCTTGCCGAAGCTGGCGTCGAACTCCATCGGAAGGGTGACCACATGCATGGCGAGCCGCGACCCCAGCAGCATGAGTGCCACCGCGACCTGCAGCACGGCGATGACCGGCGAACGGACGAAGGCCAGCACCAGCGGTGCGGTGGCGAAGAGGACGGCGGCACCGATCTCCAGCTTCTGCGCCGCCTGTGCCATGCGGATGCGCAGGAGGAACAGCCGGTCGCCATCGCGATGCTGGACGGCATGGCCGACCTCGTGGGCGGCGACCGCCACGGCGGTCACCGAACGGCCGTCATGGACACCGGGCGAGAGCCGGACGACCCTGTCGATCGGATCGTAGTGGTCGCCCGCGTCGGTCCGCTCGACCTTGATGTCGGAAAGCCCGGCTTGCTCGAGCAGATGCTCGGCGAGTTCGCCGCCGGTGCCGGGGAAATCCTCACGCTCCGCCCCATGACGCGTCATCTGCGCCTTGACCCACCATTGCGGGCCGAAGACAAGCGCGAGCAACGCAAGGATGGCGATGACGATGAGAAAGGGCATGACGGCCTCTAGGTCGTCATGCCCTGCAAGGAAGTTCAAGGGGCGGCAGGCAAACCGCGACCGATGGCCCCACCGGTCACGCCAGCCAGCGCTTGCGCCGCTTGTAGCTCTTCACCTCCCGGAAGCTCCGCTTGTCGCCCTCGGAGACGCCCAGATAGAACTCCTTCACGTCCTCGTTCTCGCGCAGGGACTTCGCATCGCCGTCCATGACGATGCGGCCCGTCTCCATGATGTAGCCGAACGTGGCGTAGCGCAGCGCCATGTTGGTGTTCTGCTCGGCGACGAGGAAGGACACGCCTTCGCGGCTGTTGATGTCGCGGACGATCTCGAAGATCTGCTCGACGATCTGCGGGGCGAGGCCCATGGAGGGCTCGTCGAGGAGGATCATCTTCGGCCGGCTCATCAGCGCCCGGCCGATGGCGCACATCTGCTGCTCGCCGCCCGAGGTATAGCCGGACATGGAGTTGCGGCGTTCCTTGAGACGCGGGAAATAGGCGTAGATCTTCTCGAGGTCGTCGCGGATCGCCGCCTTGCCATCGCGGCGGGTGAAGGCGCCGGTCAGCAGGTTTTCCTCGATGGTGAGATG
>CAZPMD010000072.1:0-3120 GCA_964587395.1 uncultured Hyphomicrobiales bacterium
GCCTGACCCCCGGCCCTGGCGCGCGGGCGTCGCGGCGGATCGGGTTCGGCAGGATGGAGACGAGCAGGGCGGCCTCGCCGGTGGTCAGCCGGCTCGCCGGCTTGCCGAAGGCGCGGCGTGCCCCGGCCTCGATGCCGAACTCGCCGCCCGGCCCCCATTCCGCGATGTTGAGGTAGACCTCCATCATCCGCCGCTTCGACCAGACGAGATCGATCATCAGTGCCAGCGGGATCTCGAGGCCCTTGCGCAGCATGGCGGTGATGCCGGTGTCGCCCTGCCAGAGGAAGAGATTGCGGGCGATCTGCATCGGCAGGGTCGAGGCTCCACGCGAGGGGCCGTCCTCGTCTTCGATCACGGCCCTGAGTTCGCGCCAGTCGACCCCGCGGTGGCTGCAGAACCGGGCGTCTTCCGAGGCGATCAGCACGGCCGGCACGGCGCGGGCCACCTCGCTCATCGGTACGACGCTGCGTGTGTAGCCCTGCAGCGTCACCACCCGCCAGACCATGCGCGTCGAGATCGGCGTCACGACCGTATAGAGAAGCGTCAGCACGAGCGTCAGCACGGCCAGCGCGGCGGCGACGAGGACGAGGCGACGCAGGAGGCGGATCATGCCCATCCCGAACGAGGTGATGCCCGACTCCGGCGGGGAGCGGCCCTTGGTGCGTGGCGTCGACGGGTGCCCCGCCGGATGGATCGCGGTGACCATCGCAGCGACCGGTCCGCTGACGCCATGCGTTACGATAACGCGCAATATCGCCGAACTGGCGAAGGGCGCCGAAAAAATCGCCGTCGATATGGCGATCGGCCTGCCCGAGCGTGCCGGCCCCGGTGGCCGGGGGCCGGAACAGCTCGTCAGGCCGCTCCTCGGCGAGCGCCAGTCCTCGGTCTTCTCGGTTCCCTCGCGCGCCGCCGTCTTCGCCGCCGACTATGGCGAGGCATGCCGGCTGGCGCTGGAAACCTCCGATCCCCCGCGCAAGGTCTCCAAGCAGGCCTTCTTCCTGTTTCCCAAGATGCGCGAGATCGACGCGCTGCTGCGGAGCGACCCTGCCCTCATGGCGCGCGTCCACGAGGTCCATCCCGAGGTCGCCTTCTGGCGTCTCAACGGCGAGCGGCCGCTGCCCTCGCCGAAGAAGGTGTCCTCGCGCGGCCACCCTCCGGGCCTCGCGCTGCGGCGCGACCTGCTGGTCGCGGCCGGCTATGACGAGGCGTTCCTGTCGCAGGCTCCGCGCGGTGCCGGTCTTGACGATCTTCTCGATGCCGCCGTGAACGCCCTCGTCGCCCGGCGCCTGCTGGCGGGTCAGGCTCGCCCCTTCCCCGATCCGCCCGGCTGCGATGCGCATGGCCTGCCTGTCGCCATCTGGGCTTGACCGGAAAGGCTGCACAGGCTCCGTTGCGCCGCCTGCCCGAGGACGCATCATGATCACGACGGACGACATCCGCGCCGCCCATGCCCGCATCGCCGGCCACATCCGCCGCACCCCGACCATGCCGCTTTCCGCCGCGACCTTCGGCACGCCGGTGCCGGTAGCGATGAAGCTCGAATTCCTGCAGGTCACCGGCACCTTCAAGGCACGCGGCGCCTTCAACACCCTCCTCGGCGGCACCATGCCGAAGGCCGGCGTCTGCGCCGCCTCGGGCGGCAATCACGGCATCGCCGTCGCCCATGCCGCGGCGACCCTCGGCATTCCCGCCCGCATCTTCGTCCCCGAGATCTCCTCTCCGGCGAAGATCGCCCGCATCCGCGAGACCGGGGCGGGGCTGGTCGTCGGCGGCGCCCGCTATTCCGACGCGCTGGCGGCCTGCGAGGCCTATGCGGCCGAAACCGGCGCCCATTCGGTCCATGCCTATGACGCATGGCCGACCATTGCCGGGCAGGGAACCGTCGGCCTCGAATGGGAGGAGGATGCCGGCGGCCTCGACACCGTTCTGGTGGCGGTCGGCGGCGGCGGCCTCATCTCCGGCATCGCCCGCTGGTTCGAGCGGCGGGTGAAGGTGGTCGGCGTCGAACCCGAAGGCTCCCGCGCGCTCCAGGCGGCCCTGGCGGCCGGCGGCCCGGTCGATGTCGAGGTTGATTCGATCGCCGCCGATTCGCTCGGCGCCCGCAACGTCTTCGGCCGCGTCCACGAGACGGCCGCCCGCTATGTCGACAGCGTCGTGCTCGTCTCCGACGACGCCATCCGCGACGCCCAGAGGCGGCTCTGGCTCGGCCTTCGGGCGGCGAGCGAACCGGGCGGCGCGGCCGCTCTCGCCGCGCTGGTCTCGGGCGCCTATCGCCCGGAACCCGGCGAGCGTGTCGGCGTCCTCGCATGCGGCGCCAATGTCGACCTCGCCAGACTGGCCGAGGTCGTCGGCGGGGCGTGACGCCGTGCACCGATCCGTGATCGTATGTCCGCCATGAAATGGTGGTTTTTCGACTGCAGGGTGTTAGCCTGTGCAGTGCAGGAGACCCCGACCCGGAGCGGATATTGACCGACGGCATGGACAGGGATCGGCCGCAGGCCCCCAACGAACACCATCTCGCCCTCGGTCATGCGATCGACCGCGCACGGATGGTCCTCCTGTGGGAGCGCGTCTGGCCGCGCCTTGTCCTCTTCCTCGGCATTTTCGGCGGTGTCCTTGCCGTCTCCTGGCTCGGCTTCTGGCAGGTTGTGCCCTACTGGGCGCGCTTCGGCGGCGTTCTCTTCGTCCTCGCCCTGCTGTTCGGAGCGGCCTGGCCGCTTCTGACGATTCGCCGGCCGACCGACAGCGACGCGCTCCGGCGCATCGATCGGGAAACCGAGGGCGGTCACCGCCCGGCCACCGCCCTCGCCGACAATCTCGCGACCCGCGACGATCCCTTTGCCAAGGCCCTCTGGCAGGAGCATCGCACGCGCGTCGCCGCGGCAGCCGGGCGGCTGCGCACCGGCCTGCCCTCGCCGCGCATGGCCGGCCTCGACCGCTACGCCATCCGCGCCCTCGCCCTGCTGCTCATCGTCCCCGCCTATTTCCTCGCCGGCGACGAGCGCACGGCCCGCCTCATGACGGCCTTCGACTGGCGCGCCCCGCCGGTGCCGGTCAACTACCGCATCGATGCCTGGGTGACGCCGCCCTCCTATACGGGTCGGGCGCCCATTTTTCTCA
>CAZPMD010000072.1:3130-11535 GCA_964587395.1 uncultured Hyphomicrobiales bacterium
CATCCTGCCGACGCGCCGTTCCGGCGAGGCGCCGCAGCCCGGCGCCGAGACTGAGACCTTCCGGGTTCCGGCGGGCTCGGTGGTCACCCTGCGCGTCGCCGGCCTCAGCGAGATTGACGTGAAGCCGGAGGGCGGCGTTGCCGCTGCCCCGGCGCCGGAACGCCCGTCGGCCACCGCAACCGCGCCGCAGGGTCCGCTCGCCGAGACCCGCTGGACCGTGGCGCAGGACGGCGGGCTTTCGGTACAGGGCAAGGGGGCAGCCCCGCTCAGCTGGCGCTTCGAGGCCATCGCCGACCGGGCGCCCGCCATCGCCTTCGAGCGCGAGCCGCAGACCGACCGGCGCAACCAGTTCGTCCTCTCCTACAAGGTCGAGGACGACTACGGGGTGAAGGACGCCGAGGCGAGGCTGTCGCTCGCCCCCTCCGCCCTCGCCCTGCAGCGCGAGGGGGCGCGGCCTCTCGCCGAGCTGCCGGCCATTCCCTTGACCATGCCGCAGGCCCGAACCCGGTCGGGCAGCGGCCAGACTGCGCGCGACTTCGCCGAGCACCCCTTCGCCGGCCTCCAGGTCGCGGTGAAGCTGCGGGCCGTGGACGATGCCGGCAACGAAGGTTTCTCCGACACGGCCCATGGCACGCTGCCGCAGCGCACCTTCTCCAAGCCCATCCCGCGCGCCCTCGTCGAGCAGCGGCAGATCCTGGCGCTCGACGCCAACGCGGCGCCACGCGTCGCCCGGGCGCTCGAGGCGCTGACCACCGCGGCCGACCGCTTCGGCATGGAGCCGCCGGTCTATCTCGGCCTCAGGACGGCCTATTTCCGCCTGGTGCGTGCCCGCAACGACGACGCGTTGCGCGACGTCATCGCCTATCTCTGGGACATCGCCGTGCGGATGGAGGATGGCGACGTCTCCGAGGCCGAACGCGCCGTCTCGCAGGCGGCCGAGAGGCTGCGTCAGGCCATCGAGCGCGGCGCCTCGGAGGAAGAGATCCGGCGGCTGTCGCAGGATCTCCGCCAGGCCATGGACCGGTTGATGCGCGAGCTGACCGAGCAGGCGATGCGCAACCGCCAGGACGGGCGCCAGCAGCAGCAGGCGCAGCGGGACCAGAACTCCCGCTCGGTGCGCCCGCAGGACCTGCGCGACATGCTCAATCGCATCGAGGAACTCGCCCGCAACGGCGCCCGCGATCAGGCGCAGCGCCTGATGCAGGAATTGCAGCAGATGCTCCAGGGCCTGCAGGCCGGTCGCCAGCAGCAACAGCAGGGCGAGATGGGTGAGAACGGCGAGCAGGGCGAGAGCCCGCTGGACCGGCTCGCCGACATGATCCGCCGCCAGCAGCAGCTGCGCGACCAGACCTTCCGACGCAACCAGGAACAGCGCCGTGCCCAGCGTGGCCAGCAGCAGCCGCGGCAGGGTCAGCGCGGCCAGCAGGGGCAACAGGGTCAGCAGGGCGAGCCGCAACCCGGTGCCGGCAACGAGGAGGGCGAAGGGCCGCCGAACTTCGATCAGCTCGGCGATGCGCAGCGCCAGCTCCGCGAACTCCTCGACCAGCTCCGCGAACAGCTCGGGCAGCAGGGCCAGGGCGAAGGGCAGGGCCAGTCCGAGGCCGGTCGTCAGGCGCAGGAGGGCATGGGCAATGCCGGCCGCGCCATGCGCGAGGCCGAGGAAGCGCTCGGCCGCGGCAATGGTCAGGGCGCGACAGACGCCCAGGGCCGTGCGCTGCGCAACCTGCAGCGGGGAGCCCAGGGTCTCGCCCAGCAGATGCAGGAAGGCCAGGGTCAGGGACAGGGTCCCGGCCAGCCCGGCGGGCCGCAGGGTCAGCCCGGCCGCCTCGGCCAGGCCGGTCAGCAGGACTACGACCCGCTGGGCCGCCCGACGCGCGGCCGCGAGGCCAACGAGAACTCCGACGTGCGCATTCCCAATGCCGGCGAGGGGGCTGCGCAGCGGGCCCAGCGCGTGCTCGAGGAACTGCGCCGCCGCCTGTCGGAGCAGGATCGGCCGCAGGTGGAGATGGACTACATCGAGCGCCTGCTGCGCGGCCTGCAGATCCAGTAGCGATCAGGCTTCCGAGACCGGCAGTTCCCAGACTTCTCCGGGCCTGATGGCGCGGAACTGGTCGGCAGCGATGCCGCGTTCCGCCAGCGCCGCCGCCAGCGCGATGCGCGGCGCCTCGATCCCCTCGTTGGTGAGCTGGACTGTGCCCCAGTGGTGGGCCATGGCACGCTTCGCGCCGCAGTCGATCATCACCTGCACGGCCTCCGCGGGGTTCATGTGCTGGTCACGCATGAACCAGCGCGGCTCGTAGGCGCCGATGGGGAGGATGGCGAGACGGAAGCCGCCGAAGCGCTTCCTCGCCTCGCGGAAATGGTGGCCGTCGCCATAGCCGGTGTCGCCGATATGGTAGACGAGCCCGGCCGGCGCCTCGATGACGAAGGCTGCCCACAGCGCCTTGTTGCGGTCGAAGAGCCCGCGCGCCGTCCAGTGCCGCATCGGCGCCAGATGCACCGCCATGCCGTTGCCGATGTCCACCCGGTCGCCCCAGTCGTGGGCCTCGGCGCGGATCGCCGCATCGTGGGACTTCATGATGGTGTCGTGGCCGAGCGGCGTGATGACGCGCGGCTGGTGGACGGCGTGGAGGCGCGACAGGGTCGTGACGTCGAGATGATCGTAGTGGCCGTGGCTGACGAGCACGAGGTCGATCTTCGGCAGCGCCTCGAAGGCGATGCCCGGGCGGTTCACCCGCTTCGGGCCGGCGAAGGCGACCGGCGAGACCCGGTCCGACCAGACGGGGTCGAGGAGGATGTTCAGGCCGCGTGTCTGCAGGAGGACGCTGGCATGGCCCACATAGGAGACACGCAGCTCGTCGCCCTCGACCCGGGCCGGCGGCGTGTCGCTGCGCTCCAGCGGCCATTCGTCCGGCCAGCGGGCGCGTTCGTCGCCGCCGAACTGCCAGCGCAGCAGCTCGAAGAAGGGCTTCGGCGGCGCGCCGTGGGGATCGAAGAAGCGCGTGCCGTCGAAATGATCGCTGACCGGCCCGGAATAATAGGGCTGGCTCGTATAGGCCGCAGCGCCACCGGCCCCACCGATGATCGGCAGCGAGGCGAAGATGCCGACCAGGCGACGGCGACTGACCTTTCGGGGGGAAGGTGCGTCCGGCTTTGTCATGGTGGCAGTCAGCCGCCGGTCATGGGCGGAAAGAAGGCGATCTCCCCGGCTCCGGCGATCGCGGCATCGGGCTTCACGTGGACTTGATCGAGCGCCGCGCGGATGACCGTCCGGTTCTCGAAGGCATGGGCATAGTCCTCGCCCCGGCTGATCAGATGGTCGATGAGATCGGCGACAGTGACGACCTGCGCCGGGACGTCGATCTCCTCGGACGACCGGCCGATCCGCTCGCGCACCCAGGCGAAATAGAGGATCTTCACCGCTCGTCCTCCTCGATGAGATGGCCGGCGCCGGCGCGGAAATAGTCATAGCCCGTGTAGAGCGTCAGGAGCGCCGCAAGCCAGAGCAGGGCCACGCCGACCAGCGTCACGCCCGGCACGATCTGGTCGCCGGCGGGCCCGGCGATGAGGAAGCCGACGGCGACGAGCTGCAGCGCCGTCTTCCACTTGGCGAGTTGGGTCACCGGTACGGAGACCTGCAGCTCCGCCAGGAACTCCCTCAAGCCGGAGACCAGGATCTCGCGGGCGAGGATGACCATCGCCGCCCACAGCGACCAGCCGAGAATCGTGCCGTCGGCGGCGAGCACCAGCAGCACGATGCCAACCAGCAACTTGTCGGCGATCGGGTCCAGCATCCGGCCGATCGCCGAGTGCTGGGACCAGGCGCGGGCGAGGTAGCCGTCGAAATAGTCGGTGATGGCGGCCGCCACGAAGATGCCGAGCGCCACCCAGCGCAGCCAGATGCCGCCTTCATAGATGACCTGGACGAACAGGCAGGCCGCCACGAGCGGCACGGCGACCACCCGCCCGTAGGTGAGGAGGTTCGGAACGCTGTAGGCGCCGCCGCGACGGGGGCGGGCGATCGGATCAGCCGGACTCATGATATTGTGATGGACGAGGGGGCGTGTCGGGTCAATCGAAACCCATACAGAGCGGCCGGCGCTCTGGACAGAACGTCGTGAGCGGCTAGAACCGGCCGCATGATGCTGTTCGATCCGATCCGATCCCGGCCCTGGCTCTCGGCCGCTCTGTTCCTGACGGCGGCGGCGATCGGCACGATCCTCGGCGCCTGGTTTTTCGAGTTCGTGGTCGGGCTGCCGCCCTGTCCCCTCTGTCTCCAGCAGCGCGTGCCCTATTACATCCTCATCCCGGCCTCGCTCGCCGTGGCCCTCGCTGCATGGCTCCGCTGGCCGACGGCCGTGGTCCGCCTCGGTCTCCTTGCCCTCGCCGGACTGATGATCTGGAGCACCGTCCTCGGCACCTATCACGCCGGCGCCGAATGGGGCTTCTGGCAGGGCCCGACGACCTGCGCCCAGCCGACGACGCTGGCGCGAACCCCCGGAGACCTTCTGCGCAGCCTGCAGAACGCCAAGCCGCTCGCCGACTGCACGGTGGCCGCCTGGCGCTTCCTCGGCCTGTCGCTCGCCGGCTGGAACGTGCTGATCTCGGTGGCGCTTGCGCTGGTGGCGCTGGCGGCGGCGAGCCGCCCGCGCGAGACGGCCTGAAGCCTCAGGGCTCCAGCTCGGTATCCCAGTAGAGATAGTCCATCCAGCTCTGGTGCAGGTAGTTCGGCGGGAACAGCCGGCCGTTGGCGTGCAGGTCCTGGACAGACGGCGCGAAGGGAAACTTCGCCAGCTGCATGCCCGATTCCTTCAGTGTCATCGAGCCCTTGCGCAGGTTGCAGGGGGAGCAGGCCGTCAGCACGTTTTCCCAGGTCGTCTGGCCGCCCTTGGAGCGCGGCACGAGATGGTCGAAGGTCAGGTCTTCCGTATGGCCGCAGTACTGGCAGCGGAAGCGGTCGCGCAGGAAGACGTTGAACCGGGTGAAGGCCGGATTGCGCGACGGTTTCACATAGGTCTTCAGCGAGACGACGCTCGGCAGGCGCATCTCGAAGCTCGGCGAATGGATCGCCTTCTCGTAGGTCGAGACGACAGTGACGCGATCGAGGAAGACGGCCTTGATGGTATCCTGCCACGACCAGAGCGACAGGGGATAATAGCTCAGCGGGCGATAATCCGCGTTGAGCACCAGGGCCGGCCATGAACCAGGAGAGATTGCGGTCGAAACCGGCAATGCCCCGGGTGATACGGCGACCGTCAAGATGAACTCCTTGCGATCGGGCGGCTCGGCGATTCGCGAGCCGCGAATTCAGGCACTGACCGATACTATGGGGATCGTGTCGCTCTTGTGAAGCCCGAAGACGCGGTCGGTCACGCGGTCGTGGCGGGTTCGGCAGCGCGGCCCTTGAGCACGGCGTAGTGCGCCCAGAGAAGCCGGGCCGCCCCCGCCCGGTGTGGCCGCCAGCGTTCAGCGATGGCGATCATGGCCTTGGCATCCGGCCGGGCGGGAAGGGCAAGGGCATCCTGCACTGCGGCCTGCAGGGCGATGTCGCCGGCCGGCCAGGCGTCGCCATGGCCGAGGCAGGTCAGGAGATAGACGTCGGCGGTCCAGGGACCGATTCCCTTCACCCGGACGAGGGCCGCATGAGCCGCCTCGGCGCCCATCAGCGGGAGGCTGTCGAGGTCGAGCGTGCCGTCGAGGACTGCTGCGGCGACGGCCCGGAGGGTACGCACCTTCGGGCGGGACTGACCGCAGGCGCGATAGTCCTCGTCGCTCGCCGCGGCGAGCCGCTCCGGCGTGATTCCGCCCAACACCTCCTGTGTCCGCCGCCAGATGGCCTGGGCGGCCAGCGTCGAGATCTGCTGGAACACGACGACATGGACCAGCCCCTCGAACCCCGCGGGGCGCCGCCTCAGGGGCGGGATGCCGCGATCCGCATGGAGCCTCGCCATGATCGGGCATCGCGCCGAGAGCGACGCCAGCATGGTCCGAAGATCCTGTTCCGTTTCGATGCCCATCCCCGTCCCGTCTTGCGTCGACCCGCGCCCTCGACCATAGGCTCAGCCATGGCCGCCGTGCACCACCCGAAACCGGACGTCCCGGTCCTGCGCTTCGCGCCGAGCCCCAACGGGCTCCTGCACCTCGGCCATGCCCATAGCGCGCTGGAGAACGAGAGATTGGCGGCAGCGCTCGGCGGACGCCTGCTGCTGCGGATCGAGGATATCGACCGCGAGCGTTGCCGGCCCGAGTTCGAGACGGCGATGGTCGAGGATCTCGGTTGGCTCGGGGTGCCGTTCGAGGTGCCCTGCAGGCGGCAGTCCGAGCATCTGGCCGGCCACCGCGCCATGCTCGACCGCCTCGCCGCCATGGGGCTCGTCTATCCGAGTTTCGAGAGCCGCGGCGAGTTGAAGGCGCTGGCCGCCGCCAGGGCAGCGGAGGTCGGCAGTCCCTGGCCGGCGGACCCGGACGGCGCCCTGCTCTATGCGGGCTCCGGCAGGCTGATACCCGAAGCCGAGCGCCGCGCGCGGATCGCCGCCGGCGAGCCCCACGCCATCCGGCTCGACATGGCGGCGGCGATGGCGCGCCTCGGCGGGCCGCTGTCGTGGACCGAGGTAGACGAGCGCGGTGAACCCGTGCGCGTGGTGGAGGCCCGTCCCGAGCGCTGGGGCGACGTGGTCCTCGCCCGCAAGGATCTCGGCACCAGCTATCACCTCGCCGTCGTCGCCGACGACGCCCTGCAGGGCGTCACCCATGTCGTGCGGGGCGAGGACCTGTTCGAGGCGACCGCCATCCATCGCCTGCTGCAGGAGCTCCTGGGGCTTCCCGCGCCGCTTTACCGCCACCACCGGCTCGTCCTCGGCCCGGACGGCAAGAAGCTCGCGAAGAGCGACCAGGCGGAGGGGTTCCGGGCGCTGCGGATGCAGGGCGCGAGCCCCGCGGATGTCAGGACCCTGCTGGGCTTTTCCTAGATCGCCCGTCCCGCCGCCTCCCAGTAGGGATCACGCAGGCGGCGCTTGAAGATCTTGCCGGAATCCTCGCGCGGCAGGTCGTGACGGATCTCGATGTGCCGCGGCACCTTGTAGTCTGCGATGCGGGTGGCGAGCTCCGCCTTCAGCGCCTCGGGCGCGATCTCCGCGCCCGGCTGCGGCTCGATCACCGCCATGATGCTCTCGCCGAACTCGGCATGGGGAATGCCGAACACCGCGCAGTCGCGCACCTGGGGCAGGGCCAGCAGCGCCGCCTCGATCTCGGCGGGATAGATGTTGACGCCGCCGGCGATGATCATGTCGCGCTTGCGGTCGCAGAGGAACACGTAACCATCGGCGTCGACGTAGCCGACATCGCCGCAGGTGATGAAGCCGGAGTGGTCGACCTCCCGGCGCTTCTCCGGCGCCTTGTGGTAGGTGAAGTCGGGATAGCCCTCGATGCGGCAGAAGAGCTCGCCAATGGCGCCCTGGGGCAGCAGGTTGCCGGCGTCGTCGCGCACCTGGATCTCGCCGCCCGGCGACAGCCGTCCGACCGTCCCGGGTTTCTTCAGCGCATCCTCCGACGTGGCGAAGGTGACGGGGCCGGTCTCGGTCCCGCCGTAGAATTCGTGGATGACCGGGCCCCACCAGGCGATCATGGCGCTCTTGACCTCCGCCGGGCAGGGCGCCGCGGCATGGATGACGAAGCGCAGCGAGGAGAGGTCGTAGCGGTTGCGGACCTCCTCCGGGAGCTTGAGCAGGCGCACGAACATGGTCGGCACCATGAAGATGGTGTCGATCCGATGCTCCTCGATCAGCCGCAGCATCTCCTCGGCATCGAATCGCGGCATGACGACGAGGACGCCGCCAAGCCGGCCGGCGCGGATGCCGAAGGAGTTCGGGGCGGAATGATAGAGCGGCCCCGGCAGCAAGGCGCGAACCCCCGGCTTCAGGCCATAGACCAGCGCACGCAGGGATTCGGTCGCCCTGGCCTCCTCCGGCGAAGGGGCCCTTCGCTTCACCCCCTTCGGCTTTCCGGTGGTGCCGGAGGTGTAGATCATGCTCATCGGCGCCGGCCGTCCGGGGCCCTCGAAGGGCGCTTCCCCCGCGAGCCAGGTGTCGAGATCGCGCGCCTCGTCCGGCAGTGCCGGGAGAACCGCCGGCGCGGGGAAATGTCGCGCCACCTCCGGCGGCACCGGCACGGAGAAGACCGCGAGCCCCTCGGGAAGGTGCCCGGAAAGCGCCCGCAGCAGGTCCTCGTGGGCCACCAGCACCTTGGCCTCGCAGTCGTCGAGGATGTAGCGCACCTCGTCGGCCTTCAGATGCCAGTTCACCGGCACCGCATAGGCGCCGAGCATGGCCGCCCCATAGGTCGCCTCGAGGTAGGTGATGTCGTTGCGCATGAGGACGGCGACGCAGTCGCCGGGGCCGACGCCGAGC
>CAZPMD010000072.1:11545-21666 GCA_964587395.1 uncultured Hyphomicrobiales bacterium
AGTTGACCGCCCGCGCCCGTCCCTCCCAGTGGGGACGCCTCAGTTCCGTCTTGAGGATCTTGTTGGCCTGCGACAGCGGCATGGCCTCGCGCACCTCGATGGTCTGCGGGCACTTGAAGCCGGCGATGCGCGTCTTGCAGTGGGCGATGATCTCGTCAGCCGGGGCACTCTGGCCGGCCTTGAAGGTGATGACCGCGTGGACCGCTTCGCCCCACAGCGCATGCGGCACGCCGATGACGGCGCATTCGCGGATGGCGGGGTGGGTGAGAACCGCGTTCTCCACCTCGATCGAATAGACGTTCTCGCCGCCGGTGACGATCATGTCCTTGATCCGGTCGGAGACATAGACATAGCCGTCGGCATCGAGATAGCCGGCATCGCCCGTGTGCATGTAGCCGCCGCGCAGCGCCTCGGCCGTCAGCTCCGGCTGGTTCCAGTAGCCCTTCATCACTGTCGGACCCGCGACGACGATCTCGCCGATGGCGCCGACCGGCACGTCGTGGTCGTCGGGATCGACCACCCTGAGGTCGCAGCCGACGATAGCCCGCCCGCCGGAGGCGAGGCGGTGGATCTTCGCGGGGTCCAGGGTGTGGTCGTCCGGCTCCAGATAGGTACAGGCCGGTGACAGCTCGGTCATGCCGTAGGCCTGGGCGAAGCGCACCTTCGGCAGCCGCTTCATCAGCGCCTCCAGCGTCGCCACCGGCATCGGCGCGCCGCCATAACCGATCATCTCCAGCGAGGAGAGATCGTAGGAATCGAGGTCGGGCTCGTTGAGGATCATCGTCATCATGGTCGGCACCATGGACGTGAAGGTGATGCGGTGCTGCTGGATTGCCTCCAGCACGCCCTTCACCGTGAAGCGCGGGATGACCACGTGGGTGGCCCCGAGCAGCGTGTTGGTGAAGACCCGCGAGCCGGCCGCAGCATGATAGAGCGGGCCGGCGTGCAGCCCGACGAGATTGCTGCCGAGCTTGGTGTGCACCATGCCGCCGAACGAGTTCGACATGCAGTTGATGTGGGTGAGCATGACACCCTTGGACCGCCCCGTCGTGCCGCCGGTATAGAAGAGCACGGCGACGTCGTCGCCGTTGCGGCGGACATCCTCGACCGGAGTGCGGCAGGCCAGTGCCGTCTCATAGGCGATCATGCCCTCCGGCAGGGGTCCCTCGCCGGAAAAGACGACGTGCTTCAGCTCCGGGCATTGCGGCCCGAGCGCCTCCGCCATGTCGGTGAACTCGTCGCCGACCAGCAGCACCTTCGCACCGCAGTCCTGCATGAGGAAGGCCGTCTCCGGCAGGGCATAGCGGGTGGAGACGGGCACGGCGATGCCGCCCGCCCAGAAGGCGGCGAAGAAGAATTCGAGGTAGCGGTCGGAGGAATGTGAGAGCATGGCGACACGGTCGCCGCGACCGATGCCGAGGTCCTGGAGAACGCCGGCGAGGCGCGCGACCCGGTCGGCGAAATCCGTCCATGTCCAGCGCCGGTCGGCAAAGACCACGGCCGTCTTGTCCGGGAACATGCGCCGCGCGCGATGCACCGCGAGGGTGAGCTGCATCGTCATGGCGTGCGTCCCCGCACGTCGCCGCGATGCCGTGCCGTCCTCGTCATGCTGCCTGCCCTGGTCCGCGCCGGTCTTGCCGCCGGCTGTCGTCAACTCGTGAAGCGCTATTTCTCACAATGAAACATCGCTTCGCAAGCGCGACGGATGGCAGAGGGCGAGCGCGGACCCGCGCCCGTCGGCGCGCGGCCCATGCCGGATGCACGCGGGTCAGATCTCGTAGCTGAAGGCCGTGACCGCCTCGCGGGCGAGGATCTGGTCCATGGCGCGGGAGGGCTCGGCGCAGCCGGCCGTGCCGACGGGCTTCGCCGGGACGCCGGCCACGGTGGTGTTGGCCGCCACCGGATGGAGCACCACCGATCCCGCTGCGACGCGGGCGCAGCGGCCGATCTCGATATTGCCGAGGATCTTGGCGCCGGCACCGATGAGGACCCCGCGGCGCACCTTGGGGTGACGGTCGCCGGCCTCCTTGCCGGTGCCCCCGAGCGTGACGTTCTGCAGGATCGACACGTCGTCCTCGATCACCGCGGTCTCGCCGACGACGAGGCCGGTGGCGTGGTCGAGGAAGACGCCCTTGCCCATGACCACGGCCGGGTTGATGTCGGTCTGGAAGACCTCCGACGAGCGGCTCTGCAGGTAGAGGGCGAAGTCGCGGCGGCCGCGGGCGAGCAGCCAGTGGGCGAGGCGATGGGTCTGCAGGGCATGAAAGCCCTTGAAGAACAGCACCGGCTCGATGAGGCGGTCGGCGGCCGGGTCACGGTCGATGACGGCGGCCGCGTCGGCCCGCATGGCGGTCGCGATGGAGGGCGCGGCGTCGAGGGCTTCCGTGAAGGCGTCGTGGAGGACGTCGGCCGGGACGTCGCCGGTGGCGAGTCGGGCCGAGATGCGCCGCGCCACGGCGTCCTCGAAGGAGGAAGCGCGGCCGATGGTCCTGAGCACCAGCGTCGCGAGTTCGGGGCTGGCCGAGGCCATGGCATTGGCCTCGCTGCGCAGGCGATGCCAGGCGAGATCGGCAGTGTCGGATGGCAGCGGGATGATGGTTCCGGCTGTCTGGGGCTTGACCATGACGGACTTATCCTCCGCAGGGTGGGGTGACGGGGAATAAGACCCCTGTCTTCCCCCGATTCAAGTCAATTCGGCGGGATAGAATTCTCGCCTTCCATCCCGCCGCGCGGCAGAACGGCAATGCTGTGGTGGTGCGCGCAAAGAGAAATCCGCTCCGCGGAGCCGGCGCACCATCTCGGTGGCGGAATCACACCGCCATCGCCTGCTTCTCGCGCCGGCGCTGGACCGAGGAGGGGATGCGAAGCGCCTCGCGGTACTTCGCCACCGTCCGGCGGGCGATGTCGATGCCCGCCTCCTTGAGCTTGTCCATGATGGCGTCGTCGGACAGCACATCATCGGGCACCTCGGCGTCGATCATCTGCTTGATGCGGTATCGCACCGCCTCGGCGGAATGACTCTCGCCGCCAACCTCCGAGTTCGCGATCGACGAGGTGAAGAAGTACTTCATCTCGAAGATGCCGCGGGTGGTGGCGATCGACTTGTTGGAAGTGACGCGCGAGACGGTCGATTCGTGCATGCCGATCGCATCGGCGATGGTCTTGAGGTTGAGGGGCCTCAGATACTGGACGCCGAGGGCGAAGAAGGCGTCCTGCTGGCGGACGATCTCGGTCGCCACCTTCAGGATGGTGCGGGCGCGCTGGTCGAGGGCGCGGGCGAGCCAGGTCGCCGTCTGCAGGGCGTCGGCGAGGAAGGTCTTCTCGGTGTCCTTCTTGGCCGTCTTCGACACCCGCGCATAATAGCTCTGGTTGACCAGAACCTTCGGCAGGGTCTCGCTGTTCAGCTCGACGATCCAGCCCCCGTCCGGGCCGGCGCGCACCATGACGTCCGGCACCAGCGGCTGGACGGGCGCGAAGCCGAAGGCGAGGCCCGGCTTCGGATTGAGGCGGCGGATCTCCGCCACCATGTCGGCGAGGTCCTCATCGTCGATGCCGCAGATCTTCTTCAGCGCCTGATAGTCGCGCTTGCCGAGCAGGTCGAGATGGGCGACCAGCGCCTGCATGGCGGGGTCGAACCGGTCCTTGTCGCGCAGCTGGATCGACAGGCACTCGGCGAGATTGCGCGCCGCGACCCCGGAGGGCTCGAAGCTCTGGATCACCTCGAGCACGCTGGTGACGTCCTCGACCTCGGCGCCGAGCCTGTCGGCGACCTCCTCGACGGTCACGGTGAGATAGCCGGCATCGTCCACCGCATCGATCAGCATCTGCCCGATGAGGCGGTCCGTCTGGGTCTCCACGGCGAGGGTGAGCTGGTTGGACAGGTGGTCGGCCAGCGACAGGTCGGCCGAGACGAAGGCCTCGAGATTGTAGTCCTCGTTGTCGCTGCCCCCCGAGCCGACATTGGACCAGGACGAGGTCATCGGGTCGGAGGCAGCATCCGCATGGCGCGTTTCCGGGCCCTTGTCGTCGGGAAAGACGTTCTCGAGGTCCGTGCCGAGCCGCTCCTCGATGTCGGTGCGGCTGTTGCCCATGTCGTCGCCGAGCCAGTCTCCGGCCTGCGCGTCGCCCGGATCGGCGGCGGGTGGGGTCTCGGCGATCTCGCCCTCGACGGCAGGCTCGGGAGCATCGGCGCGCTCCAGCAGCGGATTTTTCTCCAGCTCCTGCTCGACATAGGCCACGAGGTCGAGATTCGACAGCTGCAGGAGCTTGATGGCCTGCATGAGCTGGGGCGTCATGACCAGCGACTGGCCGACGCGGAGCTCTAGTCTGGCTGACAGGGCCATCGGATCAGGCGCATCCCTCGGGTTTCTTGCGCCGCATCATAGAAGGCCGGCGGCGCGAACAGCAAGGTTCATGCCATGATTCCAATGACTGAGGGGTTAAGGCCGCACGCGGCGCACCACCGCAGCGTCAGAGGCGGAATTCCTCGCCGAGATACAGGCGCCGCACGTCGGGGTTGGAGACGATCTCGTTCGGCGTGCCTTCCATCAGCACCTGTCCCGAATGGATGATGTAGGCGCGGTCGATGAGGCCGAGCGTCTCGCGCACATTGTGGTCGGTGATGAGCACGCCGATGCCGCGCTCCTTCAGGTGACGCACGAGATTCTGGATGTCGCCGACCGCGATCGGGTCGATGCCGGCGAAGGGCTCGTCGAGCAGCATGAAGGAGGGCCGCGTCGCAAGCGCACGGGCGATCTCGAGGCGCCGCCGCTCGCCGCCCGACAGGGCGATGGCCGGGCTCTTGCGGAGCCGGGTGATGGAAAACTCCTCGAGAAGTTCGTCGAGGTCGCGCTCGCGCTTGGCCCTGTCCCTCTCGGTGACCTCCAGCACGGCGCGGATATTGTCCTCGACGTTGAGGCCGCGGAAGATCGAGGCCTCCTGCGGCAGGTAGCCGATGCCGAGGCGGGCGCGCCGGTACATGGGCAGGGCCGTGATGTCGTGGCCGTCGAGCTCGATGTGGCCTTTGTCGGCCTCCACCAGCCCGGTGATCATGTAGAAGACCGTGGTCTTGCCGGCGCCGTTCGGGCCGAGCAGGCCGACCGCCTCGCCGCGCCTGACGTCGAGGCTTACCCCGCGCACCACGGCGCGGCCCTTGTAGCTCTTCCACACGCCATGGACCGACAGGACGCCGTCGCCCGAGCGCGGCTCATGCTGCTCCTGCGCCACGGGAGCCGGCGGCGGCCGGTCGAGTTCGGCCACCTGGGCGGCCATTTCCTTCACCAGCCAATCGGGATCGGCGGCAGCCGGTTCCGGGGCCGGCTTCCGTCCCAGAAGACCGGAGACGCGATCGATGACGGACACTGAGGTCGCAATCCTATCCGCGGGGTGCGCGCTGCGCCGGGCGCGCCGGTGCGCAGTCGGGATTATTGATGCCGCCACCCGGGGCGCCGCCGCCGCCGCCCTGGAGGATGCCGGAAACGCGGCCACCGGAGGGCGCCGCGTCGAGCCGCACCCGGTTGGCGGTGAGGTCGGCATGCAGGCGCGCGCCGCGCAGCACGTTCTCGCACTGGGTCAGCGTGACGTTGCCCTCCATGATGGCTTCGTTGCGGCGGGCGTCGAAGGAGCCCCGCTCGGCCGTCGCCGTCTGGTTCTTCGAGCGGACGACGACACCGCCCTGCATCTCGAAGCGGCGCACGTTCTGGGTGGGCGAGGCGGTGGCGCCCCCGCCCTGGCGCGGTGTGGTCGTCGCGGGACGGCCGGACGAGGCGGCGGCACTGCCTTCGTAGAAGATGACGAGGCGCGCCGTCTGCAGCGTCGATTCGCCCTGCTGGATGCGGACGTTGCCCGACAGCACGGCACGCTTCTCGTTGTCGAAGACCTCGGCCCGGTCCGCCTCGAAATTGATCGGCTCGTTGCGATTCTGCGTGAAGCCGACGAAGGGGCTGCCAGCCTGCTGGGCGAAAGCGCCGCCGGCGACAAGGACGCCTGCTGCCAGCGCGCTGGCCGCGAGGGCCCGCTTCAGCGTTGGAAACGCGGCGGAAAGGGCCGGCGTCATGGGGGGTCTCCGGGTCATCGGGGCGCGGACCCTGGGGACGGCGCCGAAAGGTCTGTGATGGTCGGGTCGGGAGGTTCGGGCATGAAGTTACCTCGCACCCTGCCTTCAAGCACGATCACCTTGCCGTTGTCACTAATCTGCAAACGCTCGGAGGCCAGTTCGCCGCGCGGAGAGGTCAGGCTGACCGGTCCGTTGGAGGCGATCGTGCCGGCGCGGGTATCGACCAGGGCATGGCCGAGGCGGCCAGACTGCCCGTCCGAGGTCGTCACTCCCACGTCCTGGTTCAGTTCGACCCGGCCGGTCTTGGTGTCGAGAACGCCGGCCGAGGAGACGACGCGGGCCGTGCCGCCGCCCTCCATCTGCATCTCGGCGTCGATCGCCGACAGGGCGACGATGTGGGATTGCAGGATGTCGTGCTCGGCGCGGGTCGCCGAGACCCGGTAGTAGCGATTGTCGGTGGTGTAGCCGGTCAGTCGCGGCGCCTCCATGGTCACCTTCGATCCGGACATGGAGAGGGACCCGATGGAGATCGGCAGGTTCAGGGCCTTCAGCGGGTCCCACCAGGAGATGAACACCACCGAGGCGAAGATGAAGACGGCGAGCGTCGGCACGAGCACCCGCAACCGGCGGACGCGCCGGGAATGGCGATAGGCGGCCTTGAAGGCGGCCTCGCGGTCGTTCCGGCGGTTGCGATCGTCTCCGATCCCGCCACCGGCGGATCCGCCCATGTCCTCGACGCGGCGTGCTGCCATGGTTCCTGTCGTCTGTGCCTCGGCCAACGCCGGATCCCGCCATCCGTGCAGGCGGCAGGCATTCATCACTAATCTATGGCTCCACCAAGGCGAGTGCAAAGCGCCGTCGCATGGCAGCAGCGAGCCGGCTCCTGTGAGGTTGCTCAGGAGTGCGCGAAGATGTCGGTTTCCGGCCATCCCGCGAGATCGAGCTCTGCCCGCGTCGGCAGGAAGGCGAAGCACGCCGCGGCAAGCGCGGTGCGGTTCTCCCGCGCCAGCATCATGTCGAGCTTGTCCTTCAGGGCATGCAGGTGGAGGACGTCGGAGGCGGCATAGTCGAGTTGAGCCGCGGTGAGCGTCTCCGCCGCCCAGTCGGAACTCTGCTGGACCTTCGACATGTCGATGCCGAGGAGCTCGCGCGACAGGTCCTTCAGTCCGTGCCGGTCGGTGTAGGTGCGCACCAGCTTGGAGGCGATCTTGGTGCAGTAGATGGGGCTGGTGACCACCCCGAAGGCGTGCTTGAGCACCGCCACGTCGAAACGGGCGAAATGGAACAGCTTGATGACCCTGGGATCGGTCAGCAGGGCGCAGAGATTGGGCGGTGCCGGCCGGCCGGGGCGGATCTGGACCACGTCGGCGGTGCCGTCTCCGGGGGAGAGCTGGACCACGCAGAGCCGGTCGCGTTGCGGGATCAGGCCCAGCGTCTCCGTGTCGATGGCGACGACGCCGACCTGGTAGTGGCTGAGATCGGGCAGGTCGTCGACATGCGAACGGATGGTCATGGAGGGCCTCGCAGGGCGGGACGGGGTCGGGCCAAGGCCCGTCCGGCGACGGGACTTGAGCAGGCTCATGGACATGGGCCAGCATCGGGTCCTATAGGCCGACAGGCTCGAGAAATCCAATGACCGCGACACCGCTGAAACTCTACGCCTTCGACGCCGAGGATCTCGCCATCCTCTCCGCACACCTGCAGGACGCGGTGCTGCGCGCCAGCGACATCGCCTTCCTTGCGAAGGAGCGGCGCCTCGCCCTGGTCTGCAACCGCTTCGACTGGACTGCGGCGGAGGAGGGCGCCTGCCAGCGCCGCCGCACCGGCCTCAGGGTCGAGCGCGTCACGGCGGTGAAGGCGCGCGGCGTGCCGAAGGGCGAGGACACCGTGCTCGAACTGCTGGCGCTCCATTTCGAGCCCGAAGGGCCCGAGGCGCCGGGCGGGACCCTCGAACTCGTCTTCGCCGGCGGCGGCGGATTGCGCCTCACCGTCGAGTGCATCGAGGCGGCCATGGACGACCTCGGTCCCATGTGGGCCGCCGGCACGACGCCCAGGCACGACTGATCGCGCGGCCGCCGTCAGGCCGCCCCGGCCACCGCCGCCGCGATGGTCGCGACCGCTTCCACCGTCGCCGCCTCGGGCGTAATCCGCCAGGACGCGAAGAAGTCGAGTTCCGGCAGCGGTACCGTCGTCCGCAGGGTGCGCAGCCGCCCGGCCGCAAGTTCCGGCCCGGCGATGGCTTCGGGCACCGCAGCGATCCCCAACCCGTCCTCGGCCATCCGCAGGATCGTCGCCATTGATGACGAGGCGTGGATGCGGACCGGTGGCAGCCCCGGCGCGGAGAACAGTTCGCGCATGAGCAGATAGGGCCGTGTGTTGCGCGAGAAGGTCATGATCGGGTGGGCCGCCAGCACGTCGAGCCCGACCGGTTGCGGCAGGTCGAGGCCGGGCCCCGCCAGGAAGGCCATGCGATAGGTGCTCAGCGGCAGGTTCTTCAACTGCGCCGCGGCGAAGGCACCGAGGGCGAAGACGAGGTCCAGTTCCTGCGCCATCAGCCTGTCCCGGAGATTGGGCGAGATGTCGACCTCGATTTCCAGCGCCAGACCCGGATAGGCCTTGGCCATGCGCTCGACGAAGCGCGGCAGCCAGGTGTGGACGATGGTCTCGGCGACGCCGAGGCGAAGCGTGCCGCGGATCGCCGCCTTGTCCGCCACCGCATGGAGCATCTCGGCGCGCAGTTTCAGGAGGCGCTCGGCGTAGTCCAGCACCTGCCGACCGGCATCGGTCGGCACCACCGTGCGCTTCTCGCGGACCAGAAGGCGCTGGCCGATCTCCGCCTCAAGCTGGGCGATGCGCTGGGACACGGCCGGCTGTGTGGTGTTGAGCTTCACCGCGGCGCGATGAAAGCTCCTCAGGGTCGCCACCCAGACCAGCGTCTCCAGGGCCTTGAAATCCACCATGTGCATCGCAATCGATAAAGTGAATTTATCGATTGCGATCCAAACTTCGGATTGGACCCAATGCAAGCGGAATGATCGACTGTCATCCCAAGGACCCTGCCCTTGGGAGACGTCATGGCCATCGCCCAGTTCCGCGCGCCGCACATCGCCGACGTCAGCGATCCCGTCGAGGTCCGCCGTGCGATCCGCCGCGGCGACATCACCGGGCATACGGCCGGCCTCGCGCCGGGGCGCGTCCAGGGCAACCTCGCCATCCTGCCGAAGGATCTCGCCGGCGACTTCCTGCGCTTCTGTACCCTCAATCCCAAGCCCTGCCCGGTCATCGGCCTGTCCGATCCCGGCAACCCGTCCATTCCCGCCCTCGGCGCCGATCTCGACATCCGTACCGACGTTCCGCGCTACCGGGTGTGGAGGAACGGCGAACTGGTCTCCGAGCCGACCGACATCCGTGATGTCTGGCGCGACGATCTCGTCGCCTTCGTTCTCGGCTGCTCGTTTTCCTTCGAGGAGGCGCTGCTGCAGGATGGCCTGCCGATGCGCCATATCTCCTGCAACACCACCGTTCCCATGTGGCGCACCAACATAGCCTGTGCGCCGGCCGGGCCTTTCGCCGGACCGATGGTGGTCTCGATGCGGCCGTTGAAACCGGCCGACGCCATCCGCGCCGTGCAGATCACCACGCGCTTTCCTGCCGTCCACGGCGCTCCGGTCCATATCGGCCTGCCGGAGCTGATCGGCATCCGCGACATCGGCAGGCCCGACTACGGCGATCCGGTCGAGGTGAAACCCGACGAGCTGCCGGTGTTCTGGGCCTGCGGTGTCACCCCGCAATCGGTGATCGCCGCGGCGAAGCCACCTTTCGCCATCACCCACGCGCCCGGCTCGATGATCGTCACCGACCTCACCAACAGCCGGATCGCCACCCTGTGACCGCCCTGCCCCCGACGCCGCACCCCGGCTTCGGGGTCTTCGCCAAGGCCCACCGCGAGTTCTTCGACGCGCTGGCGGGAGAGGGCTGGTCGCCGGTCGCCGGCTATGCGGGCGTCGAGGAGAAGATCCTCTCCGGACGCCTCGATCCCGTCACCCGCACCGGCGCCGTGACGCGG
>CAZPMD010000073.1:0-21235 GCA_964587395.1 uncultured Hyphomicrobiales bacterium
CGCGAGCGACGGCGGGACCTTCGGCGATCTCGCCAGCGAGCGTGCGGACGACCTGGTTTCGACTGAAGCAAACGAGGTGCATCAATGACCCGTCGTGAACCGCCGGAGGATCCGCCGACCACTTATATGGTCGGCTACGGCAAGCCACCCGTCGCGACACGCTTCCAAAAGGGCAAGTCCGGCAATCCTAACGGTCGGCCAGCAAAAGCTTCTGTCGCCAAGAGTCTTGATGGATCACTGATCGACGCAGTCCTGGATCTCTCCCGGCAACTGGTCACTGTGCGGGAGGGGGACGATCATCGCCAAATCTCAGGTCGCGCAGTCGTCCTGAAATCGATCATGAAGTCGGCCGCATCCGGCAACTCGCGCTCGCAGCGGCACATGATGGAACTGATTGCCGAAGCAGAAGCCGCCGAGGCAGCACAAATTGATGAGGAGCACCGCGTCTGGGCTCGGTATGTCCAGATGAAGAAGGCTGAGATCGCTGACTGCAAGCGCCGCGGCGTCACTCCGCCGCGGATGGTCCCCCATCCCGATGACATCTACATTCTCGATGGGAAACCCGTCGTGTTTGTCGGGCCCCGCACGGAGAGGGAAGCCGACGAGCTGGACAAGCTGGCCCGTCTGAACGAAGCATTGCTCGTTCATCAAGGATGGGAGCTGGATGAACTGCCAGACTCCGCAGATGGTGTGACACCACCCACGCTCGCTGAATGCTTGTTCAATCACATCAATCCCTCACTTCCCGCTCGCATGCGCTTCAGCGACGAAAAAGCCACGGAGCGGATGCTGTTCATGGGGATGTTCTCGCGCCGGCGTCAGAAGCAAATGGCGCTTGAGGCCTGGGCCAAGGCCTTCCCCGATTACACGATCAATCTGAAGAAGCTGCCGAACATCATCGAAATCATGCGGAGCGCGGGTATCGATTCCCCCCTCTCGGACGCATGGGCGAAGCGCTTTGACGTTTCGACCACGTCCTGACGCAATCGGACGCCAGTGGATACGCCCCGCACGTGACGCGGGACGAGGCGCCCATGGCTATTTTGATCGACTGTCGAAGGAATGAAACGGCGACCCCGCTCAAGCTCTCTATCCGCTGGCGACGGGTCTTCAGCAACGGGTATGAGTGGGACCGAAATGGCGAGATGGCCATCGGCCTCTACATCGGTGACGAGCCGGTGTTCTCGCCGGTTGTCTTTAACCCTGACTTCATGCGTGGGTTGGAACTGAGGCCCGGCGAGTTCTACGGCGAGAGCGACTATTGCCAAATCCTCCGTGACATTCCGCGTGCCCTAAAGACGGGCGAGCGAACCGTCATCGAGGACGCTGTCTGCCTTTTCACCCGCATTGTCATCGGCCCCGACCTGTTCGCGCCCGAACCAAAAGCCGATCCCGCAGCCGGCTTCTTCGATGTTCTCGTGATCATCGACCATGGCGGCAATTGGCACGGCGACGGCGTCGGTAGCGGAGGCCCGGCCGTCCTCCTCGGCGTCACGCGCGAGGCGCTTGAGCAGTTCTGGCGAGATCTCGTTGCGGAAGCGATGGACCCGGCCATCTGTGATGAGGTTTCCAAAGAGCGGCTGAGGGCTGAGTTTGGGGCCTGAGGGCCAGCGTTTCACGCATATTGAAGCAGTGGCGTCTCGCTAGGGCGATGGTGGAGATTGAGCGCGGCCTTGTCGACTCGGGCCTTCGCGGAAGAGGTGGAGTTGACCCGCCCAAGCCGCGAACCGTCCGCGGAAGCGGGTCAACTCCAACTTGTTCGAGACACATCTTTGGACCGCCCAAGGGTCGGTTTCCGGGCCTTGGTCACAATAGCGGGCTGAGAGCGCTACCGGGATTTTGCAGCGAGATCGGAGGCTTGTTGCCGATGGCCCCGTGCGGCCGATCCTCGTTGTATTATCTCCGACAAGCCTCCAACTTTCCGGCTGCGTCCGCAAGTGTCAGGAACCAGTGCGCGTCCAGGCACTCGACCATCGGCTACGACAGCCCGGTTGAGATCGAGCGTAGGGTGGCTTAGCCTGAATCCGCATCCACCAAACCGGCGGCAGGCTAAAGCATGGCGATCTCACGAAGAAGCTTGATGCTGGTTCTCAGCGCACCAGCCCTTCTCTCCACTGGGAGGAGGAGCCTAGCAAATGTCGCACGTATGGTTGTTTACCGGGACGAGAATTGCGGCTGCTGCGGGGGCTGGGTCGATCACATCCAGGCGGCGGGTTTTGAGACGGATGTGCAAATGCTTTCCCAAATGAACAGGAAAAAGACCGAGCTCGGCGTGCCCCCGGAGCTGCGCTCTTGCCATACTGCGGTCATTGGCAGCTACCTGTTGGAAGGACACGTTCCCGCGGGGGAGGTTTTGCGACTTCTTGATACCAGACCTTATGCCACCGGGCTGGCGGTGCCTCGCATGCCAGTCGGATCCCCTGGAATGGAAGTTGAAGGGGTAGATCCAGACCGATACGAGGTCCTTCTTTTTCACGGTAGTCGCACCTCGGTATTTGCGACCTATGTTGGTGCGGAGCGCCAATCTTGACCGAAGATGGCCTGCTTCGGATAACCGTCATTAAGCGTTACGCGCCTTGGTTCGGCTGGACGAACGAAGGTGCACTTAAGTTCGCATGAGCTGCGGCAATAATTTGTTTCAGAGATCGAAAATTTGGTCATGGTTGAGAGACACTCGCGCAAAATGATCGGGGCAGGATCACTTCCGTAGACCAACAAGGTCTTCGCAAATTGGAGATTGATCATGTACCGCGTTCTCGCGACGCTTTCTTTCCTCGCAATCTCGGGTGCCGCAATGGCGGGAGGTCCGTTTCCGAGCACGTTGTCGCCCGAGGAGCGTGAACGGCATGAGTTCCTTGACGCACAGAGGGGCATTCGTTCGGGGGTCGAAGCGATCCGTCGGCAGGAGATGACCCGCGCGCCTCGCCAGCAGGAAGGTCGGACTGTCCTTACCAACGACGCCACGAACTACCCGCCGGCCGCACCAGCGATCGGCGGCACCTTCTAAGGTGACAAGGAAGAGGCTCCTACGGGGCCTCTTCTTCTTTAGTCAGCGTCGGAGGTGGATTCACGGCGGCGAAATGAAATGCTGATAGGAAAGCTCGCTACATAATCCGTGCCTCACCAGATCTCGCAATCCATAACCCGCCGTCAATTGAAACAAACTGTTACAATAGCGTAATAGCAGATCATAATGGTCCGGCATACAATTCTACGATGGCACGAAACCCGCCCGTGGAGACATTGACACGCAAAGATCCTTTGGATTCCCAGTTCGAAGTCTTGGTCGTGGACGACGACGGTGAGATCCTTTCGCTCGTCGCGAAGTTCCTCCGTTTGAACGGCTTTCGCGTGCATACGGCTCGAAACGGTTTGGAGATGGAGGGGTCTCTGAGCCGTAGCGCCATCGATCTCATTATTCTCGACCTCATGCTACCAGGCCGAAGTGGCCTCGACCTATGCCGCGACTTGCGCCGGACATCGTCTGTCCCGATCATCATGCTTACCGCAAAGGGCGAGGAAACAGATAGGATCGTTGGCCTCGAACTCGGCGCCGACGACTACCTGCCTAAGCCGTTCAATCCTCGCGAACTGCTGGCGCGGATTAGTGCCGTATTGCGACGCGCCGGGAGTCGGGACACGGATCGGCCGGGACGAGCCGGGCGGGCGTTCTTGTTCGCTGGTTGGCGGCTCGATACACTCAAGTGGGAACTAGTCGATCCGAATGGGGTCGTAGTCGACCTCTCTACGGGAGAGCATCATCTTTTGCTGGCGTTCCTTGAAGCGCCTCAGAGGGTCTTAAGTCGCGATTTCCTCCTGGATGCAGCGCGGAACCGGGCTATCGAGGCTTTTGATCGATCAATCGATGTCCAGGTCAGCCGCCTGCGTCGGAAGCTGAACGGAGCTGAAGATCTGATCAAGACAGTGCGAGGAGCCGGCTATCTCTTCGCGGCGGACGTGAAACGTGGCTGATGTAGGACCACAAGCTCTAATCGGATGGTGGAGGCGCTTTGATAGCCTCGCTATTCGGGTGGTTTTTGTCGTCGTGCTGGGAATTGGCCTGGTCCATCTGGCCAGTATCTGGACCTATCAGCAAAGCCTCGCTCGGGAGCTCGATCTGGCGAACGAGGCTCGGCTGGCAGATCAACTGCTCGCTATCAAGCGGGCCGTGATGCGTGTGCCAGAGAATGACCGGGAAACGGTTGCGCACGAACTTTCTGGCGGACCAATCGCAGCCCATTGGAGCAGAACCGAGCACGCGGTTTCTGGCGGTTCCGGGTCCGCCAAATGGGAAACCCTTGGGCGGCGACTACGGGAGATAGCGCCGGAAATTGACGGGGATGGACTTATCATCGGAGCGAACCGCAGGGTCGCCGATGATCCGCATCTCGCATTGATCTCGATTCGCTTGCCCGACTCGTCCTGGGTCAACGTGGGCCTTGTCGCCTGGAGTCCTCCCGTCCCAGCCGGGCACGGGACGCTCTTGTCCACGACGCTGATGGCTCTCGGCGCGATCGTCATCTCGTTGATGCTGGTGCGCTGGCTCACTGGTCCCCTGACCGGGTTCTTGACAGCGTCTCGGCACCTTTATCGCGGGAAGAGTGCTGTCCTGGTGCCGGAAAGTGGCCCGCGGGAGGTCAGGGAGCTCGCAGTCGCGTTCAATGATATGCAGAGGCGGATTGTCCGCTTGATCGATGATCGGACGCAGGCTCTCGCCGCTGTATCACACGACCTCAAGACCCCCATTACAAGGTTGCGTTTTCGCGTCGAGGACGTCGCCGATCTAGGAGCACGTGCTGCCATCGCGGCAGATCTCGACGAAATGGAGAGGATGCTCGATCAGACGCTCGCGTTCCTGCGCGGAGACCGAGCCGATGAGGAGATCCGACCTGTCGACATCTTTGCAATCCTCGGAACAATCACCGACGACGCTTCCGACCGAGGGTTGGCGGTTAGCCTCGCCGGATCAGCCAACGCCAACGTGCCAGGTCGGAGGCTTGCCCTCAAGAGGGCATTTGGCAACCTAATCGAAAATGCCGTCAAATATGGTCACTGCGCCGAGGTTCAGGTTGACGACCGCCCAGATCAGGTCGTCGTGTCCGTTCGAGACTACGGACCGGGTATTGCGCCTGAACAAGTGCATCGTGCTCTTGCACCCTTCGTTCGGCTCGAGCCGTCACGAAATCAGAAAACTGGCGGCTTCGGACTGGGACTCACCATTGCCCACGCGATCATCGAGGGACATGAGGGCTCGTTGTCCCTGCACAATCATGTCGATGGCGGCTTGATCGCAACGGTTCGTCTCCCAAAGCTTCCACCGTCAGCGTGAAATGTTGTGTTACAAAACAGAAATCTATCCCTGCAGAACCCCGTTTAGTCTGATGAGGTGACACAGTCTGCGACCGGATCTGCCATGAATGCTGACTCCCCCCGCCGTTTTCGATGCTTCTTGATCATTGCGGCTCTGCTGGTTTCATCGCCCATTGCCGCTCACGAAGGGCACGATCATGGCGCACCGCCGCCGCCAGTATCCGTCACAATCGCGCCTCGCGCAGATGCTTCCTCGACCGATTTCGAACTCGTTGCAATTGCCCGCTCCGGCCGGCTACGGATTTACCTCGATACGTTCCGGGAAAACAAACCCGTCGAGAATGCCAAGATCGAGGTCGATGGGCCTGAGGGCACCGGGCTGGCGGCGCCGACGACCGATGGTGCCTATCTCCTGGACGCCCCTTGGTTGACCAAGCCGGGTAGCTATGGCCTCGCGTTCACAGTCGAAGCGAATGGCACGGTCGATGTACTCACCGCAACCTTGAACATCCCAGAACCTTCAGCGCGAACAGTTACTTCGACGGGATTGTGGCAACGGATCGTGGGGTCTGCCTGGGCGAGCGATATGGGCACGCGCTTGGCGAACAACGATGTGAGCCTGTGGTTGGTAGGCGGAGGGTCTTTCATTGCCGGCCTGATCATCGCCAGCTTTGCGCGGCGACGCTATCGAGCGCCCGCGGCCGCCGTGCTGCTTGCTGTGGTTCTTGGACTGCCTTCCGCTGCTCACGCGTCAAGCGTGACGGGCCCGCCGCCCGCCATAGCCGAGAGGGATGTCGCTCAGCGCTTCGCCGATGGAGCGATCTTTGTGCCCAAAACGACGCAGCGCATTCTTGCATTGCGGACGCTCTTGACTGAGGTGCAGACCTTCCCCATCACCGTTGAACTGCCCGCCCGGGTGATCCCCGATCCAAGTGCTGCCGGCTATGTGCAGGCTTCAGTAGCCGGGCGCTTGGCTCCTCCCACCGGTGGCTTTCCGCGGCTGGGAACGCGAGTATCCACTGGCGATGTGCTAGCCTATGTCCAGCCGGCGATCGGAGCTGCGGATCTAACTTCACAACAGCAGCAGTCTCGAGAACTAGATCAGCAGATTGCTTTGGCAGAGCGCCGTCTGGAGCGTTTGCGTCAGTTGCAGAGCATTGTGGCCCGTGCCCAGATCGAGGATGCGGAACTTGAACTCAGGGGTTTGCGAATTCGCCGCGCCAATCTTGAGCGAGCTCCGAGCGAACCCGAGAGACTGCTCGCTCCCGTGACCGGTGTAATCGCAGCGGTACAGGCCGTTGCCGGCCAGATTGCCGAACCGAACGTGGTGATCTTCCAGATAATTGATCCATCGCGGTTTTGGGTTGAGGCTCTCAGCTTTGAGGCCCATGCAATTAATGGTTCGGCAAACGGGCGTCTGGGCGACGGCCGTACAGTGTCGCTCGCCTTTCGAGGCTCCGGTTTGGCAGACCGAAACCAGGCTATCCCGATCCAGTTCAGCGTCGAGGGTACCACAAGCGGGCTGCGGGCCGGTCAATTGCTAACTGTGCTGGCCTCTACCCAAGAAGAACGCAGCGGCATTGCCGTTCCGCGGACGAGCGTACTGCGCGGTCCCAATGGCCAATCGATCGTATACGAGCACACCAACGCCGAGCGCTTCCTGCCACGCGAAGTGCGCGTCGAGCCGCTTGACGGCTCTCGCGTGCTGATTGTTTCCGGAATCGCGGCTGGAAAGCGGATCGTGACTCAAGGCGCCGAACTCCTGAACCAGATTCGCTGAGGCACGAGTGATGTTCAACTTCCTCGTAACGCAGTCACTCCGCAATCGCCTCTTCGTGCTGGCCTTCGCAGCCGTACTCATTGTTTACGGCGGGTTCACCGTGACCAAGCTGCCGGTCGATGTGTTTCCGGATCTCAATCGGCCGACAGTGACCATAATGACGGAAGCTGAGGGGCTCGCACCGCCCGAGGTCGAGCAGTTGGTCACTTTCCCCATCGAAACACAGATGAACGGTCTACCGGGCGTTGCCCGCGTGCGGTCAACGTCCGGCGTCGGCCTATCGATCATCTATGTCGAATTCGATTGGGGAACCGAAATATACCGTAATCGACAGCAAATTGCAGAACGCCTCTCGCTTGTTCAGGCGCAGCTTCCGACGAATGTCGTCCCCCAAATGGGGCCGATTAACTCGATCATGGGCCAGATTTTGCTTATCGCCATCACGGGGCCCGATGGCGTTTCTGCGATGGACCTTCGCGAACTGGCCGACTTCACAGTCCGACCCCGTCTGCTCACGATCCCTGGTGTGGCACAGGTGATTCCTATTGGCGGTGAAGTGCGCCAATACCGAGTTTCTCCCAACCCGGCCGCTATGCGTATGTTGAGGGTAACTCAGCCGCAGATCGAGGCCGCGCTCGCACAATTTGGCTCGAATACCGGAGGCGGCTTCACGGATCAATACAGCCGCGAGTTCCTCATCAGAAACATCGGAAGCACCCGCAGCTTGGACGACTTACGTAGCATTGTCGTCGCAACTGTCGGCGGTCAACCGGTCGCCTTACGGCAAGTTGCGGATGTTTCTTTCGCTCCAAGAAACAAGCGCGGCGATGCGGGCTTCCAGGGGCGATCAGCCGTCATCGTGTCCGTCGAAAAGCAGCCGGGCGTCGATACCATTCGGCTGACCGCTCAGGTGGAGCAGGCTGTTCGAGACATTACCGCAACACTGCCGAATGGCATTCGCGCCGATCAGATCCTGTTCCGGCAAGCCAGCTTCATCGAGACGTCGATAGGCAATGTGAAGAAGGTGCTCCTCGAAGCCATCGTCGTGGTGGCGATCATCCTGTTCGCCTTCCTGCTGAACGTCCGCACCACCGCGATCTCCTTGACCGCGATCCCGGTCTCGATCCTCATTACCGCAATCGTCTTCCATCTGATGGGCCTGTCCATCAACACTATGACGCTGGGCGGTCTCGCTATCGCCATCGGCGAATTGGTCGATGACGCCGTGGTCGATGTCGAGAACATTTTCCGCCGCCTGCGCGAGAACCGGGAAAAGGGCAACCCGCGAACGGTGTTCGACGTGGTTGTGTCCGCAAGCCAGGAGGTGCGATCGGGGATCGTCTACGCGACGATGATCATCGTCCTCGTCTTCGTCCCGCTATTCGCATTGTCAGGCATTGAGGGACGACTATTCGCACCGCTTGGGCAAGCCTACATCATCTCAATTCTCGCAAGCCTTGTAGTCTCGATTACTTTAACTCCGGTCATGGCCTATTACATGCTCCCGGGGCTGAAGCGCCTCGATGATCATGAGGGGCTTGTCGTACGGGTGTTGAAGCGCGGCAATCGCCGCCTTCTCGACTGGTCGTTCCGCCACCCACGCACGTTGATGGCCGGGGCGCTAACGGGCGTGCTGGCCGCAGGCGCCTTTGCGACCCAACTACCACGCTCGTTTCTACCGCCCTTCAATGAAGGAACGCTGACCATATCGATGCTCTTCAATCCCGGAATTTCTCTGGCCGAGAGCCACCGCGTCGGTTTGATCGCCGAGAAGATCATCATGGAGGTCCCAGAGGTGAAGCTGGTTGGCCGTCGAACCGGGCGAGCCGAACTAGACGAGCATGCCGAAGGCGTCCATTCCTCGGAGATCGACGTGGACCTGCACCCAAGCGGGCGTTCCAAGAACGAGATCATCAACGACATCCGCGCGCGATTGTCCGTGCTCCCCGCGACAACAAACATGGGACAGCCGATATCCCATCGTCTTGATCACATGCTGTCAGGGGTCCGCGCCCAGATCGCGCTGAAGGTCTTTGGAGAGGACCTCGACACAATCCGGTCGCTCGCCGAAGAGCTGCGGCAGAAGCTGGCCGCCGTCCCCGGCGTCGTCGACCTTCAAGTCGAAAAACAGGTGCGGATCCCACAGCTCGAAGTGATCGTCGACTACCGGCGCGCGGCCCTCTACGGGTTGCAGCCAGCGGCGATCACAGAACAACTCGAGCGACTTTCCAATGGCCGCGTCGTCTCCAGGATCGTCGACGGCAATCGTCGTTTCGATGTGGTAGTACGACTCCAGGACGAGCGGCGAACGACGCAGGGCCTCGCAGACCTTCTGATCGAAACACCTGTCGGATGGGTTCCGGTTCGCCAGATTGCCGACATCGTCGAGGCAGACGGCCCTAACCAGATTCTGCGTGAAAACGGGAAGCGTCGCGTCGTGGTCATGGCCAATACAGACGGCGCGGCCGACATGGCTACCGTGGTGGCTCAGATCCGCCAATTGATTGCTGCACACCAGTTGCCGGCGGGATTTTTCATCAGTCTCGAAGGTACCTTCCAGGCTCAGGAAGAGTCCATGCGTACGATCGGTATGCTCAGCCTTCTCTCCCTCGCCATGATCTTCGCGATCCTATACTCGCGGTACCGTTCCGTCCTGTTCGTGGCCATCATTATGGCGAGCGTGCCGCTCGCGTTGATTGGCTCCGTAACCGCGCTGTGGTTGGCAGGCCAGCCGCTGTCGGTCGCCTCCATGGTCGGGTTTATCACCTTGACCGGCATCGCAACACGCAACGGCATCTTGAAGATCAGCCACTACATCAATCTTGCGATTCACGACGGCATGAGCTTCGGCCCCGAGCTTGTAATGCGCGGGTCGCTTGAGCGCTTGACCCCGGTACTTATGACGGCGCTATCGGCGGGGGTCGCCCTCGTTCCGCTGATGATTGACCCTTCCGCGCCCGGCAAGGAAATCCTGCATCCGGTCGCCATCACCATTTTCGGCGGCCTTGTGACAGCCACCGTGCTCGACACGTTCCTAACGCCGACATTGTTTCTTCGCTACGGCCGAAAGCCGCTCGAACGTCTTGTGGCGCAGATCCGCGAACCGGAGCGGTCAACCGTTGGCGGCCCCACGGTCGCAAAACCCTTGGAATCCTTCTGATCCTCAATACGGAGCTCAAAATGACACGCCTTATCGTCGCCGCGCTGCTTGGCCTTTCTCTCGCCGCCCCCGCTTTGGCGCATGAACCGCGCCCCGGGCCGAATGGCGGGCTCAAAGTCGATGCCGGTGCGCGCCATCACGTTGAGCTATTGGCGAATGGAACGACGCAAGTCGTGGTGTTCCTCTTTGACGCCAATGACCAGGGCATCCCAACGCAAGGCTACCGCGCCAATGCGATACTAGTCGTCGGCGGCACCACCCAACGCTTCACCCTGCAGCCCGACCAATCGAACCGAATGGTTGGTACCGCGCCGGCGCCGGTACCGTCCGGCGTAAAGGGCGCGGTTCAGATCACCGGGCCCGATGGCGCGACAGCGCAGGCGCGCTTCTGAGTCATAGTAATATTTCGTTACACGTTCGAGATCGCGCTGCAACGAAGCAGGTCCATTGCTTCAGTTAGTCCAGACCGAACGGGAGACTTCAATATGTCCGCCAAATTCGTCGCCAAACGCGTGGCAATAGCATTGTTGCTGGCGACCGCTGCAAGCACGGGGAGCCTCGCGCAGAATCCACACGCCGGTCACGGCGCGAGCCAGCCTCAGGGGCAGCAGGCGGCTCCGGCTGCCGACATGGACAGAATGATGCGAACGATGCGCGAAATGATGCCGATGATGGAGCGCATGCGCGCGGCTTCACCGCAGGAACGTGCACAGATGATGGAGCGCATGGCTCCGATGATGCGGGACATGATGCCGATGATGCAGGGCATGATGGGCGGTCATGGGATGGGGATGGGCGCCACGACTGGCTCGGGCCACCAGGGGCATGGTCAGACGTCCACCGCAGCGGCGCCTTCTACCCGCGCCTACGAGGAGGCAAACGCAAGGATGCATCGCGATATGGCGATCACTTTTACCGGCAATGCCGACGTCGACTTTGTGCGCGGCATGATCCCGCACCATCAAGGTGCGATCGAAATGGCGAGAGTAGTTCTGCAATTTGGGACGAACGAGCAGACCAAGAAGTGGGCCAACGAGATCATCGCAGCCCAGGAGCGCGAGATCGCCGAAATGCGGGAGTGGCTGGCAAAGAACGCCCGCTGAGCCTCGCGCACAGCTGCAAGAAGGGCGTTCATCGGCGAGGGCGCTCTCCGCGTTCCGGCCGCGATACCAGTCAAGAACACTATCCACCGAGCCGGGTGGATAGTCGGGGCCCGGTGCCAAGGTCCGCCCCTTGGTGCCGGGCTCGCTTATTCTACTGCCCTAAGGCCTAAGCCCGCATTGGCGATATGTGGAAGGCATCGGGATGCAATTAGTCCGGAGCTGGTCGTGCCCTATGATCAGGTCGTTCGGCGCAGGATATCTGGCTGACTGTCGCGCCCAACACAGCTTCAGTGAATGGCGTAGGATTCATTATTTTTAGGCCGCTGTAGGAAAAAGACGTCTGGAGAGCGCCAATGGCAACTCACCGCGACAAGACCGCAGACTGTGCAAGCGGCGACCATGACCATCATCCTAGCGACCATTCCGGTCATGCGCATCTACATGATGCTCAGCTACCGGGCGCGACCGGCCAGACCGAATTTCGCGACCCCGTCTGTGGCATGACGGTCGATCCAGCGAAAACGCCGCACCACGCAGATCATGCCGGCCACACCCAACATTTCTGCTCCGTCGGCTGCCGCGACAAGTTCGCGGCCGATCCCGAACGCTACCTGGCGCCGACGCAGCCGACCGTCTCTATGCCCGAGGGCACTGTCTACACCTGCCCCATGCATCCCCAGATCCGCCAAATCGGACCCGGGAGCTGCCCGATCTGTGGCATGGCGCTGGAGCCCGAGCTGGCGGGCGCCGAGGCGGGACCCAACCCGGAACTCGCCGACTTCACGCGCCGGTTCTGGATCGGCGCCTTGCTGACCTCGCCTGTGGTGGCGCTGGAGATGGGCGGCCATCTAACTGGCCTGCATAGGTACCTGGGCCAGCAGACCGGCAACTGGCTGCAGTTCCTGTTTGCGACGCCCGTAGTGCTCTGGGCGGGATGGCCTCTCCTGGAGCGCGGCTTGCGCTCGGTCACCAACCGCAGTCTCAACATGTTCACGCTCATCGCTATGGGCGTCGGCGTCGCCTGGCTCTACAGCATCATCGCCACTGCTGCGCCCGGGCTCTTTCCGGCGGCTTTCCGGAGTTCGGAAGGCGCGGTTGCGGTGTATTTCGAGGCGGCGGCTGTCATCACCGTACTGGTGCTGCTCGGCCAGGTGCTGGAGCTCCGCGCGCGCGAAAGCACTGGCGGTGCCATCCGCGCACTCCTCGACCTCGCGCCGCGCACCGCGCGACGCATCCGACCGGACGGAACGGACGAGGAGGTCGAGCTCGACGCCGTCGTGGTCGGCGACCGGCTGCGCGTCCGGCCGGGCGAGAAGGTGCCGGTGGATGGCGCGGTGGTGGAGGGCCGCAGCGCAGTCGACGAATCTATGGTGACGGGCGAGTCGATGCCCGTGACGAAGGAGGTCGGGGCGGCGGTGATCGGTGGCACGGTCAACCAGAGCGGCGCGCTGGTCGTCGAAGCGAAGCGGATCGGGCGCGACACCATGCTGTCGCAGATCGTGCATCTCGTTGCGCAAGCGCAGCGATCGCGCGCGCCGATCCAACGGCTCGCGGACGAGGTCTCGGGTTGGTTCGTGCCCCTCGTGATCGGCGTGGCAGTTCTTGCTTTCGCGGTCTGGATGGTCCTCGGCCCAGAACCCCGGTTTGCCTACGCTCTCGTGGCTGCTGTCGCCGTGCTCATAATCGCCTGCCCCTGCGCGCTGGGCCTCGCCACCCCGATGTCCATCATGGTCGGCGTCGGGCGCGGCGCGGAGAGCGGCGTCCTCATCAAGAACGCCGAGGCGCTAGAGCGGATGGAGAAGGTCGACACGATTGTTGTCGACAAGACCGGGACGCTGACCGAAGGCAAGCCGGCGGTGACGGATATCAGGCTGGTGGCCGGCTTCGGGGAAGCTGATGCACTGAGGCTGGCGGCCGGCGTCGAACGCCTGAGCGAACATCCGCTGGCGCTGGCGATCGTGCGCGCTGCGGAGGAACGCGGGCTCGATCTTCCTGCGGCATCGGAATTCGACTCACCTACCGGCAAGGGCGCCATGGGCACGGTCGAGGGCCGGCGCGTGGTGCTCGGTGCCGGCGCATTTCTGAAGGAACAGGGCATAGATGCCGATCTTCTGGCCGACGCCGCCGAGGAGATGCGCAAGGACGGGGCGACAGCGATCTTCATGGGGGTCGATGGCAATGTCGCGGCAGCATTCGCCATCGCCGATCCGATTAAGGCCTCGACGCCGGACGCCATTGCCGCACTGCGGCGCGAAGGCATCCGCCTCGTCATGCTCACCGGCGACAACCGCACCACGGCGTTGGCGGTGGCGGGGAGGCTCGGCATCGGCGACGTCGAGGCGGAAGTGCTGCCCGAGCAAAAGAGCGCCGTCGTGGAGCGCTACAAGCGCGAAGGCCGGGTCGTCGCCATGGCCGGCGACGGCGTCAACGACGCGCCAGCGTTGGCTGCGGCGGATGTTGGCATCGCCATGGGCACGGGCACGGATGTTGCCATGGAGAGCGCCAGCGTCACACTGCTTAAGGGAGATCTCACCGGCATCGTGCGTGCGCGCCATCTCAGCCAGGCGACCATGCGCAACATCCGGCAGAACCTGTTCTTCGCCTTCATCTACAACGCGGCGGGCGTGCCGGTGGCCGCGGGCGTTCTCTACCCCGTCTTCGGCATCCTGCTCTCCCCCATCATCGCAGCGGCGGCCATGGCGCTCTCCTCGGTCAGCGTCATCGTCAATGCATTGCGCCTCAGGAGCTTTAAGCCATGATCAAGACGGTACTGAACCAACCGTTCGCGATCGCATTGGCGTCGCTGGCGATCATCGCCGCCTTCTATGTCCTGCGCGAGCATTGGAGCCATGCGCTTGGGGTTTTGCCCTATCTGCTGCTCCTTGCCTGTCCTTTGCTGCATCTCCTCCATGGCCATGGCGGGCAGGGCAGCCATCGAGGAGTGCAACCGCCGGAAGGGCGGCGGCGTGAGTCTTGAGCGCCACCTCGAACGAACCGTTCTCGTTGCGACCGAGCCGGCGCGCCTCTCTGCTGCGTTAGACGATCCCGCCCGCTTCCGCGCGCATATGTCGAAGCCGTCGGCCGTCATGCTCGGTGGCAGCATGCGATACGAACTCGACGCGGCGGCAGGACAGGCTGTCGGCTCCATCATTCGCATGACCCGAAACGTGCTCGGCCTGACGCTCTCCGTAAGCGAAACCGTGATTGAACGGATGCCGCCGGTCCGAAAGGTCTGGGAGACCACGGGCTCACCGCGCCTGTTGATCCTCGCCTGGTACAGGATGGGGTTCGATATCACTCTGGAAGGCACGGGTTCCCGGCTTACGGTGTTCATTGACTATCGTCTGCCGGAGACCATGGGTCTGGCGACGATTTCCCGCGCGCTTGGGCCAGCCTGTGCGAGATGCTGCCTTAGTCGCATCGTTACGGACGCCGGAAGCGTCTCGCGGGCCGTCGCCGGTTGAGCCAGCGCAAGTCATCGGTCGGTTTCCTGATGCAATTTGTTACCCGGCTGAAATATCCGAGAGACTTCGGTACGCCAACGTGACGTCTATCCATCGAATGCGAGGGCGTGATGATTGGAAATCTGAAACTTGGATTGGACCGCCGTTCGCTTCTAGCCGGCGCATCGGCGTTGGCGCTGACGGGAGCGCGTGCCAGTCAAGCGCAGGCTCAGGCTCCACTCCTCACCGTTGCCACGCGGCAGATTGAGGTCAAGCGCCGCGGCGCGACCGTCTATTGTATCAGTGGAGCTGACGGACGTTTCGGCCACTTCGCCAGCGAAGGGGACAGCTTCGCAGGCGCGATCCTCAATCGAACCTCCGAGCCGCTCGTCATGCACTGGCACGGGCAGATTTATGCCTCCGAAGAGCAGGACCGGTCGCGCCCTGACGGCGGCGCGATTGCCCCCGGGGCCAGCGATACCCATGCCTTCCGTCTCACTCCCGGTACTCATTGGATGCATGCGCATCAGCTGAGCGAGCAGCAACTGCTCGCCGCGCCGATGATCACGCGGGATAAGGATGCGGGCGACATACAGGACGTCGTGATCATGCTGCACGACTTCGCCTTCCGCCCGCCGACCGAAATCCTCGCCGAACTCGGTGGCGCGAGCGCCCATGGCGGTCATGGCCCCCAGGGGCAGCCGCCAGCTAGAGCCGGCGGCATGATGCACGGCGGCGGCGTGCACCACGGTAGCCACGGAGCGAGCATGCTCCATGCAAACGACGTCCGCTATGACGCCTTTCTCGCCAATGACCGAACACTTGACGATCCCGACGTGGTTCGCATCGAGCGCGGCGTATCGGTCCGCCTGCGGGTCATCAATGGCGCGACGGCAACGGCGTTCTTCATCGACACCGGCGCGTTGGACGCTCGGTGTATCGCCGTCGATGGCAGCTCATGTCAGCCGATGACGGGTCGACGCTTCCCGCTGGCGCAGGGCCAGCGGATCGACCTCGCGGTGACGATTCCGGCCGAGGGTGGCGTCTTTCCGGTCCTGGCACAGGTCGAAGCCGCGACGGTGCGCACGGGCATTGTGCTGGCAACGCCGGGGGCGAATGTCGCGCGCATTCCAGACACGGCGGCGGTCGCCGCTCCGTACACCGATCTGTCGCTTGATGCTGCGCTTACCGCTCGGGTACCGCTGCCGGCCCGCCGGGCCGACCGCAGGATTCCAATGATGCTAGGTGAGGCTGAGGGCTATCGCTGGCTGATCGACGGCGCGGTGCATGGCCGCAATCGCCCCCACAAGTTCCAGCTCGGTCAGCGCGTCGAAATCACGTTTATGAACCCTACGTCAATGATGCACCCCATGCATCTGCATGGTCATCATTTCCAGGTCGTTGGTGTTGGTTCGCGACGCTTCTCCGGCCCTGTGCGCGACACGGTGATCGTGCCACCGCACATGCCGGTGACGGTGGCCGTCGACCTCGACAAGCGCGGCCGCTGGTATCTCCACTGCCACCATCTCTACCACATGGCGGCAGGCATGATGACCGAGGTGGTCGTGAGCTGAACCGCGGACGACATAGATCGGAGGAGGATCGACATGATGCAGGGTTACGGATGGTATGGCGAAACGATGTGGATGGGCGGCTGGGGCATTACTCACTGGGTGATGATGATCGCGCTGCTGGCGCTGATTCTCTATCCGGTAGGCCTTATCCTGCGGCGGCTCGGTTATTCGCCACTATGGGCGGCGCTCGCCTTCGTCCCGGTAGTTAATTTGATCGGCCTGTGGATCGTCGCGCTTGACGGTAGGAGGTCGTGACGCCTTGCATGAACTGATGCCCGGATCACCTGCCTCGGCTTTTGCGCACCATGCCAACTGCGATGCACGTTCCGCCAGTTCTACCAGCGTCGTCGATCGCCCTCCAAGGCATTGGTGTCCGCAGAGGGCAAAACACAGCTCTCGCGCTGTGAAAATTCCCGAGCTATTGCACTTCGCTCCAGCTGCAAGCAGACGTTGCGAACTTTGGCTCGGGGCCCGAGAGCGGTTGGGCCAGCGTCAGCTCGCGCCTCTATTCCGACCTTTAACGGCGCGCAGCGAGCGGACGAGGGACGGGCATGCCGGGGGATCGGCAGCTTTTGACCGGCACCGATTGAGTGAGGTTTCGCAACGGACTTCGGCAACAACTAGGTCGTGTGGACAAACAGGATTCCCAAATCGTCTGATGTCTGATTCAAGGCTGCTCTTTGAGGAGGGCAGCAGTGCTTCGCGGGTTGATGAGCGACGCGGAATGGGCGTTCTTTGCGCCTTTCCTGGTTGAGAACCGGACGCAGGGCGGGCGGCGGCCGCTGGACCACCGGCGGGTGCTCGACGGCGTGCTTTATGTGACGCGCACGGGTGTGCCATGGCGTGACCTGCCGCCCGAGTTCGGCAACTGGAACTCGGTCCACCGGCAGTATCGACGCTGGACCGAGGCCGGTGTCTGGGACGTGATTCTGGCGGCGCTCTCCGACAGCGAAGCCTCTGACAACACGCTTCAAATGATCGATTCCACCATTGTCCGGGTGCATCAGCACGGCGCCGGCGGAAGGGGGGGATTCAGAGAAACGGTATTGGCCGTTCGCGCGGTGGGCTCACGACCAAGGTTCATACCAGAGCGAATGCGGAAGGGCTGGCGGTCGGCTTCCACGTGACGCCCGGCCAGGCCTCCGACATGACCGCCTACGACGATCTCATGGCGGAGGACGCGCCGCTGCCAGAGGCGATGCTCGGCGATAAGGGTTACGACAGCGACGCCATCCGGATCGACCTCGAACAGCGCGGCATCGATCCGGTGATCCCCACGAAGGCGAACCGGAAGGTGCAGCGGACGATCCACAAGGATACCTATGCGATGCGCAACCGGATCGAGCGGTTCTTCAACAAGATCAAGCACTCACGCCGCGTGGCGACCCGCTACGACAAGCTCGCGTCCAGCTTCCTCGGGTTCGTGCAGCTCGCAACAATCCGATGCTGGATTAGGTTTGTCCACACGATCTAAGCCTTGATTTGAAATGACTGCCGAGCCTGCCAGAAGTCCTGATTTATGCAACGTCGCTTTCAATCGGCAGACCTGCCGCCTTCCATTCGGGAAACCCGTCGCGGAGCCGCCGCACATTGAACCCGCGCACGCGCAACTGCTGGACGGCCTTGAACGACAGAACGCAATAGGGGCCTCGGCAATAGGCAACAATTTCGCCGCCTGCGGGAAGCTCGGCCAAGCGACTTTCCAGCTCGTCGAGGGTGATGTTGCGGGCATGTGGCAGATGCCCCGCCTTAAACTCATCCTCGGGTCGAACGTCGAGCAGGGTCACACTGGCACTGCCAAGCCGCGCCACCAACTCGTCGGTGCCAATGGCTTCCATGCTGTCCAGCTTACGGAAATAGCCCTGAATAACGCCCTGCACCTCGGCCATGTTGTGTTCGGCCAGATTGCGCAAGGCGGCAATGGCCTCAACAACCGGCCCGTCCTGAAGGCGGTAAAGCACGTTCTTGCCGTCGCGCTGTCCCACCACCAGCCCGGCCTTGCGGAGGTGCTGTAGGTGCTGGGAGACATTGGCGAATGACAGCCCCGTGCGGGCGGTTAGAGCCTCGACCGACCGCGGCCCTTGAGCGAGAAGCTCCAGCAGTTCGAGGCGGTGCGCGTTGCCCAGCGTGCGGGCCAGACGCGCAAAATGGGCGAACAGTTGAAGCTTGGGGGAGGGGCTTGACATGGACGGGCCTTATCGATCATTCAAGTAATCAATTGAATGTTTGAATGAGCCCTGTCAACCTAGAGGCGCTTGCCATGCACGTCCTCCTTATCGTCAACGATCCACCTTACGGAACTGAGCGTGTCTACAACGCCCTTCGGCTTGCGGGCGCTCTGCTAAAGGCAGGCCCGGATACGTTAGTGACCGTTTTCCTCATGGCCGATTCCGTCCTATCGGCCAAAGCAGGCCAGAAGACTCCCGACGGCTATTACAACGTCGAGCGAATGCTCAAGCGCGTTGTGTCGGCAGGCGGCAAGGTCTCGCTGTGCGGCACCTGCATGGACGCTCGCGCCCTGACGCAAGAGCAGATGATGGAGGGTGCCGCTCGGAGCACAATGGACGAACTCGCGGCGGCAACCATTGCCGCCGACAAGGTGCTGGTGTTTTGATGTCGGCTACCGTCCCCAGCTCATTCATGTATCGCCAGGTCGCGCTTCTCGCCTCGGCACAGGCTCTCTTTCAGACGGTATCGGTGCTGGTGATGACTGTGGGCGGACTGGCTGGCAGCCAGCTCGCACCGTCTCCCTCTTTGGCGACAGCGCCGATTGCTGCCATGTTCCTTGGGACGGCGCTTGCTACCGTTCCCGCTTCCATGTGGATGGTACGGGTTGGCCGCAAGTTGGGGTTTATCGTCGGAGCAATCCTCGGCGTGATGGGAGGGCTGCTGGCAGCGGCAGGGGTGTTTGCTGGCTCCCTGCTACTGCTGTGCCTTGGAACGTTGCTTGTCGGGGCCTATCAGGGATTTGCCCAATTCTATCGCTTCGCGGCCTCCGAGGTGGCAAGCGACGTCTTTCGGCCGAGGGCGATTTCGTTTGTACTCGCGGGCGGGGTGGTGGCGGCGCTGGCGGGGCCTGCTCTGGGGCGGCTTGGCGGTGACCTGATGCAACCCGCTTACATGGCATCGTTCCTCATTCTCTCGGCGGTTTCGCTCGTGGCGGTGGGTATTCTTGCGGGTGTTAAGGTACCGCGTGAATCGGTTCTGGCTGGTGCAGGCACGGTTGCCCGTCCCTTGCGCCAAATCCTCTGCCAGCCCACCTACCTTGCTGCCCTGTTCGGTGCTGCTACGGGGTACGGTGTCATGATATTGGCGATGACCGCGACGCCGCTTGCAATGGCGCACCACCATCACGGCCTCGCTGATACGGCTACGGTCATTCAGCTCCATGTCCTGGGCATGTTCCTGCCGTCGTTTTTCACCGGGTCGCTGATAGCCCGCTTTGGTGTCCTGCGCATCATGCTGGCGGGTGTCGTGCTATTCTTTGGACACGTGGCGTTCAGCCTGTCGGGCACCGGCTTTTACTCATTCACTGCCGCACTGGTGCTACTCGGCGTCGGCTGGAATTTCCTCTATATCGGAGGCACCAATCTGCTCACGAGCACCTACACGCCAGCCGAAAAGGGCAAGGCGCAAGCGTTAAACGATTTATCCATCTTCGTTGTCGGGCTCGCCTCTTCCCTGGGTGCCGGTGTACTTCAATACGTCATGGGCTGGCAAAACCTCAACCTGTTACTCCTGCCTTGGCTGGGGTTGGCCGCGGCCGCAATTCTTTTGCTGGCGGTCAAGCAACGCAACGCGAGGGCTCTTGCGTAACTCTTGATTTCTGCATAGGCGGACCTGATCAGGGGCCTCGTGGGGCAAACAGAACAATGCTGGCACCCAGCAGACAGACTAACGCCCACAGACATCCCAGCGATCAGGCCGGTATCCTTCGACAAGCCATAGCCACGCGATGGATGCTACGATGTAGACCCCTCCATAGGCTGCATAAGTGCGCCCGGCGGCTGAGCTTTCGACAAGGGTCAATAGGTAAGCGAACAGGGCCAGCGCTATCATACCGGGCGCGAGCCACCACGCTGTTCGATCAAGGCGCAGCCACGCCCAGAAAGCGAAACACCCGGCGATCTCAGCGATCGCGGCTCCTACATAAGCGCCCACTGTGAGCACGATGCCAACGCTGCCATGCCAGCACCGATCCCGTCCATAAGGTCCGTTGGCGCAAAGTCCTGGTTCATCTAGCGGTTCAGCTAGCTAGCGTGGCCAACTGCGATGAACGTCATCGATGACGAATGCATGGGCGTGACGTCCGTCGCTGCGGTGGGTTGCGATATGCGGGTGATCCGGCGGCAGGTCGGCATGGCTATGGGGAACGACTTCCGGATCGTCGGCTGGCCACACGATGCGTGTGATGATCACGGCGAGGGCCGCCCCGGTCGCCAGCAGCACGGCGGCGACGGAAAGCCCCAGCACGGATCCCGCCCATCCCGCCACCGGATAGGCAATGAGCCAGCAGGCATGGGACAGGGCAAACTGGGCGGCGAAGACTGCCGGGCGGTCTTCGGGATGGGCCGAGCGCCGGAGCAACCGGCCTGACGGGGTCTGCGCGGTGGAATAGCCGACGCCGATGAGGAACCAGAGCGGCAGGAGCAGGGCATAAGAGGGCACCGCTGCTGCGGCGAGTGTAGCCGCGGTGAGGAGCCCGGCGCCGGCCAGCATGACGGTCCGGTCCGCAATCCGTTCGAGGAGGCTCGGCAGAGCGAGCGCAGCAACCATGGAGCCCGCCCCGAAGGCCGCAAGCGCAAGCGCAGTGCTCTGTTGGTCGAGCCCGAAGGTCGCCTGCACATAGACCACGGTGTTGACGA
>CAZPMD010000074.1:0-3784 GCA_964587395.1 uncultured Hyphomicrobiales bacterium
GAGTCGCCGGTGTCGCGGGCGGCGATGGCGCTGCCGCCGGCGTTGCGCCGGTGACGAGGTCTGCGTCCGCTGGGGATTCGATGCCGGGAATGCTGCTGTCCTGGGCCCGCACCTGACGGGGCCCGGTGACGTCGCCACTGAGGATGCCGACCGCCTTCAGGAACAGCAGGCCGCCGGCAGCGAGAGTGACAATCGGCAGAAGACGCAGGTCCCGCATCGGAAGCTCCTCAGGCGGCGCGTGTCTGGATGCGGGCGGCGAAGGCCTTGGCGGCGGCCAGCGTCGAGGCCGCCCCCGACGGCAGGCCTTCCGCGGAGTCGCGGATGGTCACGGGCACGATGGGCTCGACCGCCGGAATCGGCGGGACGCGCGGCCGGCCGGCATCCCGTGCCGCCTCGGTGATGCGGCTGATGCGTTCGACGACGACCTGCCCGGATTTCACCTCGCGCTCGATGTCGACAAGGAAGCGCTCGGCGGTGCGCAGCCTCTCGCCCAGCGTCCCGTCGCATTCGCGCACGGTGACCTTGAGCCCCTGGATCGCCCGCTCGGCAATCTCGGTCGCGGTGATCAACTCGGCAATGGTCGCCTTGAGCGACTGCTCGTCGGAGCGTAGCCGGGTCAGCCGCCGGTTCAGGGTGACGCAGTAGGCGATGGTCACGGCCAGCAGGCCTGCCACGAGAAGTTCCACCATCAGCGATACGGTGAAGCTCGACATTACGCCTCCTGTTCGCCCGAAGAGATCTGTTCGAATTGCGACATCGTCGTGCGGCCGCGGCGCAAAGGCTTCTGGATGCGGATGGCGACGCGGTCGCCGACCCGGCCCATCCGCCCCTCGGTGAGCGTCTCGGCGCCGCAACGCACCTTGACGAGGGCATCGGGCTTCATATCGAGCACGAGCGTATCGCCCACCTTGAGGTTCATCAGCTTGCGCAGCGGAAATTCGCTCTCGTAGAGCACGGCCTCCACGTGCGTGCGGGCCTGGAAGATCTCGGTCGACAGATGCCCCTCCCAGACCGTGTCGCGGCCGAGCTTCTCGCCGACGAAGGTCTGCATCAGGCGATCGCGGATCGGCTCCAGCGTCGCATAGGGCAGCAGCATCTCGATGGAGCCGCCGCGCTCCTCCATATCGATGCGGAAGCGCACCAGGATGGCGGCGTTGTTCGGGCGCGAGATGGCGGCGAAGCGCGGATTGGTCTCCAGCCGGTCGATCTTGAAGTTGACCGGCGAGATCGGCCGGAACGCGGCCTCGGCGTCGGCGAGGATGAGTTCGATCATCCGCTTGACGAGACCCATTTCGATGGTCGTGTAGGGCCGGCCCTCGACGCGAATGGCGGTGACGCCGCGCCGGCCGCCGAGCAGCACGTCGATGATCGAGTAGATGAGGCTCGAATCGACGGTCGCAATGCCGAAATTGTCCCATTCCTCAGCCTTGAAGATGGAGAGGATGGCCGGCAGCGGGATGGAGTTCAGGTAGTCGGCGAAGCGGACCGCGTGAATCCGGTCGAGGGAGACCTCGACGTTGTCCGAGGTGAAGTTGCGCAGCGACGTCGTGAGCAAGCGCACGAGGCGGTCGAACACGATGTCGAGCATCGGCAGGCGCTCGTAGGCAACCATCGCCGAGTCGATGATGGCGCGAATGCCACCATTGTCGGAAAGCGCCAGATCCTCGATCGAAAAGCCGAGGAGATTGTCGATCTCTTCCTGGTTGAGGATGCGCTCGGCGCCGCCCTTGGAGCCGGCATTGACATGGGCCATACCGTCTTCGCCGACGGTTTCCCACGCCTGATCGCCGTCTCCACCCGAGGCGCCCTGCTCTTCGAGCGCCATGCCCCATTCGGCGGCAAGGGCGTCCTGATCGATATCGCCTGCCATGGGTCAGCCCGTCACTGCACGACGATTTCACGGAACAGCACGGCATTGACCCGCGCCGGATGGACGGCGGTATTGACCCGCCGGGTGAGTTCGTCCCTGAGCCGGAAGATGCCGGCGGAACCCTCGATGTCCGAGGGGCGCATCTCGCGCAGGTAGAGCTGGAAGGCATCGATCACGCGCGGCATGATCGGCTTGATCTGGTCGGCGACCTTGGAGTCCGTCACCTCGAGAGCGACCTTGACGCGCAGGTACTGCGGACGATCCTGGCCGACCGACAGGTTGACGGTCATGTCCGGCAGATCGACGAAGGCGACCGGCTTGGCGACTTCGACCGGCGGAGCGGCCGCGGTCTCCGGCTTCTTCTTCATGAAGAAGAACCACCCGCCGCCGCCGAGGCCCAGCACAGCCACCGCGGCGCCGACCATCATGAACAGCTTCTTCTTGCCGCCGCCGGCTTCGGGGGCGGCGTCGCCCTCCGCGTCCTCATCGCCCTCGGCCTCAGGCTTTTTCGGTTTCTTCGCCATCACTTAGCGTCCCGGATTCTCATGTTGGGACAGTGTCGCCGAAATGGTTAACGCCTCGTTTATTTTCGTTAAGGGGCGGCAAGATTTGCCGGGCCGAAAGCGTCCCTCAGGCCGTTCGTGCCTAGCGGGAGGTGAACGCGACCTTAGCGTAAGTGGTTGATTTTCCTTAAACCCGCGACTTGGCACGAAGGCTGCGAAGAGCTTGTCGGGCCGCGGCGACCGTTTGGGAGAACGGACACGGGGTCCAACTGGGGAGCACCGGTTCGAGAATCGTCTTGGGAGAGGCGTTGATCGAGTCGGACAATCGGGGACTGGTCCGATGGAGAACATTGGTCTCGTCGGTCTTTCGCGGCAGGTCGCCCTGCAGCGCGAGCTCGACGTCATTGCGAACAACCTCGCCAACTTGAACACCACGGGGTTCAAGCAGGACGATGTCGTGTTCCAGGAATACCTGATGCCTGTCGCCCGGGACGATACGTTCCAGCGCGGGACCGACCGGCGCATGTCCTTCGTCTGGGATCGGGCGACCACCACCAATCTCGGCCAGGGGGGCATCACCCAGACCGGCAATTCCCTCGACGTCGCCATCAACGGTCGCGGCTACTTCGTCGTCCAGACGCCCGAGGGCGAACGCTACACGCGCAACGGCTCCTTCGAACTCAACGCCCAGAACCAGCTGATCAACAAGCAGGGCCAGATCATCCTCGGCGAGGGCGGCCCGATCGCCTTCGAGGCGAACGATGTCGGCATCACCATCGGCCGCGACGGCACCGTCTCCTCGTCGGGCGGTGCGCGCGGACGCCTGCGCATCGTCGACGGCAACCAGCCGCGCGCTTTCGAGAAGGCCGGCGACAATCTCTTCCGTCTCGTCGCCGGTGCCCAGACCCAGGCGGTCACCGGCACCGACGTGCGCCAGGGCGCGCTTGAGAGTTCGAACGTCATCCCGGTCCTCGCCCTGTCGCGCATGATCGAGGTGACCCGGGCTTACCAGTCGCTCGCGTCGAGCATGGAACGCCACGACCAGATGCGCCGGGAAGCGATCCGCTCCCTCGGCAACGCCACCGCCTGAGGAGCCTGAACCATGCGCGCCCTCCACACTGCCGCCAGCGGCATGAAGGCCCAGGAGCTCACCGTCGAGGTGATCTCCAACAACATCGCCAACATGCGAACCACCGGCTTCAAGCGCCAGCGGGCCGAATTCCAGGACATGCTCTACGACCACCAGCGTCGGGCGGGCACGCAGAACTCGCAGCAGGGCAATCTGTTGCCGGTGGGCATCTCGATCGGCTCGGGCGTCAAGCCGGCCGGCACCTCCCGCATCATGACCCAGGGCAACGTGCTGGCCACCGACAAGGACTATGACGTCGCCATTCGCGGCGAGGGCTTCTTC
>CAZPMD010000074.1:3794-21214 GCA_964587395.1 uncultured Hyphomicrobiales bacterium
TCCGCATCAGCCTCCCCGACGGCCGCACCGCCTATACCCGCGACGGCTCCTTCGAGCGCAACGCCGACGGCCAGATCGTCACGGTCGACGGCTACGCGCTGGAGCCGCAGATCAGCGTTCCCAACAACGCCACCGCGGTGACCATCAGCGCCGCCGGCGTGGTGCAGGCGACCCTGCCCGGCCAGACCACGGCACAGACCATCGGCCAGATCCAGCTCTCGCGCTTCGTCAACAAGGCTGGCCTGGAATCGATGGGCGACAACCTCTTCGTGGAGACCGCCGCCTCGGGCCAGGCGATCACCACCACGCCCGGCAACGAGGGCATGGGATCGCTGCTGCAGAAGAACCTCGAGCAGTCGAATGTCACGGCCGTCTCGGAGATCTCCGACCTCATCGCGGCCCAGCGCGCCTACGAGATGAACGCCCGCATCATCTCGGCGGCCGACCAGATGCTGCAGTCGACCTCGCAGCTGATGCGGTGAGGGTCGTGATGTCGCTCGCCCGCCGCCTCGCCATCTGCCTGTCCCTCGCCTCCGCCCTGCCCGCCATGGCCGAGACCGCGCGCCCCGTGCTGCGCCTCGAGGTGGTCGTGCCGGGAGACGTGGTGCGTCTCGGCGACCTGTTCGAGAATGCCGGCCGCCATGCGGGGGTCCCGGTTTTCCGCTCGCCCGATCCCGGCCACACCGGACAGGTGCCGGCCTGGCAGATCATCGAGGCGGCGCGGCGTGCCGGTCTCGAGCCGGAATCCGTCGACCGCGGCCGCGAGGTGAGCGTCACCCGCGATGCCCGCGTCGTTCCCATCGCCGATCTGGAGGAACGCATCGCCGCGGCGCTCGCCGGCAGCTTCGGCCTGTCCGACACCAGCCGCGTCCAGGTCAGCTTCGATCGGGGCACGCGGCCGATCGCGGTCGAGAAGGACGCCACCGGATCCCTCGACATCGTACGCATCGAGCACGATCCGCGGAGCGGCCGCTTCGACGCCGTCCTCGGCATTCGCGGCTCCTCCCGTTCCGAACGCAACGGCGGCTTCCGTCTCTCGGGAACGGCCAATGAGCTGGTCGAGTTCGTGGTGCCTGCCCGCACCATCGGCCGTGGCGAGGTCGTCCGCGCCTCCGACCTGGTGGTCGACCGCAAGCCGCGCAACGCCCTGCCGATGATGGTCGGCGACACGGTCATCTCCCTCGCCCAGGCGGTCGGCCTTGCCGCCCGCCGGCCGCTCACGCCCGAGCGCATGTTCCGTACCATCGACCTGATGAAGCCGGAGCTCGTCGAGCGCAACGGCAATGTCCTCATCATCGTCGAGCTGCCCGGGCTGTCGCTCACCATGCGCGGCAAGGCGCTGGAGGCCGGCGCCGAGGGTGACCTCATCCAGGTGGAAAACCTGCAGTCCCGCAAGAAGTTGCAGGCCGTCGTCACCGGTCTGAACCGCGTCTCCGTGATGGCGCGCCCTGCGACGCCGCCCGCCGTCGTCGCCACATCGAGGGTTCCCTAATGGCCCGCTCGTCCCGTCCCGTCCCCGCTTCTCGTTCCGTGTCAGGAACCGCCATGCGCATCGCTCGCCCGCTCCTCATCGTCATTGCCGGCCTCGCCACGGCGGCCTGCGGCGCGCCCGACCGGCTGCGCAACGTCGGTCGCGCCCCGGCCCTCTCGGCGGTCGAGAACCCGCAGACCCGGCCCGGCTACCGGCCGGTCTCCATGCCGATGCCCGAACCGCAGCCGATCTCGCACAATCCCAATTCGCTGTGGCGCAATGGCTCGCGCGCCTTCTTCCGCGACCAGCGCGCCCAGCGCGTCGGCGACATCCTCACGGTCAAGGTCAAGTTCCAGGACCAGGCCAACATCCAGAACACCACCAACCAGTCGCGCACCGGCTCGCAGACCATGGGCGCTCCCAGCCTGTTCGGCGCCGAGCGCTTCATCGCCCGCGCCGGCGCGGATCCCGCAAGCCTCGTCTCGACGACCGGCACCAATTCGAACGAGGGCAAGGGCACCGTCACCAGGTCCGAGACGCTGACCACCAATGTCGCGGCCGTCGTCATGCAGGTGCTGCCGAACGGCAATCTGGTGCTGGAAGGCAAGCAGGAGATGCGGGTCAATTTCGAGGTGCGCGAACTGATCGTCGCCGGCGTCGTCAGACCCGAGGACATCGAGAGCGACAACACCATCGATTCCAACAAGATCGCCCAGGCGCGCATCGGTTACGGCGGCCGCGGCCAGATCACCGATCAGCAGCAGCCCCGCTACGGCCAGCAGGTCCTCGACGTCCTCCTGCCCTTCTGACGGTCCTCACGAGCTCCCAGCCGTCCCCGCTCCCCAGGCGCACACGGCAAGTCCGGCGCCGCCCGCGTTCTCCCGACGCGGGCGGCGTCCGGCGTTTCGGTACATGGACCGCCACAACGAAACGGCCGCCCCGGGGGGGCGGCCGCCATATCGAACTCCGGACGTGTGATCTCGGCGCCCTATTCGTCGCGATAGACCCGCTCGCGCCGCTCGTGCCGTTCCTGAGCCTCCAGGGACAGGGTCGCGATGGGGCGGGCCTCCAGCCGCTTCAGGGAGATCGGGTCGCCGGTCTCCTCGCAATAGCCGTAGCTGCCGTCCTCGATGCGGGCGATCGCCGCGTCGATCTTGGCGATCAGCTTGCGCTGGCGGTCGCGGGCCCTCAGCTCGATGGCCCGGTCGGTCTCCGACGACGCACGGTCGGCGATGTCCGGATGGTTCTGGTTCTCATCCTGCAGGTTCTGCAGGGTCTCCTTGGCCTCGCGAAGGATGTCGTCCTTCCAGGCCAGGAGCTTCTTGCGGAAATATTCGCGCTGCCGCTCGCTCATGAACGGCTCCGAGTCGCTCGGGCGGTAGTCCGCTTCCAACTCCAACGTCATGCAACGAACCCCTCATGATTCACGGATGACGAGACCCGCGTTTCGGCGCGCTCATAGCACCCGTCCCCCATGCAGACAACATGAAACCGGGTCACGCGACCGTCATGTGGGCGACTGGTGGTCCGCCGGGAAGGCAGGAACCATGCCAGAAGGGCGGTCTTGTCTGGATTCCAGCGACTTGCGTGGCGACGCAGTCACCTCGTTTGAGCGTTGGCTTCGCGCTTGGCGATCTCCACCTGCGCCCTCAGATCGATCTCCGCCAGCACGCCGTCCAGGCCCGAGTCGCCGGTGTCCTCGAGCGTCGCCGACGTCAGGCTGCGCAGTTTCAGGAGAACCGCGGGCATCGGCTCGCCGGCGAGCAGGGACAGCTTGAGGTCATCGAGCAGATCGAGCGACTGGCGACCGCGCTGCATGGCGCGACGACGCTTCTCGCGCCGGTCCTCTGGCTGCATCCCCTGGACGGCGAGCAGGGTCTCGAGCCCGGCAGTCGCCATGGCGGGGCGCGCCTGCGCGGTCTGCGACGTCTCGTTCCGGGCGCCGGGCAGCTCGAAGGCGGCGCGCGGCCGGTCGACCTTCTGGGCCGGCTGGCCGGTCGAGATGGCACCAACGGGAGGCGGCGTGGTGATCCGCATGGGTCCTTCTCCGGGACGGGCCCTTCATCAAGGCGCAACAGGTCTTGCTGGCCGGTTAAGAAGAGCCCGGTCATGGTTAAGGCACGGTTAATGCCCGGCAAGTCTTGCCGGGCGGCAGGAATGGCGCCCCCCGGCCCGCCCTCCGAAAGTCTCAATATCTTCATGATATCAAAAGCATAGAGACGGCCCTGAACTGGCACGCGTCATGCGATGAAGGCAGGGACCTTAGGGGTTTCTCATGTTCCGCCGCCTCGCCATCCTTCTGAGCATCGTCGCCCTGGCCGCTCCGGCCGGTGCGAACACCTCGCGCATCAAGGACCTCGTGGACGTCGAGGGCATCCGCGAGAACCAGCTCATCGGCTACGGCCTCGTCGTCGGCCTCAACGGCACCGGCGACACGCTGAACAACTCGCCCTTCACCCGTCAGTCGATCCAGTCGATGATGGAGCGCCTCGGCGTCAACACCCGCGGCATGAACCTGCGCACGGCCAATGTCGCGGCCGTCATGGTGACCGCCAACCTGCCCCCATTCTCCACCCAGGGCACCCGCATCGACATCAAGGTCTCCGCCATGGGCGATGCCCGCTCGCTGCAGGGCGGCGAACTGCTCGTCACCCCGCTGGTCGGCGCCGACGGCGAGGTCTATGCGGTCGGACAGGGCGCCGTCGCCATCGCCGGCTTCCAGGCCCAGGGCGCCGCCGCCAGCATCACCCGCGGCGTGCCGACCGTCGGCCGTGTCTCGAACGGCGGCATCGTCGAGCGCGAGGTGGCCTTCTCCATCAACCGGATGGCCTCGCTGAAGCTGGCGCTGCGCAATCCGGACCTCACCACCGCCCGCCGCATCGCCGCCGCCATCAACGACTTCATCGGCGCGCCGACCGCAGAGCCGACCGACCCGGCGACCATTCACCTGAAGGTGCCGCAGCGCTTCGAGGGCAACATCGTCGCCCTGCTCACCGAGATCGAGCAGTTGCGCGTCCAGCCCGATCAGGTGGCCAAGGTTGTCATCGACGAGGCCTCCGGCATCATCGTCATGGGCAAGGACGTGCGCGTCTCCACCGTCGCCGTGGCGCAGGGAAATCTCACCGTCACCATCTCAGAGCGCCCGCAGGTGAGCCAGCCCAACCCGCTGTCACAGGGCCAGACGGTGGTGACCCCCCGCACGCAGATCCAGGCGACCGAGGAAGGCAAGCGCCTCGCGCTCGTCCGCGAGGGTGTGTCGCTGCAGGAGCTCGTCGACGGGCTCAACGCGCTGGGCATCGGCCCGCGCGACATGATCGCCATCCTGCAGGCCATCAAGGCCGCGGGTGCCCTCCAGGCCGAGATCGAGGTGCTCTGATGCGCAGCCAGACCCCTGAACGCGCTGTCCTGAACGCCTACACGCCGGCCGCCGCCCGTACGGCCGGATCGAAAGAGCAGAAGGCCTGGTCGCAGGCACAGAACTTCGAGCAGGTGTTCCTCAACACCATGTTCGGCCAGATGTTCACCGGCATCGGCACCGACTCGCCCCTCGGCGGCAAGCACAGCGAGGCCTGGCGCGGCATGCTGGTCGACGAATACTCCAAGTCCGTCACCGCCCAGGGCGGGGTCGGCCTCGCCAACCACATCTATCGCGAACTGATCGGCGCGCAGGAAGCCGCGCCGCGTCGGGTTCCGCCGCGCTCCTGAGGCTCCCATGCAGCATTCCGCCCGCCCTGTCCCCGCCGCCTTCGTGTCCGCCGACGAGGCCATGGCCTTCATCGAGGGCCTGCGCCTGACCATGACGGAACTCGTCGATGTCCTGACGGAAGAGAGCGCGCTCGTCCGGGCGGCGAAGATCAGGGCGGCGCAGCCCCTGGAGGCCCGCAAGACGGCCCTGTCGCTCCGCTACACGGGGGAACTTGCCCGCCTGAAGGCGCATGCGCCGGCGCTCAAGGCCGCAGCTCCGCGGGCGCTCGCGCGCCTCGAGGCGGAGAACATCGCGCTGGGCAAGGCGCTCGAGGTCAATCTCGCCGTCCTCGCCACGGCCCATGCGGTTGCCGAGGGAATCATTCGCCAGGTCGCATCCACGGTTCAGGCCAAGCGCGCGCCGACCGCCTATGGGGCCAATGGCCGGGCCAGCGCACCACCGCGCCGCGCCGCCGCCCCGGTGGCCGTCATCCGCACGCTCTGAACAGCAACCGCCAGTATTCGCATACAATTCAAGCGATCGCGGCGTCTCTGTATTTACCATAAGTCCTAACGTCAGTTTAGGACTTCCCGTCCATTATCCGGCACTCGGGAGAAGAGGGATCACGAGGTCCTTCCCCCACAGGGAGTTCCGGTCATGGACATCACGTCCACACGACCGGCCGTCGGAACGATTTCCACCGGGCGGCCGGAAACCGTCCAGTACCGCGAAGCGGTGCGGACGGAATTGCCCCGCGTCCAGCGGGTGACGCAGCCTGCCTCGGCTCCCGGCGCCACCGCCGCCGACGATCGCCGCACGGGCGACCACGCAGCACGCGACGAGCGCGTTCTCGCCGACCGGCGGGCACGGATGCAGCGGATCGCCGACACGGTCAGGGAATCCCTGCAGCGGCGCATCGAGAAGGATGACGCTGCCGGCACCCTGGTCTATCGCACGGTCGACAAGACGACCGGCGAGGTCGTGCGCCAGTTTCCCGACGAGATGGTGCTGAAGCTCAAGGCCTATGCGCGCGAGATGGCGCGCCGCGAGCAGGACGAAACCGCCGACGCGCATCGGGTCGAGCGGGTCGCCTGACGCTTTCGCCGCTCGGCTGACCGTCACCGCCGCAGCGACGGCGGTTCTTGGCGTTCAGGTCGCCGGTGGCCTGGGGGCCGTCAGGATCACCGCAACCCCGGTCAGGACCACCACCGTGCCGACGATCATGCGCATGTCGAAGGGGTCGCCGGTGATCAGCACGCCCAGCGCGATGCCCATCAGCGGGCACATCAGCGTCAGCGTGGAGATCAGGTTCGCCTCGTATTTCTGCACCAGGCGGAAGAAGATGCTGTGGCCGAGCAGCGAGACGAACAGGGCGGTGTAGCCGACGGCGAGAAAGAACGGCCAGCCGGCCGCAGCGGCCCGCGCGAACTGATCCGTCTCGACGCTGACGGAGCCCAGCGCCAGCGGAATGACCGAGGCCAGTCCGACCCAGGCCTGGAACTGCAGCGGTTCGACATTGCTCATCTTCTTCATCAGCACCACGCTGAATGCCGAGGCGAAGGCGCTTCCGAGCACGAAGATCAGGCCGACCGACAGGGCGAAGCCGCCCGGGTCGTACATCACGACGATCGCGCCGGAGAAGGCCAGCGCGATGCCGGTGCCGCGCCGCCAGCCGATCCGCTCTCCGAGCAGGGCGACCGACAGCAGCGCGGTGATCGGCACGCCGAGCTGGGTGACGACGGCCGCGCTCGACGGCGTCGCCGTCATCAGACCGATGGACACGAGACCGAAGCCCCCCGCGCCCATCAGCACGCCGACGACGGCGATGCGCCAGCGCGGCCGTGGCCAGGGCAAGAGCCAGGGCAGCGCTATGAGCAGCAGAAGGGCGAAGCGCAGCGAGGAGAACAGCAGTGGCGGCACGTCCAGATGGACGAGCACCAGCTTCGTGACAATGAAATTGGTCGCCCAGACCAGGCAGACGACCATCAGCAGGATGAAGTCGCGAAGCAGCATGTCACCGCCTAGCGAACGGCGGCCTGTCAGCGCAACAGGGGCGGCCGCGCGGCAGACATGCCGGGCGCGGCCTGCCTCGTGAAAAACCGCTTCAGCCGGGCGAGATCATCTTGCGGGGATCGACGAGGCGATCGTAGTCGGCCTCCGTCACCAGCCCTGTCTTCAGCGCTTCTTCCTTGAGGGTGGTGCCGTTCTTGTGCGCGGTCTTGGCGATCTTCGCCGCTGCATCATAACCGATCGTCGGTGCCAGTGCCGTGACCAGCATCAGCGAGCGTTCGACGCCGGCGCGAATGTTGTCCTCGCGCGGCGTGATCCCGACGACGCAATTGTCCGTGAACGACACCGCCGCATCGGCCATCAGCCGCACCGACTGCAGGAAGTTGTAGGCCATGACCGGGTTGAACACGTTGAGCTCGAAATGGCCCTGGCTGCCGGCGAAGGTGATCGCCACGTGGTTGCCGAAGATCTGCACGCAGACCTGCGTCAGCGCCTCGCACTGGGTCGGGTTCACCTTGCCCGGCATGATCGAGGAACCCGGCTCGTTCTCCGGCAGGCTGAGCTCGCCGAGGCCGGCGCGCGGACCCGAGCCGAGGAAACGGATGTCGTTGGCGATCTTGAACAGCGAGGTCGCCACCGTGTTGATCGCGCCATGCGAGAAGACCATGGCGTCGTGGGCGGCCAGCGCCTCGAACTTGTTCGGAGCTGTGGTGAACGCCAGTTGGGTGATGGCGGCGATGCGATCGGCCACCATCTCGGCAAAGCCGACCGGCGCGTTCAGGCCGGTGCCGACGGCCGTTCCGCCCTGCGCGAGTTGCATCAGGGCGGGCAGCGTCTGTTCGATGCGGGCGATGCCGTTCTCGACCTGCTGGGTGTAGCCCGAAAACTCCTGGCCGAGGGTGAGCGGCGTCGCGTCCTGGGTATGGGTGCGGCCGATCTTGACGATGTCCGCCCAGGCCCTCGCCTTGTCGTTCAGGGCATTGCGCAGTTGCTGGAGCGCCGGCAGAAGCCGGTGGACGATCTCCTCGGCGCAGGCGACGTACATCGCCGTCGGATAGGTGTCGTTCGACGACTGGCTCATATTGACGTGGTCGTTGGGATGAACCGGCGTCTTCGAGCCCATCTCGCCGCCCAGCATCTCGATGGCGCGGTTGGAGATCACCTCGTTGGCGTTCATGTTCGACTGGGTGCCGGACCCCGTCTGCCAGACGACGAGCGGGAAATGGGCATCGAGCTTGCCCTCGATGACCTCCTGCGCCGCCCTGACGATGGTCTCCCCGATGGCGGGGTCGAGCCGGCCGAGCGCCATGTTGGTCTCCGCCGCCGCCCTCTTCACGATGCCCAGGGCCCTGACGATCGGGGCCGGCTGCCTCTCCCAGCCGATCCTGAAATTGCTGAGCGAGCGCTCCGCCTGCGCGCCCCAGTAGCGGTCGGAGGCGACCTCGATGGGGCCGAAGGTGTCGGTTTCTGTGCGTGTCCTGGCCATGGGGATCGTCTCCGGAAACGTCCCGCCGGGTCCGACGGGCCATCGACGTCGCGGTCCGTCCGCGCGGTCTCGACCGGATGCGGGATAGACCCGGCGGGTGGCGGGCGCAATCTCCCTCCCCGTCTCCCGCGCAGCGCCATTGCGGCGTTTCTGCCCACCCGGCAAATCCTGCCGGTTAACTGTTGCCGTGTCGGCACCGCCACACCGGACGAAGGCAAGCCATTAAAAATACGAATGATTTTGTCGCAGAGACGGAAATTAACCTTTGATTAGGGTTAACGCGGCAGGTTGCATGAAAGGCCCGTGAGAATCGTCGGGCCCGGCCGAGGACCACCCATGAGCGACATCGTCCTTTCAAAAGGCATTCGCGGCAATCTTCTCTCGCTGATGAGCACTGCCGACCTGCGCGACCGCACGCAGTACCGTCTGTCGACGGGCAAGAAGGTCAACACCGCCCTGGACAATCCGGGCAACTTCTTCTCGGCGGCGATGCTCAATTCGCGCGCCACCGATATCACCAATCTGCTCGACGGCATCGGCACCGCCATCAAGACGCTGGAAGCGGCCGACAACGGCATCCGCTCCATCGTCCGCGTCGTCGAGAACGCCCAGGCCCTAGCCCGCCAGGCGCAGGGCTCGGCGGCGACCACTGCCCGCCTCGGCGGCGTGCTGCCCATGGTCGCCGGAGTCCAGGGCGCCATGACCATGCAGACGCCGCTCACCGATCTCGGCTTCGCCGCAACCGAAACCATCACCATCTCGACCGGCACGAACCGTACGACGACGCTGACGATCGCCGGTGGCATGACGGTCGGGAATCTCGTCGACGCCATCAACAACAATACCGAGGCGACCTCCGCCACCGGCACCGGCGTCACCATCGGCTCGACCGCCGGCGCCGACGCCCGCGCCCTGCTCTCGCCCGATGGCCGCCTCGTCATCCAGGCGATCGGCACCCAGCCGCTGACCATCTCTTCGTCGAACGCCGGCACGGCGCTCACCAACATGGGCTTCGACGTGCCGGACCGCACGAAGCTCGCGGGCGAGATCAACGTCACCCGTTCCAACATCGCCGCGCAGTTCTCCGAGCTCCGCCGCCAGATCGACCAGCTCGCCAAGGATTCCGGCTTCAACGGCGTCAACCTGCTGAACGCCGACACGCTGCAGGCCATGTTCAACGAGCGCCAGACGTCGTCCCTGACGATCACCGGTGTTCGCTTCTCGGTCTCCGAGGATCTGGCGATCAACGATCAGCAGAACCGCTTCCAGACCGACAGCGACATCAATGATGCGCTCGCCGAGCTGTCGCAGGCGATGGCGAAGCTGCGGTCGCAGTCGAGCGCCTTCGGCTCCAACCTCGCCCTGGTGCAGATCCGCCAGAAGTTCACGCAGGAAATGGCGACCACGCTGAAGACCGGTGCCGACAATCTCGTGCTCGCCGACATGAACGAGGAAGGCGCCAATATGCTGGCGCTCCAGACCCGCCAGCAGCTGTCGACGCAGGCCCTGTCCCTCGCCAACCAGGCCGACCAGAGCGTGCTGAGCCTGTTCGGCTGACGCCGGCGCATCCCGCCGCGCTCGCGGCGGGTCCGGACGACCCATGGCAGCGTCCCTTGTGGTAGCATCCACACGCTGACGAATCGTGCGGAGGCGGCGAATGGCCCTGAAAGTGGAACTCAAGCCGGGCGAGAAGTTCATTCTCGGCGACAGCGTGATCGTCAACGACGACCAGCGCACGCGGCTCACCATCGAGGGCGAGGCCCCCATCCTGCGCGAGAAGGACGTGATGACGGTCGAGGCCGCCGACACGCCCTGCAAGAAGATCTATCTGCTGGTGCAGCTGATGTATCTGTCGCGCGATCCGGCGCGCCACCACAAGATGTATTTCGACCTGGTGAACGACGTGGTGAAGGCGGCGCCCTCGACACTTTCGTTTATCGACGGCATCAACAATCACATATTAACCGGTTCGCTCTACAAAGCACTGAAGGCCACCAAGGGCCTGATCGAGTACGAAGGGACTCTGCTGGGTCATGCATCACGGAGCAGCGGCGTACGCGTCGACAGCTAAGGTCACCGCGACGGCCAACCCCCGCGCCCTGGAGGCGAGCCTGCTTCTCAAGGCGGCCGCCAGACTGCAGTCGGTCAAGGACAACTGGGATGCCGCAAGGGCCGCTGAACTCGGCCCGGCTCTCGCCTATAACCGCAAGCTGTGGACCATCCTGTCCACCTCGGCGACGAAGCCGGAAAACCCGCTGCCGCTGCCGATCAAGAACAACATCGCCAATCTTGGCCTGTTCATCTTCCAGCGCACCATCGACATCGAGATCGCGCCGGCACCCGAGAAGCTCGGGATTCTCGTCTCCATCAATTCCAACATCGCCGCCGGCCTCGCCGGGCGCAGCTGACAACGACGAATGGCGCCAGGCCGGCAGGCCATGGCGCCGCGTCCACGGTTCACGATGAAGGCCTCCGGGGCGCCCGCCCCGGAGGCCTTTCGCTATCGCATGTAGTTGAGGATGGAGAGCTGCGAGAGCATCGAGCTGGTCTGGTAGCTCGCCTGGAGGTTGGTCTTCAGCGCCATGATGTTCACGGCCACCTCGTTGTCGTCGGCGCCCTCGATGTCGGTCAGGAGTGCCCCGAGCATCGCGCGGCGATCGCCGTGGCGGGTCTTGGCCGAGTCCGCAGCCGTATTGGCAGCGGCGATCTCAATCTGGATCGACTGCACCGTCTGGCCGCCATTTTCCATGCTCAGGCCCGTGACCACCCGGGGCGTGAGGGCCTGGTAGCGGGCAAGGCCGTTCGGATCCGATGCGTTGAACCGCAGCGAACTCGCCACCGCCATGTACTGCACGGCGGTGCGCAGCGCCTCCTCGTCGGCACGCACGCCGTAGTAGATGGACTGGGCGCTGTCGATCTCGGCGGAGGCGGTGGCCCGTGGATTGGCCGAGACCCGGTCGCCCTGATACCAGCGGAGCGTCTTCGCCTCGGCATTCTGCGGCGTGTCGTAGGCGATGGCGTCGGCCATGGTGCCCGAGACGCCGGGAACCAGGCGCTTGGCGACACCGGTCTCGACCGGCGGCGGTCCGACCAGTGCGGCCGGATTGGTCTCCCCCTTGAAGAAGTCCTCGCCCGCCTTCACGGCGGATGCGGCAGCGAGCTTGCCGCCGACCAGCTTGCCCAGCTGGTCGCCGAGCGTCGCGCGCAGACTGTCCAGCGTTTCGGCCGAGGTGGCACCAACCCGGAACTCGTTGGAAGCGACGACCTCGGCATCCGCCTCGGTCGCCGTCAGGGTCATCGTCTCGACACTGCCGTCAGGCAGGGTGAACGACAGGGTGAGCGACTGGCCCGGCGAGGCATTGCCCGCTCCGGTGGCGATCGACAGGGAGGCAGGCGGCCCGGCGGTCGAGGTCACGGCGATGCCGTCCATGGCACCGGATGCAGCGCCGATCTTCAGCCCGAAGGCATGCGTGCCGTCCTCCGCCAGCGTCACCGGCTGGGTGCCCGCGGCAGAGAGATTGAGGCGCCCGGTGGCCGCGGGGTCGGCCTCGGGGGTTGCCGAGGCAACGCCGAGGTCGGCCTGCATCCTCTGGAGCATGACGGTCTTGAAACCGTCCTTGGAATTGTCGCCGTTGAGGAAGATCGCCGCGTCAAGCACCGGTGGCGTGGCCGACTTCCGGCCGCCGAAGACATAACGCGTGCCGTCGCTGGCATTGAGCATGGAGACGACGGCGTTGAGACCGTCCCCGGCGGCGACCTGCCCGATGGTGCGGCCGGACGACAGGGTGAACTCGTTCGGCTGCATCGAGGTCTTGGTCGAGGCCACCGTCTTGGCGATGCCGGTCAGCGAGGTGTCGACGATCGAGATGCGTGTCATCACCAGCGAAATGCTCTGCTGCCAGGAATCCATCTGGCTCACCGACGCCCTGAAGGCGAGCGAGAAGCCGCGATCGGGTCCAAGACCGCCATAGGTCTCCGACTTCAGTCCTGAACCGAGCTGGCGCTGAAGGTCGGCCAGCTTCTCCTTCATGCTGACGAAGTCGCTGGCGCTCAGCCCGCTGATGATGCCGGAGGTTCGGATGGCCATGGCGTCCTCACATCTGCCTGAGCATGTCGAGCATCTCGCGGACCGCGCTCATCACGCGCGCATTGGCGCCATAGGCGGTCTGGAGCTGGATCAGCAGGGTCATTTCCTCGTCGATGTTCACTGCGGCGACGCTGTCGAAGCGCGCCTGAAGCTGGGTGACGACGGCCTCCTGCCCCTCGGCGATCTGCTGCGCCGTCGCCGCGTCGTTCGTCTGGGTGACGATGACGGAACGGGCATAGGAGAGCACCGAGCCCTGGAAGGGATTGGTGACGGTCCCGAGACCCCCGGCCGGCTTGAAGAAGCGACCGGTGTTCTGCAGCGCGGCGACGAGGAAGGACGGACGGGTCTCGTCCGATTCCAGCGTCGTCGCAGTGATCTTCACCAGCGCGCTCGGGTCGGCCTTGAGGGCGCCGTTGACATCGATCCGGGCGGCAAGACCCGTGACCTGGGAACCTGAACCGGTCAGGCGGTCGGAGAACAGGCCGCCCACCGCCGCCGTGTCGATGAAGAAGGGCAGCGCGCTGCCGCCATTGGCCAGGGTCTGCGCGGTGACATTGGCCGCCGCGCTGTTGACGCTGGCACCGCCGGTCACCGTCGGATCGGCCAGAACGCGCAGGTTCGAGCCGCTGACGGAGACACCAAAAGCGCCTGCAGCGCCGCCGACACCGGCAGCCCAGGTGTCGATGGCCGTCTGCATCTGTGTCGCATGGCCGGCCGCCGAGGATCCCGTAAGGCGGAAGACGATGTCGTTCGGGTCGGCCGTCATGTCGTCCGACATGGGGACCGAGGTGTCGTCGACGCGCTTGAAGGTGATCTTCTGGGTCACACCGTTGGCGGTGAGTTCAACCGTGACCGAGTCGCCATCGACAAGGCCCGCGCCCAGGGCCATGTCATAGCCGGTGGTCGGGCCAGGTCCGGCAACGCTCGCCGAGGTCGTCGTCGAAGCGGTGCCGAGGGCCTGTGCGAGGCTGGCGGCGATCTGGTCGAGCTGGTCCTGGGCGGCAGGGAGCGCCTTGTCCCTGAGTTCGATCAGGGCCGCGATCTTGCCGGACGTGAAGACGCCGGCAGCGATGAGGTCGACCTTGCCGGAGGACGTCTGCGCCGTGATCGTGCCGACCGTGCGCTTGGTCTCGTCCTCGTCATAGGTGTTGGTCGGGCCGATGATGTCGCGTGCATCGAAGGACAGCTCGGGCTGGCTGTCGGAGAGCAGCACGAAACCGCCACCGCCATAGAGCTGGACCCCGCCATTGCTCTGGTAGACGGTCCGGACGTCGACATACTCGGCGATCTCCTTCACCAGCGAGTCACGCTGGTCCAGCAGACCCACACGCGACTCGTCGGTGAAGGCGACCGACAGGCGCTTGTTGACCTTGCCCAGATCGCCGAGCAGATCATTGAGGCGGCTGGTCGCATCGGCGAGCCCGGTTTCCGCGTCGAGACGCATGGACTGGGTCGAGGCCGAGAGGCTGCGCAGCGTCTGGGCCACGACGGTTGCCGAGTTGATCACGCCCGACCGCGCGGTGTCGCTTTCCGGCGATGTCAGCAGTGTCTGGAACGATGACGAGAAGTCGTTGAGGACCGTGTCGAGAGCGCGGGCCGAGCCAGGCGCGCCAAGCATCTGGTCGAGACGCGACAGGAATTGCGAACGTGTCGAGGCGTAGGCGCCGTTGGACGTCTCGGCCACGAGTTGGCGCTGGACGAAGGCGTCGTACTCGCGACGGATCGACCCGACCGCGATCCCCGAGATCTGGTCGCCGGCGAGCAACTCGACCGGGTCGATGATCTTGCGGGTATAGGTCGGGTTCGCCGCATTGGAGATGTTGGCGCTGGTCAGCGCCGTTGCCGTCGAGGTGAACCGCAGTCCCGACAGTGAATTGCTCAGGGCGCTGGTCAGAGACATCGCCGGTCACTCCTTGACGCGCGTCACGACCCGCCTCAGCGGATCATGTTGATCGTTTCCTGCAGCATCGAGTTGGACGTCGTGACGATGCGCGTGTTGGCCGCATAGGCCTGCTGGGTGATGATCAGCTTCGTGAACTCCTCCGAGATATCGACGTTGGAGCTCTCGAGGCTCTGCGAGACGATGCGGCCCGAGGCGCCGAGGATCGGCGGTCCGGAGCCGGAGGTCTCGGCGAACGCGCCGCCGTCCAGGCGCTTCAGCATGTTGTCGCCGTTGAAGCTCGCGAGGGGGATGGAGAACAGGTCGACCGACTGGCCGTTCGAATAATTGCCGCGCACGCGGCCGGCGTCGGTGATCGTGACGTTCATCAACTCGCCGACGGCGTAGCCATTCTGGCCGATGTCCGTGACCTGTACGGTGCCGTCGGACCGGGCATACTGCGACAGGCCATTGGTGCCGATGTCGAGTGTCACGTTGCCGACATTGGTGCCGTTGACGGTCAGGTTGGTGATCGTCGGGTTCGACGTCGGCGAGGTGAGCTGACCCGTCGAGGAGAAGGTGAAGTCGCCGCCGATGCGGGTCCAGGTCTCGGCGCCCGAGGTGGAGGCGGACTGGTAATAGGCGCTCCAGGTATCGGGAACAGCGGCGACGGGCGGCGGGCCGACCGCGGCGGGCGCGGCGTTGGCCGTCTTCGCCCAGCGGATCTGGACGTTCACCTCGTTGCCGAGCGCGTCATAGACCGTCTGCGAGCCGCCGGCGATGGAGGTCGCGACGAAGTTGGCCGCATCGGCGGGGGGGATCGTCGCATCGCCGATCAGCGAGGCCTGCATCAGCTCGGAACCGGCGACGCTGGTCGCATTGGCAGTGGCCGGCGTGGTCGGAAGGCTGGCGCGATACTTCAGCGTGTCGGTCGCCCGCGCCGGAATGACGTCGTTGGTGATCTGGATCGGCACCGGGGACGAACCGAGCGGATTGCCGGTGGTGCGGTCGAGCGGCAGGCCGCGCAGGTAGTAGCCGGCACCGTTCACCATGTAGCCGTTGGCATCGACGGTGAAGTCGCCGCGGCGGGTATAGGAGTTCGAGGTCGCGAAGGTCGGCTGCCCGTCGACGAAGCCCGAGGGCTGCTGGACCACGAAGTAGCCGTCGCCGTTGATCGCCAGGTTGGTGGTGATCGAGGTGGCCGAGATCTGGCCCTGGATGGTGTTGGTGGCGCGCGAATAGCCCGTGACCGATCCCGACAGCTCGCGCTTCGGTCCGGAGTCGGGGATGAGATCGACGAAGCTGGTCTCGATCCGCTTGAAGGCGGTCGTCTGCGAGTTGGCAATATTGCCGGAGATGTTCTCCAGGGCGTAGGCCTGCGCGGACAGCCCGCTGACCGCCGTGGTCATTGCTCCGAAGATACCCATGCTACTCCCCCTCGCCGATGACGTCCGGCCAAGTCCGCAACGGAACGCCGTCGCACTCGGTAACGATCTTTGCAGCCGCCATGCCAAGGCCGGAGCCGGAAGAGATCGCCTGTTTTCAGATACTTAGATGGTAAACGAAACCTTTCCGGCCCCTCTCCCGGCAGTTTCGCCTGTGCCGATCGGCAGATTCTGCCGGGTGTTGCGGGCACCCGCCGCGCCCCCTACCCTGCCGGGCGAAGGACGGAGGCTGTCTCCGCGAACCATTCAAGACACGAGGCACATCACATGGCGTCCGGGCGTTTCGAGGGGACGAGCGGCTATGTCGCGACCGACGATCTCAAGGTGGCGGTCAATGCCGCGATCACGCTCGAGCGCCCGCTGCTGGTGAAGGGCGAGCCGGGAACCGGCAAGACCGTCCTGGCCATCGAGATCGCCAAGGCGATCGGCGCGCCGCTGATCGAGTGGCACGTGAAGTCCACCACCAAGGCGCAGCAGGGCCTTTACGAATACGACGCCGTGTCGCGCCTGCGCGACAGCCAGCTCGGCGACGAGCGGGTCAAGGACATCGCCAACTACATCAAGCGCGGCAAGCTCTGGGAGGGCTTCACCGCGCCGAAGCGCCCGGTGCTGCTGATCGACGAGATCGACAAGGCCGACATCGAGTTCCCGAACGACCTGTTGCAGGAACTCGATCGCATGGAGTTCTTCGTCTACGAGACCGGCGAGACCGTGAAGGCCGTCCAGAGGCCGATCGTCGTCATCACCTCAAACAACGAGAAGGAACTCCCCGACGCCTTCCTGCGCCGCTGCTTCTTCCACTACATCAAGTTTCCCGACGCGGAGACGATGCAGGCCATCATCGACGTCCACTTCCCCGGCATCAAGCAGAAGCTGGTCGCGGAGGCCCTGCGCATCTTCTACGAGGTGCGCGACGTTCCCGGCCTGAAGAAGAAGCCGTCCACGTCGGAACTCCTCGACTGGCTCAAACTGCTCATGGTCGAGGACATCGACGCCGACACCCTGCGTGAGAAGGATCCGCGCAAGATGATCCCGCCGCTGCACGGGGCGCTCCTGAAGAACGAGCAGGACGTGCACCTGTTCGAGCGGCTGGCCTTCCTCGCCAAGCGCGGCTGAGGCATGGTCGGGGCCATCGACTCGCCACGAGCGGCGCCCAGATTGAGCACATGACCCCTGCCCGTCGCCATCGTCTGCACTCCGTCGTGGCCTTCGCGGCCGCAGCGGTGCTTGGCGGCTGTTCGGCAGGTCTCGACGCCAGCCCTCCCGGCCCGCAGCCGGGCGCCTCGGCCTGGGCGATCGAGCGGCAGGTGCTGCGCTGCCGGCAAACCCAGGCCGGTGGCACGCGCGCCGGCATGGC
>CAZPMD010000075.1:0-9800 GCA_964587395.1 uncultured Hyphomicrobiales bacterium
GGCTTTCCCTCTCTCCTTCCCCTCCCTGATCCTCTCCGCTATCTGATTTAAGTTATATTTTACTTCGGGAATAATGATCGCCTCGGCGCCGCAGGCGGCGGCCGCCGCGCCGGGTCCGAAGGTGACCTCCTCCTCCTGCCAGACGGCGTCGAGCGCCTCGAGATCGTCCGGCTGGATGCCGTCGTCGGCGACGATGGCGGCCAGGTCCTCGGGCTTCGGCTTGGCCTTGGAGAGAGCGACCATGGCCCGGAACAGGCCGGCATAGGGGGAGGACCGCTTCTCCAGCCGTTCCGCCAGCGTGATCAGGATGTGCACCGTCTCGCCGAGGAAGGAGACCGCCTCGTCGGCCGGCCGGAGTGACAGGTATTCGAGGAAGGCCGGGATGTAGTCCGGCAGTTCCGACGTGTTCAGTTCGAAGCCGGCAGCCTCGTAGAGCTGCTTCAGGTCGACCATGGCCTGGCCGCGGTCCCGGCTCTCGCCGTGCACGTGCTCGAACAGGTGCAGCGACAGGGAGCGGGTGCGGTCGAACAGGAACACGTAGCGCTCCTGCAGGTCCATGATGTCCCCGTCCGCGAGATCGGCGAGCAGGGGTTCGAGCAGCCGCCGGGCGGGTGACCCGAGGAGGCCTTCCGTTTCCAGCACCTGGCGCATGGCGGGGACCGCCTCGATCATGGCCACGCTCGGATAGGCGGCGAGGGCCGAGAGAACCTTGAACGTCTTCATCACGCGACCTCCATCGGATTCTTCGCCTTCGGCTTGCCGAAGAGGCTCGGCTTCGAGTCGCCGTCCGAGCAGCCGTTGCCGAAGGAGAAGCCGCAGGAACCACGCAGCTCGTAGGCGTCTTCCGTCCATTCGCGGTGGGAGGTCGGGATGACGAAGCGGTCCTCGTAATTGGCGATCGCCATCACGTGGTACATGTCCTCGATCGCCGCCCCGGTCATGCCGACGCGCCGGGCGATGGTGTCGTCGATGACGCCGTCGATGGTCTTGGCGCGCATGTAGGCGCGCATCGCCAGCATCCGCTCCAGGCCCGTGACGATCGGCTGCTCCTTGCCGGCGGTCAGCAGGTTGGCGAGGTACTTCACCGGGATGCGCAGCGACTTCACGTCGGGCATCTCGCCGTCGACGCCGATCTTGCCGGCCTCCGCCGCCGACTGGATGGGCGAGAGCGGCGGCACGTACCAGACCATCGGCATGGTGCGGTATTCGGGATGGAGCGGGAAGGCGATCTTCCACTCCATCGCCATCTTCCACACCGGCGAGCGCTTGGCGGCCTCCAGCCAGTTCTCGGGGATGCCCTGGCGGCGTGCCTCCTCGATGATCCGCGGATCATTCGGGTCGAGGAACAGTTTCAGCTGCTCCTCGTAGAGATCCTGCTCGTTCTTGGTCGAGGCAGCCTTCTCGATGCCGTCGGCATCATAGAGCACCACGCCGAGATAGCGGATGCGGCCGACGCAGGTCTCCGAGCACACGGTCGGCTGGCCCGCCTCGATGCGCGGATAGCAGAAGATGCACTTCTCCGATTTGCCGGAGTTCCAGTTGAAGTAGATCTTCTTGTAAGGGCAGCCCGAGACGCACATGCGCCAGCCGCGGCACTTGTCCTGGTCGATCAGGACGATGCCATCCTCTTCCCGCTTGTAGATCGCGCCCGAGGGGCAGGAGGCCGAGCAGGTCGGGTTGAGGCAGTGCTCGCACAGCCTCGGCAGGTACATCATGAAGGTGTTTTCGAACTGGCCGTAGATCTCCTTCTCGATGCCCTCGAAGTTCTTGTCCTGCGAGCGCTTGGCGAACTCGCCGCCGAGGATCTCCTCCCAGTTCGGTCCCCACTCGATCTTCTCCATCCGCTCGCCGGTGATCAGCGAGCGCGGCCGTGCGGTCGGGAAGGCCTCGAGCTCCGGCGCCTTCTGCAGGTGCTCGTAGTCGAAGGTGAAGGGCTCGTAGTAGTCGTCGATCTCCGGCAGGTCGGGGTTGGCGAAGATGTTCGCCAGCACCCGCCACTTCGAGCCGATGCGCGGCTGGATCTTGCCGTTCGACTTGCGCTTCCAGCCGCCCTTCCAGCGGTCCTGGTTCTCCCAGTCCTTCGGATAACCGATTCCGGGCTTGGTCTCGACGTTGTTGAACCAGGCGTATTCGACGCCTTCGCGGTTCGTCCAGACGTTCTTGCAGGTGACCGAACAGGTGTGACAGCCGATGCACTTGTCGAGGTTCAGCACCATCGCGATCTGAGCGCGGATCTTCATCTCTGTTCTCCTGTTCACTCGGCCGCGACGGCCGGGGCCGCACCGTGGCGTGCCTTGGCCTCGTCGAAGGGGCGTTCGAGCCAGTCGACGTTCGCGAGCTTGCGGACGATGACGAACTCGTCACGGTTGGTGCCGATGGTGCCGTAGTAGTTGAAGCCGTAGGCGAGCTGGGCGTAGCCACCGATCATGTGGGTGGGCTTCAGCACCGCGCGGGTCACCGAGTTGTGGATGCCGCCGCGGTTGCCGGTGGTCTCCGAACCCGGCACGTTCACGATCTTCTCCTGGGCGTGGTACATGAAGACCGTGCCATTCTTCATGCGCTGGGAGACGACGGCGCGGGCGACGAGGGCGCCGTTGCTGTTGAAGGCCTCGATCCAGTCGTTGTCGACGATGCCCGCCGCCGCGGCGTCCACTTCCGACAGCCAGACGATCGGTCCGCCGCGGGACAGCGTCAGCATCATCAGGTTGTCGGTATAGGTGGAGTGAATGCCCCACTTCTGGTGCGGCGTGATGAAGTTCAGCACCACCTGCTTGTTGCCGTTGGGCTTCAGGCCGATGACCGGCTTGGTCGTCTTGAGATCGACCGGCGGGCGATAGACGCAGAGCGCCTCGCCGAAGGCCCGCATCCACAGGTGATCCTGGTAGAGCTGCTGGCGCCCGGACAGGGTGCGCCACGGGATCAGTTCGTGGACGTTGGTGTAGCCGGCGTTGTAGCAGACCTTCTCGCTCTCCAGGCCCGACCAGATGGGCGAGGAAATGATCTTGCGCGGCTGGGCGACCACGTCGCGGAAGCGGATCTTCTCGTCCTCCTTGGGGGTGGCGAGATGGGTATGGTCGAGGCCGGTGAAGCCGCCGAGCGACTGCCAGGCCTTCACCGCGACCTCGCCGTTCGTCTCCGGCGCCATCATCAGGATGACCTCGGCGGCGTCGATGTCGGTCTCGATCTTCGCGAGGCCCTTGTTGGCGCCGTCACGATGCTCGCCGTTCAGCTCCTTCAGCAGCTGGACCTCGTGCTCGGTGTTCCAGGCCATGCCCTTGCCGCCATTGCCGACCTTGGCCATGAGCGGGCCGAGGGAGGTGAAGCGGGCATAGAGGTTCGGATAGTCGCGCTCGACCACCGTCACCGTCGGCATGGTCTTGCCGGGGATGGGCTCGATCTCGCCCTTCTTCCAGTCCTTGACATCGAAGGGCTGGGCGATCTCGCCGGGGCTGTCGTGCATGATCGGGGTCAGCACGACGTCCTTCTCGACGCCGAGGACCTCGGGCGCGACCCTGGAGAAGGTCTTGGCGATGCCCTTGTAGATCTCCCAGTCCGACTTCGATTCCCACACCGGGTCCACGGCCGCCGTCAGCGGGTGGATGAAGGGGTGCATGTCGGAGGTGTTGAGGTCGTTCTTCTCGTACCAGGTGGCCGTCGGCAGCACGATGTCCGAATAGACGCAGGTCGTGGACATGCGGAAGTCGAGCGTCACCAGGAGGTCGAGCTTGCCCTCCGGCGCGTCGTCCCGCCACTTGACCTCCTTCGGCTTGACGCCGCCGGTGCTGCCGAGGTCCTTGCCGAGCACGCCGTGGGTGGTACCCAGCAGGTGCTTCAGGAAGTACTCGTGCCCCTTGCCGGACGACCCCAGCAGGTTGGAGCGCCAGACGAAGAGATTGCGCGGCCAGTTCTTGCGGTTGTCCGGGTCCTCCCAGGCGAAGTTGAGCTCGCCTGACTTCACCGCCGCCGCGACATAGTCCTTCACCTCGAGCCCTGCGGCAGCCGCCTTTCCGGCGATCTCCAGCGAGTTCTCCTGCAGGGTCGGATAGGCCGGCAGCCAGCCCATGCGCACGGCACGCACGTTGTAGTCGATGATCGAGCCGTCCCAGTCGCCCTTCGGGGCGGTCGGCGAGAGGATCTCCTCCGGCGTGACCGTCTCGTAGCGCCACTGGTCGGTGTTCACGTAGAAGGCCGAGGTCGAGTTCTGCTGGCGCGGCGGCCGCGCCCAGTCGAGGGCGAAGGCGAGCGGCGCCCAGCCCGACTGCGGCCGGAGCTTCTCCTGGCCGACATAATGCGACCAGCCTCCGCCCGACTGGCCGACGCAGCCGCACATGACCAGCATGTTGATCACGCCGCGGTAGTTCATGTCGGCGTGGTACCAGTGGTTCATGGCGGCGCCGATGATCACCATCGAGCGGCCCTTGGTCTTCTCGGCGTTGCGGGCGAACTCGCGGGCGACCGTGATGATCTGGCCGCGCGGCACGCCGGTGATGCTCTCGGCCCAGGCCGGCGTGTAGGGGCCGGTCTCGTCGAAGGTCTTCGCCACGGTGTCGCCGGCAAAGCCGCGGTCGACGCCGTAGTTGGCGAGCATCAGGTCATGGACGGTGGCGACCAGCGCCTCGCCGTCGGCCAGCGCGATCCGCTTCACCGGCACCTTGCGGGTGAGGATGGACTCGTCCTTCGTCGAGGCGAAGTGCTCGTGCGCGATATTGCCGAAGTAGGGGAAGGCGACGTCGGCGAGTTCGCCGCCGGCGAGCGTCAGGGCCAGCTTCGTCGGGTGGCCGCTGGTATCCTTTTCCTCCAGGTTCCACTTGCCCTTCTCGCCCCAGCGGAAGCCGACCGAGCCGTTCGGCACGCAGATATCGCCGGTGGTCTCGTCGATGGCGACCGTCTTCCAGTCGGGGTTGTTGGTCTCGCCGAGCCCGCCCTTGAAGTCCGAGGCGCGCAGCTGCCGCTCCGGCACGAGGCGGCCGTCCTGCTCGACCAGGCGGACCAGCATCGGCATGTCCGAGTACTGGCGGACATAGTCATGGAAGTAGGTCGCCTGCCGGTCGACGTAGAATTCCTTGAGGATGACGTGACCCATGGCCATGGCCAGCGCCGCGTCGGTACCCTGCTTCACCGAGATCCAGAGGTCGGCGAACTTCGAGGCTTCGGAATAGTCCGGGCAGATGACCACTGACTTGGCGCCGCGATAGCGCGCCTCGGTGTAGAAGTGGGCGTCCGGTGTGCGCGTCTGCGGCACGTTCGAGCCCCACAGGATGAGGAAGCCCGAATTGTACCAGTCGGCCGATTCCGGCACGTCGGTCTGCTCGCCCCAGGTCTGCGGCGATGCCGGCGGCAGGTCGCAGTACCAGTCATAGAAGGACATGCAGACGCCGCCGAGCAGCGACAGGTAGCGGGAGCCGGCCGCATAGGAGACCATGGACATCGCCGGGATCGGCGAGAAGCCGTAGATGCGATCCGGGCCGTAGGTCTTGGCGGTGTAGGCATTGGCCGCCGCGACGATCTCGTTGGTCTCGTCCCAGCTCGAGCGGACGAAGCCGCCATGGCCGCGCTTCGAGGTGTAGCTCGCCCGCTTCTCCGGGTTCTCGACAATGGAGGCCCAGGCCGCCACCGGCGTCATCGTGGCGCGCGCCTCGCGCCAGAGCTTGGCGAGCCGCGAGCGCACCATCGGGTACTTCACCCGGTTGCCCGAGTAGAGGTACCAGGAGTAGGAGGCGCCGCGCGAACAGCCGCGGGGCTCATGGTTCGGCAGCTCCGGCCGCGTGCGCGGATAGTCGGTCTGCTGGGTCTCCCAGGTGACGATCCCGCCCTTGACGTAGATCTTCCAGGAACAGGAACCGGTGCAGTTGGCGCCGTGGGTGGAGCGGACGATCTTGTCCGACTGCCAGCGCTTCCGGTAGCTGTCCTCCCAGGACCGATCCTCGGTGGTGGTGATCCCGTGACCGCCGGCGAAGTCGCCGGTGGCCCGGTTGAAGAAGGTGAGACGGTCGAGAAAGTGGCTCATCGTCTTGTCGCTCCGTTGAGGACGGGATTTCGGGTGTCAGCAGGGATCGGCGGCGTCGCGACGGGCGTACATCCACCAGTTCATCGCGACGTTGAGGGCGAAGAAGACGGCGAGCCCGTAGAAGATCGGCGTGGCGACCTTGAAGGTCGCGAACGACCAGGCGAACAGCATGCCGAAGATGAAGGGACCGTAGGCCCCGATCGCCGCGGTGAAGCCGATGACGCCGCCGCCCTGACGCGGTTCGAACAGCATCGGCATCTGCTTGAAAGTCGAGGCGTTGCCGACGCCTGCGAAGAAGAACAGCGCCAGCATGGCCGCCACGAAGATGGGGAAGCTCGAGAGCGCGGTCGGCTGGGTGTTGATGGCGACGAGAACGGCGCAGACGACCATGCCGATGCCGGCCCAGTGCGTGATCTTGGCGCCGCCGATCTTGTCGCAGAGCGGGCCGGCGAGGACGCGCGAGGCCGAGCCGACCAGCGGGCCGTAGAAGGCGTAGGTCAGCGGGTCGGGAGCGCCCTCGAAGCTGCCATAGACCTGGCGGATGAGCAGCGGGAAGGTCGCCGACAGCCCCGAGAAGCCGCCGAAGGTCATGATGTAGAGCGAGGTCATGGACCAGGTGTGCTTCGACTTGAAGATATCGAACTGCTCCCGGAAGTTCGCCTTGATCGGCACGGACTTGAGCAGCAACCAACCGCTGATGCCGAACACGGCGACAAAGGGGATCATGACGGCGGGCGCGTTCTGCAGCCAGATCTGGCTCTGCGCGCCGGCGCGCGTCATGGTCTGGGATTCGCCCATGAAGCCCATGCCGCCGATCAGGGCGAAGCCGATGATCCACGGCGTGATGAACTGCACGACCGAGACGCCGAAGTTGCCGATGCCGGCCTGGATGGCGAGCGCGGTGCCCTGCAGGCGCTTCGGGAAGAACATGCTGGTCGACGGCATGAAGGACGAGAAGTTGCCGCCGCCGAGGCCGGCGAGGAAGGCCAGCACCATCAGCCACCAGTAGGGCGTGCTCGGATCCTGGACCGCATAGAACCAGCCGACCAGCGGGATCAGCAGCGACAGGGTCGACAGGCTGACCACGTGCCGGGTGCCGTACATCGGCGTCAGGAACATGTGGATCAGTCGCAGCGAGCCGCCGGCAAGCCCTGGCATGGCCGCCAGCCAGAAGAGCTGGGTCGGCGTGAACTTGAAGCCGATCTGCGGCAGCCGGACCACGAGTGCGGAGACCAGGAACCAGACGATGAAGGCCATCATCAGGTTTGCGGTGGTGATCCAGAGCGTCCGCCAGGCAACGCGGCTGCCGCCGCCGTCCCAGAAGGCCTGGTTTTCCGGCTCCCAGCGCTTGATCCAGGTGCCGCCGTCTCGGGCCGCCTGCTCTGCAGTGTCGCGGGTCGTCATTGCGTTCATCCTTGAATGGAGGAAAGGCGGTGCGTGGCCGGGGGAGGCCGGTGCTGATCGGACTGGTCAGGCCGTCGATGCTCTTCCCAGCGGCATCGCCGCCTTGTCACTGCCGTTCGGCCCGGACGGCAGCACCTGGCCCAGGATGTCCTCAGAGGGGAGGTCACGGGCCTTCGCGAGGGCCGGATGCTCGAGCTTCTGCAGCCGGAGGACGGCGGCGTGCATCCAGATCAGGCTCACCAGGACGATGACGAACAGGATCATGAAGCAGGAGGTCCAGACGCCGATGACGTCATTGGCGATGCCGAAGATGATCGGCAGAACGAAGCCGCCCAGGCCGCCGATCAGGCCGACGACCCCGCCGACCGAACCGACACGGCCGGGGTAGTAGACCGGGATGTGCTTGTAGACGGCCGCCTTGCCGAGGCTCATGAAGAAGCCGAGCGCGAAGGTCAGGATCGTGAACGGGACAAATCCGAGGGTCAGATCGAACTGGATCGGTCCCCGAATGCCCTGCACCACGTAGGAGGTGGCGGGGTAGCTCAGGATGAAGGTGCAGATGACCGAGCCAATGAAGGTCCAGTACATCACCTTGCGCGCGCCGATCTTGTCCGAAAGGGTGCCGCCGAGGACGCGGAAGATCGATCCTGGCACGGAGTAGGCGGCGCCGAGCAGGCCGGCGGTGACGATGTCCAGTCCGTAGACGCCGACATAGTAGCGCGGCAGCCACAGGGCGAGCGCAACGAAGCCGCCGAACACGAAGAAGTAGTAGAGTGAGAAGCGCCAGACCTGGAGATTCTTGAGCGGCTCCATCATTGCCGACATCGGCTCTGGCTTGGCGCCTGAAGCCTTCCGGGCGGCAAGATCAGGGTCGTCCTTCGTCATGGCGAAGAAGACGACTGCCATCACGACCAGGGCGAGCGCCCACACGATGGCGACCGTTTTCCAGCCATACGCGACCATGACGACGGGAGCGAGGAACTTGGTGACGGCAGCGCCGACATTTCCCGCGCCGAAGATGCCGAGGGCGGTGCCCTGCTTCTCCTTGGGAAACCACTTCGACGTGTAGGCGATGCCCACTGCAAAGGAGCCGCCGGCGATGCCGACGCCGAGCGCAGCGATCAGGAACGTCGTGTAGTCATACGCGAAGGTCAGCAGGAAGGTCGCGAGCGCGGCGGCAAGCATGACCAGCGTGTAGACGATCCGTCCGCCATACTGGTCTGCCCAGATGCCGAGAACCAACCGGATCAGTGAGCCCGTGAGGATTGGAGTGCCGACAAGCAGTCCGAACTGCGTATCGTTCAGCGCCAGATCCTTCTTAATCTGCACCCCGATGATGGAGAAGATGGTCCACACGGCAAAGCAAACGGTGAAGGCGAGCGTGGACAGCCACAGCGCTCGACCTTGATCGGAAGGGGATACGGACGGCTCGCGAGTCATGGCAGTGGCCTTCGCTGGCGGGCGCGGCGCACGGGCCGCGTTGAACGGCACAACAGAAGGATGGATCGACGCGAATTGTATTGATTGAAATCAAAGTCATATCTTGCGGCGCACCAAAAAAAGCGATGATTGACTACTGTCGTTTCTTGTATCAACTAATATTGTGAATCGGATTGATTGTATAAGTCGAAGCATTTGACATTTGTCAAAATCTAATCAGGATGCCCGGAAGAGGGTCCTGCCGTTGCGCGCTTCAGACATCCAGACGGTGCGTGAATTGCCGCTGTTCGCGGGGATGAGCGACGGCGCCTTCGATTCTCTCCTGCAGGCCGCCTTCCTTCAGCGCTTCCCCGCCCAGGCGCAGTTGATCCAGGAGGGTGAACAGGCCGATTTCCTGCACATCGTCGTGGATGGCCTGGTGGAGATGTTCACCCGCCATGACGGGCGCGAGTGCACCATCGGCTTCCTGTCGCCCGTCTCCACCTTCATCCTGGCGGCCGTGATCGTCGACAAGGTCTATCTGCAGTCGGCGCGCACGCTCGAGGCCTCGCGCATCCTGATGATCCCGGCTCCCGCCATCCGTCACGTCTTCGAGCGTGACGTCTCCTTCGCCAGTTCGGTCGTGAGGGAGATGGCGGAGCGCTATCGCGGCATCGTCCGGCAGCTCAAGGACCAGAAGGTGCGGACCGGTGGCGAGCGGCTCGCTGCCTGGGTGCTGCGCAATGGTCAGGAGCAGGGCGGCGCGCTTGTCGCCCACGTTCCCTGCGAGAAATCGAAGCTGGCAAGCTATCTCGGGATGACGCCCGAAACCCTGTCGCGCAGCTTCCTGGCCCTCGAGCGGTACGGGGTGAAGGTGGCTGGCCGCGTCATCACCTGTTCCACTCCGGCGGCGCTGGCCGAACTCGCGCTGCTCGACGACTGGATCGGCGAGAACGTGATCGTCGTCGCC
>CAZPMD010000075.1:9810-21151 GCA_964587395.1 uncultured Hyphomicrobiales bacterium
CACCGGGAGCCTGCAGAAGAAGGAGTTCACGGACCTGCTCGACCGGCTGCTCGACGAGGGCCACGACTAGGCGCGGCTGCGCCTCGATCCTCGACGCGCGTGGCGACCGTGTGCCGCGTCAGATTCCCGTTCCATCGATCAGGGTTTCGCCGCCGATGTGCTGGCGGATGCCGGCCACCAGCGAGGGCTCCCGCGCCTCGCTGCGCTGCCGGGGCCGGGGGGCGTCGATGAACTGGTCGGCGACCACGCGGCCGGGCGTGCCGGCGAGGACCACGACGCGGTCTGCGAGATAGGTCGCTTCCTCGATGTCGTGGGTGACGAAGAGGATGGTCTTGCCGGTTGCCTGCCAGATGCGGACGAGTTCGTCCTGCAGGCCCTCGCGGGTGATGGCATCCAGCGCGGAGAAGGGTTCGTCCATCAGCAGCACCTCGGGTTCCACCGCGAGCGCCCGGGCGAGTGCGACGCGCTGGCGCTGCCCGCCGGAGATCTGGTGCGGCCAGCGACCGGCGAGATGGGCGAGGCCCACGATCACCAGCGCGTCGCGGGCCTTCCGGCGGCGCTCCGCCTTGGCGAGGCCGCTGCCCTCCAGTCCGAAGGCGACATTGTCGAGAACGGACCGCCAGGGCAGCAGGCGGGAATCCTGGAAGACCAGCGCGAGCGGCTGGCGCTGATCCGACCGGGTGGCGACCTTGACCGTGCCGGAACTGGCGGTGGCAAGGCCGATCAGCACGCGCAGCAGCGTCGACTTGCCGACGCCGGAGGAGCCGACGATGGCGATGAAGGCGCCGCGAGGCACAGCCAAATCAAGGCCGCGCAGAACCTCGTTGCGCTGGCCGTCCCGCTCGAAGGCGAGCGACAGGCCGGAGATGTCGATCACGCTTTCCACCTGAGGACCCATCCCTGAATGGCGACGAAGATCGTATCGAGCAGCCCATAGAGTGCGGCCATGGTCAGCATGTAGACGACGACCAGTTCCGTCGCGAGAAGGCTCGAGGCCTGGATCATCCGCTGGCCAACGCCGGGCACGCCGAAGATCTCGGCCGCAACCACCGCCATCCAGGCCTGGCCGAGCGAGGTCCTGAGACCGACGAGGATGCCGGGCATCGCGGCCGGCAGCAGGATCTTGAACAGGCGTTCGCGCGCCGAGCGGAAGCCGAAGGCATTGGCCACCTCGATCAGGTCCCGGTCGACGTCGCGGACCGCGCCGTGGGCGGCGAAGAAGACGATCCAGAACACGCCGAGCGCGATGATGAAGACCGCCGCCGACTGGCTGACGCCGAACCAGATGATGGCGAAGGGCACCCAGGCGAGCCCCGGAATGGGCCTCAGCACCCGCACGATCCAGGCGGTCAAGTCCTCCGCCGTCCGCGACATGCCTGTGGCGACACCCAGCACGAGGCCCAGCAGTGCCCCGACCACCAGGCCGATCGTGTAGTGCTGCAGGCTGGCGCCGACCGCCGCCGACCAGGCGCCCGACCGCAACTCGGCCCAGAAGGCGGCCGGGACCGCGCTCGGGCCCGGCAGCAGCAGGGGGTTGAACAGGCCGAGGCGGGGGAGGGCTTCCCAGACCAGGACGAAGAGCCCGAGGCCCAGGGCGGCGAGGCCGATGCGCCGCAGGCCACCCAGGGCTTGCGGAGCGCCGGGTGGCGCCGCGGCGGCGGCGGACACGGTGACATCTGTCATGTTGCAGGTTCCCGAAGCGATCCCGCCGTGTCAGGTCGCCACCGGCGCCTTCTCGAAGAATCGGCTCTCGAACAGCGGGTCCAGGGGCACAGCCTCCTTCAGCGAGCCGAGGGTGACCTGGTAGTCCTGCATGGCCTTGGTGGGGGCGATGATGGCGCGGGGGTCGATGGTGAACTTGCTCGCCGGCGACTTCAGCGCGGCGCGAATGGTGTCGAGGTCGACGATGCCCTTGGCGAGGTTCGCCGCCACGTGCGGCGCCGCCCTGTCGGGGTCGCGGGTCAGCAGGGCGCCGGCGCGCACGAGGCCGTTGACCAGCCCCTGCACCTTGTCCTCGTTGCGGGCGAGGAAGGCGCCGGACACGGCCACCACGCTGCCGGGCTGCCCCGGGAAGAGTTCGTCGCCGACGGCGATCAGCCGGATCGCCGGATTGCGCTTCTGGACGATGGTGAGAGCCGGCTCGCGGATGGTGGCACCCTCGACCGCATCGGCAAGGACCGCCTGCTGCGTCGCGTCGATGCCCGTGGCGACCACCTCGACATCGGCGCGGTCGGCCTTGATCTGCTCCCAGAGCCAGTACTGCAGGGTGGTGTTGGGCACCGAGCCCGGCGGCTGGGTGGCGAGGCGGGCGCGCCTGCCGGTGACGGCGCGATAGCTGCGGAAAGCCTCGGCATGGGAGACGCCCGGCTTGAAGTGGGCGGCGAGGCGCGGCGTCGCGACGAAGACGTTCTCGCCGGTGGCCGTGGAGGCGACGACCTTCACGTCGACGCCGCGGGCGCGGGCGACGCCGAGCGGCGCGACGCCGGCCGCATAGACGTCGATGGTGCCGGAGGCCAGCGCCTGGATCATCGCCGGGCCAGACTCGAAAGTGGTGAAGGCGAGGTCGAGCCCCGCCTCGCGCGCCCAGCCCTCCCTGTCGACGACGAAGATCGGCGAGGAGCCGATGATCGGAATGACCCCCACGCGGGTGCGGACGGACTGGGCGAAGGCGGGGGTCAGCCGCAGCGCGGGAGCGGCCAGACCGGCCGCGATCGCGAGAATGGTGCGGCGGGTGGTTGAAACGGACATGGCCGACCTCGGAGTTGGACGCGGCACCAGGGGTGGCCGCAGGTCGAGAGTTGATAAAAATGTTCTATGTGAGAGGCAACATTGGCGCGAAAATAAAAGAAAAATTCCAAAAGAACGACCATCAAAGGGAAGAAAACCCTCTCCCGAAGGAGGGCGCCGACGGCGCTTCTCCCCGGTTGCGGTCCATCCACCAGACCGGCGGCGCGCAGCAGCCGTTGCCTCGGCGCGATCAAAGGGTGGTATCGGCGCTCAGGGTCTCCCGCAGGATGCGCTTCATCACCTTGCCATTGGCGTTGCGGGGCAGGGGTTCGACCTGCAGCGTCAGGGTCTCCGGCACCTTGTAGTCGGAGAGACGGGCCGCGCACCACGCCCGGATGGTGTCCGGCGACGGGCCGTCGGGGCCGGTGACGGCGAAGGCATGGACGCGCTCTCCGAGGACCGGGCAGGGCACCGCCACCACGGCGCACTCGATGATCCCCGGGCAGGCCACCAGCACCGTCTCCACCTCGGCGGTGAAGATCTTGTAGCCGCCGCGGTTGATCATGTCCTTCTTGCGGTCGAGGACCTGCACGAAGCCCTCGGCGTCGATGCAGCCGACGTCGCCAGAGTGCCAGTAGCCGGCGGTGAAACCGTCCGCGGTGGCCTTCGGGTTGTTCCAGTAGCCCTTCACCACGTGTGGCCCGCCGATCCAGATCTCGCCGACCTCGCCGGGCGGCAGCTCTCGGCCCTGGTCGTCGACCACGAGGATGTCCGCGCCCGGCACGGCGATCCCGACGCTGTGGCCGTGGGTGGCAGTGAAGCGCGGCGGCATCATGGTCGAGGGCGAGGTCGTCTCGGTGGCGCCGTAGGCGTTGATCAGCTGCAGGCCGGGGCAGCGCTCGGCGAGCCTTTCGATGGTCGGGGTCGGCATGGGCGCCCCGCCATAGCCGCCGATGCGCCAGGCCGAGAGGTCGTAGGCGTCGAAATCGTGCTGCAGAAGGCACAGGTTGTACATGGCCGGCACCAGCACCGACTGGGTCATGCGCTCGCGCGAGGCCAGCGCGAGAAAATCGGCCGCCTTGAAGGCCGGCATGATGATCAGCGTCCCGGCGGCCTGGACGATGGTGGTGATGTTGGCGACGAGCCCGGTGACGTGGCTGAGCGGCACCGCGGCGAGCGACCGGTCGACCGCCGTCAGGCCCATGCACCGCGCAAAGACGAGCGAGGAATGGACGATGCCGAGATGGGTCAGCATGGCGCCCTTGGGCAGGCCGGTCGTGCCCGAGGTGTAGAGGATGACCGCCGTGTCCTCCTCGTGGGGAGCGGCCTGCGCCGGCTCCGCCGCCTCCTCATGGGCAGCTCGGATGTCGCAGAGGCGGGTCGCGCCGGCATGGTCGCTGCCGACGGTCCAGCGCCGCGACAGCTGCGGCGTCGCCGTCGGCTCCGGGATGCGGTCGGCGAGCTCGGCCTCGTGGATGAGGAAGCGCGCGCCGCAGTCGTTGAGGACGTGGGCGATCTCCGGCGTCTGCAGCCTGAGACCCATCGGCACCGCCACGGCGCCGATATGGGCGAGGGCGAAGAGGACGGTCACGAACTCGGGGCGGTTGCCGATGAGCATGGCGACGCGGTCGCCGCGTGCGATGCCCTCCGCAGCAAGCGCCGCGGCCATCCGCCGGACCTCCAGGTCGAGCTCCCGATAGGTGAGGCGCAAGTCCTCGCAGACCACAGCCTCGCCCCCCGGGTTGCGCGCGACAGCCTTGAGGAGAAGGCCGGGGAGGCTGCGGGGGCGGTCAGCGAAGCAGGAGACGATCCGGTCGCCGAAACGAGCCTCGCGCCTGAGCGTCAGCGGTCCCGCCGCTTCCCAGCCGGGCCGGGACGAGAGCGTCTCGGCCGGTGCCGGGTTCTGCGCAGCATCTGCGGTGGGACGGGGGGCTGGCGGCATGACATGCACCGGGGGCAGGGGGACGCTGTCGGACAGGTGGTCCGCCGCAGGACTGCAGCCGATCCGCGCGACGCCATCAAGGGGGCCCGGGCTCCGCTGTTGGAGGGACCGCCGCGTCAACCATTCCGCAAGCATGCTGGCCTAGAAAAAGGGCGGGGGCGTGCGGCGCCCCGGAGTCGCCCATGGCCGCCGACACGCTCACCTCGCTTCTGGCGATCTACCGTTCGTTCCTGCTGAGCCCCAGCATGCTGTGGGTGCTCGGCTTCGTCACGGCCTTCACCATCCTGGCTGTGCTGATGGGAATGCGCGCGCGCGTCCTGTCCCCTGCCGCCCTGCGCAACAGTCTCGCCTCGCTCTCCGTCCTGGCCTTCAACATCGTGATGGCGCCGGTCGTCTATGTCCTCGCGGACATGGTGGCCCGCGGCTACGGCCAGCTCGGCATCCCCTCCATTCCCCAGAGCTTCTGGCAGGGCATGCCCTGGCTTGTCGTCGCCATCGTGGGGATCATCGCCAAGGATTTCGCCGACTACTGGTGCCATCGCGCGCTGCACACGCCGCTCGGCTGGCCGATCCACGCCGTCCACCATTCGGACACCCATGTGAACGGCTTCACAGCCTTCCGGGTGCATCTGCTGGAGGTGGTGACGATGAAGCTCTTCTACATCGTGCTGCTGACCTGGATCGGCATACCGACCGGCCTGATCGTCGCAGCCTATGTCGTCGCATCCCTCCACACGGCCTATGTCCATCTCGAGCTCGACATCGACCACGGTCCGCTGAACTGGCTGATCGCCTCGCCGCGGTTCCATCGCTGGCACCATGCCGACGCGCCGGAGGCCTATGGCAAGAACCTCGCGAACATGATCCCGCTCTTCGACCTGATGTTCGGCACCTACCATCGGCACGACAGCTGCACCGAGCCGATGGGGGCGCAGCGCGACGGTGTTCCCGATACCGATCCGGCGAAGCTGCTGCTCCTGCCTTTCGCTCTCTGGATCCGCCAGGCCCGCGGCTGGGCGGGCGATGCGCTGCTGAGGCTCCGGGCGACCTTCAGGTAGCGGCCTGCCGACCGCAGGTCAGTGACGCTCGTGGCTGCAAAGGTCGTGGTCCGCCAGCACCTCGATGACCCGGCAGGTCGCGATGGCGCCGTGCGAACAGCTGTCCACCATCCGGGCGATCTCGCCGCGCATCGCCGTCAGCCGCGCGATCTTGGCATCAATGTCGACGAGATGCCGGCGGGCGATGGCGTCGGCCTCGGCGCAGGGATGATCCGGGTCGCCGGTGAGGGATATGAGCTGCCGGATCTCATCGGTCTCGAAGCCGAGGTCCCGCCCGTGCCGGATGAAGGCGAGGCGCTGGACATCTTCAGGGCCGTAGAGGCGCCGGTTCGAATCCGAGCGCAGAGCCGGCGGCATCAGACCGATCTGCTCATAGTAGCGGATGGTCGGCACCTTGACCCCCGTATGACGGGCAAGGGCGCCGATGGAGAGGTCGCTTCTCCCCGGTGCGCCGGCAGGCATTTTGCTCATCGACATAGCCTCTTGATCCTCTAGTCACTAGAGGATGTAGAGCCGTCGCCGTGACATGCAACCGCGTCGGGCTTGCGTGAGGCTTCGGGAGAATGAGCATGGCGTCCTGCTGCAGTTCGGAACATGGGGCCGGCGGCTTCGACGGCACCGATCCGCGCTATCGCCGCGTGCTGTGGATCGTCATCGCCATCAATGCGGCGATGTTCCTGATCGAAACGCTGGCCGGCCGCCTCGCAGGATCGCAGGCTCTGCAGGCCGACGCGCTCGATTTCCTTGGCGACACGCTGACCTACGGCCTGTCGCTGGCGGTGATCGGCCACAGTCTGCGGGTGCGCTCCTCGGCCGCCCTCATCAAGGGCGCGAGCCTGCTGGTCATGGGCCTCTGGGTCTTCGGCTCCACACTCTGGCAAGTGCTGGTGTTCGGATTGCCGCGGGCGGAGTTCATGGGCGCCATCGGATTCCTCGCCCTGGCCGCCAACCTCGCCAGCGTGCTGCTTCTCGCGCGCTACAAGGACGGAGACGCCAACGTCCGTTCTGTCTGGCTCTGCTCGCGAAACGATGCGATCGGCAACGTCGTGGTGATGGTCGCAGCCCTGCTCGTCTGGTGGCTCGCGAGCCCCTGGCCCGACCTCGTCGTCGCTTTCATCATGGCCGGCCTGTTCCTCCACTCGTCCTCTCTCATCCTCGGCCAGGCAATCCGCGAATGGCGCAGCGGCGAGGATCTGGGAGCACTCATGGCGCACGGGCACGACCACGATCACGACGGGGACGGCGAGGCCGGGCACCGCCACGGCCCACACGAGCATCGCGCCGGCTGAGCGTTCGGCCGCGGTTCATCTGCGGGCCATCGTCGCGACATGATGGTGGCTAGGATGCGAGGCCTGAGCACAGGGAGCTTCCGCCATGCGCGCCCGCCTTCTCCTCCTCGCCGCCCTTGCTGTCGCGCCGGCTGTGACGCTGCCGGCCCTTGGCCAGACGCCGGGAGCCGTTCCCGCCGCGCCCGGCGATGCGGCTGGCCGCTTCATCCTGCGGGAGACACCCGAAGGGCTGCTGCGCATGGATACCCGCACGGGCCACATGTCGCTGTGCTCGCGCGGCTCCGGCAGCTTCACCTGCCGCCTCGTGCCTGACGACAAGATCGCGCTCGAGCAGGAGATCGAGCGGCTCAAGGCGGAGGTCGACTCGCTGAAGCGGGGCGGCGCCCAGGCGGCCCGCCCGGTCCAGCCGGGCGGCGATCAGGGCCTCAACCTGCCGAGCGATGCGGAGGTCGACCGTGCTCTCAGCCTGGCCGAGCGCATCTGGCGCCGTCTGCGCGGCATGATCCGCGAGAGCGAGCAGAATCCGCTGCCCGAGCGCCGCCTCTAGGGGCGGCGACAAGGTGCGTCAGTCGGCGCGGCGCACCGGCGGCTTGTCGAGGCCCTTCGGGGAGAGCGTGAACACCTCGACGCCGTCCTTCGTGACGCCCACGGTATGTTCGAACTGGGCGGAGAGGGAGCGGTCGCGGGTCACCGCCGTCCAGCCGTCGGAGAGCACCTTCACGTGCGGGCGGCCGAGGTTCACCATCGGCTCGATGGTGAAGATCATGCCCGGCTTCAGGAGGCTGCCTTCGCCCGGCCGTCCGAGATGGACGATGTTGGGCTCGTCGTGAAACAGCTTGCCGACGCCGTGGCCGCAGAAGTCGCGCACCACGCTCATGTGCTGCGGCTCGACATAGCTCTGGATCGCGTGGCCGATGTCGCCGACCGTGTTGCCCGGCTTCACCGCCGCGACGCCGCGCAGCAGCGATTCATAGGTGACGTCGATCAGGCGCTCGGCCCGGCGCGGGATCGCGCCAATCGCATACATGCGCGAGGCGTCGCCATGCCAGCCGTCCAGCACGAAGGTGACGTCGACATTGACGATGTCGCCATCGCGGAACGGTTTCTCGTTGGGAATACCGTGGCAGACCACATGATTGATCGAGGTACAGCAGGAATGCTCGTAGCCGCGATACATCAGCGTCGCCGGATAGGCGCCGTGGTCGAGACCGAATTCGAAGACGAGGCGGTCGATGCGCTCCGTGGGCACGCCTTCCTTGACCTCGTCGACCAGCATGTCGAGGCATTCCGCGACGAGGCGGCCAGCCTTGCGCATGCCGGCGAAGGCGTCCTCGCCATAGAGCTTGATCTGGCCATTCTTGCGCATCTGCGCCGCACTGGCCTCGACATAGGTGACCACGGGCCGATCCCTGGATCATGGGTGGAAAACGTGCGGGGAACATAGGGAAATTCCCCGCCCGCGCAAGGTTTGCGAACGCCCGCCAGCCAGTCCGGCGCCTTCTGCCCGGCAGAATTGGCACCGGCCCGGCGCGAGGTCCCGCCGGCCGGCTCGGCAGGCGAGCCTTGCCTCAGTCGAGCAGTTTGACGCCGTTCCAGCGCGCCACCTCGTCGGAGAGCATCGGCACGTACTTGCCGCCGTTGCCCTGGGCTTCCGCCATCGCGAAGTAGTTCTTCACTGCATTGCCCATCGGGTTTGCGATCCCCGAGGCCTCCGCCATGGCGGCGCAATAGCGCATGTCCTTGTGGGCATTGGCGAGGGTGAATTTGTGAGCGTTCTCATCACGTTCGATGACGTACTTGAAGAAGGTCTGGTAGAAGCCGCAGTCCATCCGGCCGCCTGACAGAACAGCATTCATCGCCTTCGGTGCCACGCCGTTGGCCTTCGCCACCGACAGCGCCTCGGCGTAGAGCGCGGCATAGCCCATCGACACGAAGTTGTTGACGATCTTCATGGTGTGCCCGGCCCCGACCGGACCGACATGGACGATCCGGCCCGCGAAGCAGGCGATGACGTCGTGGACCTTCGCGAGATCGGCCTCGGCGCCGCCGGTCATCACGTCGAGCTTGCCCTCCCAGGCCTCCTTCGGCGTGCGCGACAGCGGCGCGTCGAGGAAAGTCACGCCGATCCCGGCGAGGTCCGCAGCGAGGCGGCGGGTGAGCGTGGGCTCTGAGGTCGAGCAGTCGACGATCGTCAGACCCTTGCGGGCTCCCGCGCGCAGCCCGTCGGGTCCGTTCACCACGGCATCCACCTGGGTCGAGCCGGTGACGCAAATGAACACCACGTCGCTGGCCTCCGCCACGGCACGGATGCTCTTCGCTTCCGTCGCGCCGCGCTTGACCAGGTCCTCGACCGGCTCGCGGTTGCGGTTGGCGACCACGGTGAGGGGATAGCCCTTCTCGACGATGTTCTTCGCCATGCCGTGGCCCATCAGCCCGACGCCAATGAAGCCGATCCGTGCCTTGCTCATGTGATCCTCCCGATCATGCTTGTTTGGACGGAAGCCTAACCTCACTCCATCGGATGGACGAGGGGTAAAACGATTGAATTGCGCTTTCAAAACTTGAATTGGATATTTAATCTTGAGTTTTGGGGGAGGCTCGGATGAATGACATGACGGGCGAACTGGCGCGGCCCGGCCGGGTCACGCTGCAGCAGATTGCCGAGCGTCTCGGCGTGTCGACGGCCACCGTCTCGCTGGCCCTGCGGGCAAGCCCGCTGGTGGCGGAGGCGACGCGGGAGAAGGTTCAAGACCTCGCCCGCAGCCTCGGCTATGTCTACAATCGCTCTGCCGCCAGCCTGCGCACGGCCCGCACCAACATGATCGCGGTCGGGGTCAACGACGTCGTGAACCCCTATTTCGGCGAGATTCTCGCGGCGATCGAGGAAACCCTCGCCGGCTCCGGCCACACCGTCCTCCTCGGCACCTACTCGGACGATCCGGCCAAGCAGGACCGGGTTCTCGCGACGCTGAAGGAATATCGCCCCGACGGCATGATCCTCTGCCCGGCCAACGGCTCGACGGGCGTGGCGCTGACGATGATCGCCGCGGCAGGCATTCCCGTGGTGCAGATCACTCGCGAGATCGAGGGGATCGGCCTCGACGTCGTCGCCTCTGACGACGGCGTCGCCACCCGCCTCGCGCTCGACCATCTCTACGACCTCGGCCACCGCCGCATCGCGGTGGTCGGCGGCAACGACACCATGTCGACGGGCCGCAACCGGCGCATCACCTACCGGGCGTGGCTCGCCGAGAAAGGCCTTCCCTTCGATCCGGCACTGATGGTGACCGGGCTCGGCACACGCGACACGGGTTTTGCCGGCATCCAGGCGCTGCTCGACCTCGCCGAGCCGCCGACCGCCGCCGTCTGCATGAACGACCTCATCGCCTTCGGCGTGATGATGGGCCTGCGCCAGCGCGGGCGGGAGGCGGGGCGCGACTTCTCGGTCGTGGGTGCCGACGACGTCCGTGAGGCCGCCATGTGGGCACCCGGGCTCACCACGGTCTCCACCCATCCGAGCGAGCAGGGACGCCGGGCTTGCGAGCGTGTGCTGGTGCGCACCGTGAACCCGGCGCTGCCGGCCGCCCGCATCATCCTGCCCCCGACCCTGGTGGTGCGCGGCAGCACGGGGCCGCTGAAGCAATAGGGCGGGCACCGTCGCGGCACCCGCCCATCCCGTCACTGCGTCGGGGCTCAGAAGCTCTTGGCGAGCGTCCCGGCCTTCGCCTTGGCCTCGGCGAGCGAGGCCTCGGCCGAATCCGGCATGCCGGTGTTGACCACCTGCAGCGAATGGATGGTCTCGAAGCCGAAGAACTTCAGCATCCACTCGATATAGGGCTTCTGGAAGTCGATGGCTTCGGCACCGCTGCCGGGGCCATAGGCGCCCATGGACGCCGTGACAACGAGCGCCGGCTTGCCCTTCACCAGGCCGAAATATCCCTGGTCGGGCGACCAGCCGAAGGTCTGGCCCGGCTGGGCGATGACGTCGATGTAGTGCTTCAGCACATAGGGAACCGAGAAGTTCCACATCGGCGTCGCGATGACGATCTTGTCGGCCGCCTTGAAGTGGTCGGCGGCGGCGACGACCTTCGCCCAGGCCTGGGCCTGCTCGGCGGTGAAGTCCTTTCCGCCCATGACGGCATACTTGGCGTCGAGCGTGGCGCCGTCGAAGGCCGGAAGGTCCGCCTTCCAGAGATCGAGCACCTCGACGGTGTCACCGGGATGGGCCGCCTTGTAGGCATCGAGGAAATGGGTGGCGGCCTGGGTCGAATAGGAGCGGCCCTTGCGCGGGCTCGCCTCGATGAACAGCACTTTGGCCATGGTCT
>CAZPMD010000076.1:0-20722 GCA_964587395.1 uncultured Hyphomicrobiales bacterium
AGTGCGGCGACTGCACATAGGTGAAGGTGGAGATGATCTGCCGCCAGATCTGCACGACCAGTTCCACCGGCAGCAGGCCCTTGTGGTTCTCCACCAGACGGCGGACGACCTCGACCTCGCGCGCCGGGCGGAAGGCGGAGCCGGTCTCGGCGGTCTTCTTCACCTCGATGAGCTTCTCGATGATCTGGCCGCGCTCCATCAGCAGCGCATGCATGGCACCGTCGATGCGGTCGATCTCGCCGCGCAGGTCGGCGAGGCTCGGCGTCTTGGTCTCGGTCATGATCGGTCCGCCGGGCTGCGGGGTCAGGAGAAGATGGCGTCGGGCGCGGCCGTCGCCGGCATGGCGGCGGTGACCTCGATCTCGATCTTCATCTCGGGCTTCAGCAGGCCGGCGACGACGAGGAGCGTCGCGGCCGGGCGGATGTCGCCAAACATCTCGCCGAAGATCGGGAACACCTTGTCGGCGTCGGCGGCGTCCGTGATGTAGTAGGTGGCGCGCACCACCTCGGCCATGGAGGTCCCCGCCTCACGCAGCGTCGCCGCAATGGTCTTCAGGCAGTTGCGGGCCTGCGCCTCCACCGTGTCGGGCAACTGCATGGTGGCATAGTCATAGCCGGTGGTGCCGGCGACGAAGACGAAGCCGCCCTGCACCACGGCCCGCGAATAGCCGGCGGTCTTCTCGAAGGGAGAGCCCGTGGAGATAAGGCGGCGTTCCATAGCGGGCTCCTCTTGGGGGCGCGGCTCTCAGAGCCAGGGACGGGCAGCGGAGACGGTCGTCTCGAACTGGCCGATGGCCTTCTCCTTGACCATGGTCAGGCCGATGTCATCGAGACCATTGAGCAGGCAATGCTTGCGGAAGGGGTCAATGTCGAACTTGATGACGCCGCCGTCGGGGCCGCGGATCTCCTGCGCCTCGAGATCGACCGTCAGTGTGGCGTTGGAGCCGCGATCGGCGTCCTCGAACAGCTTCTCCAGCTCCTCCGGCTTGACCTTGATCGGCAGGACGCCGTTCTTGAAGCAGTTGTTGTAGAAGATGTCGGCGAAGCTGGTGGAAATGACGCAGCGGATGCCGAAATCGAGCAGCGCCCAGGGGGCATGTTCGCGCGACGAGCCGCAGCCGAAGTTGTCGCCGGCGACGAGCACCTGGGCGTTGCGATAGGCGGGCTTGTTCAGCACGAAGTCGGGATTTTCCGAGCCGTCGTCCTTGTAGCGCGCCTCGGAGAACAGGCCCTTGCCGAGACCAGTGCGCTTGATGGTCTTCAGGTACTGCTTGGGGATGATCATGTCGGTGTCGACATTGATGGTGCGCATGGGCGCCGCGACGCCGGTCAGGACCGTGAACTTCTGCATGGGTTTCCCCCTATGGGCTCGTTGCGGGGGGTGTATCAGAGCGGCGACGCCTCCGGCAAGGCGGCCGGAGGCGCGACGGGGTTGCGGCAGGGCCGGCTGTCGCCGATATGCCGATCGAAGCAGGAGAGAGCGATGAGCGTGCGCGCCACCATGACCGGCAAGCTGACGACGGCCTTCGCGCCGCAGGCCCTCGAGGTCGTCGACGAGAGCGAGAACCATCGCGGCCACGGCGGCTGGCGGGAGGGCGGCGAGACGCATTTCCGCGTCAGGCTGGTCTCAGCGGCCTTTGCCGGGAAGTCGCGGGTCGAGCGTCACCGCATGGTCAACCAGGTGCTCGACGCCGAGCTGAAGGGCCGGGTCCATGCCCTGGCGCTGGAGACGAAGGCGCCGGGGGAATGAGACCTCACGTCGTGGCGATGAGGCGGTCGGCGGTCGCCAGGTTGCAGGCCATGGGCACGTCATAGACGACGGCGAGCCGCGTCAGCGCCTTGACATCCACGTCATGGGGGTGCGGCGACAGCGGGTCGACGAGGAAGACCAGCAGGCTGACGCGCCCCTCGACGATGAGGGCGCCGATCTGCTGGTCGCCGCCAAGCGGGCCGCTCTTCATCAAGAGGATGTCGAGATCGGGCATGTCCGCCTTCAGCAGCGATCCGGTCGTGCCGGTCGCGACCAGAGGGCGACCGGCCAGGCTGCGGTGATGGCGCCGGGCCCAGGCCAGCATGTCAGGCTTCTTCTGGTCGTGGGCGATCAGAGCGATCATCGGCCCCTGTTCCTGCGTCATCGCCACCTCCCTGACCCGATGCGTCCTGCGATGCCGCGCGGCGCCATCACGCCACCCGGTCGAGCGGCGTGATCTTCAGCGCCGTGATGCGGTTGCGCTGGCGGCGCAGCACCTGGAAGCGGAAGCCGTGGAAGGTGAAGGTCTGGCCGGTTTCGGGGATGGACCGCGCCTCGTGGATGACGAGGCCTGCAATGGTGGTCGCCTCCTCGTCGGGCAGCCGCCAGTCCATGGCACGGTTGAGGTCGCGCACCGGCACAGCGCCGTCGACATTGACCGAGCCGTCGGCCTGCGGGCGGACGCCGGTGACCTGCACGTCGTGCTCGTCCTTGATGTCGCCGACGATCTCCTCGATGATGTCCTCCAGCGTGATGAGGCCCATCACCTCGCCATACTCGTCGACGACGAAGGCGAAATGCGTCTTGCGCCGGAGGAAGGCCTTCAGCTGGTCCTGAAGGCTGGTGGAATCGGGCACGAACCAGGCCGGCAGGGCGAGGCTCGAGGGATCGATCTTGCCGACGTCGCCGCCGGCCGCCGCCAGCGCCCGCAACAGGTCCTTGCCGTGCAGCACGCCGATGATGTTCTCCGGCGTGCCGCGCCACAGGGGAATGCGGGTATAGGGGGCGGCAAGCACGTCGCGGACCACCTTCTCAGGCGCATCGCCGGCATCGATGGTCACCATCTTGGTGCGGTGGACCATGACGTCCTCGACGGTGAGGTCCTTGAGGTCGAGGATGCCGCCGAGCATGTCGCGGTCGAGCTTCCCGAACGAGCCCTCCTTGTGCATCAGGTCGACCGTGCCGCGGAGCTCCTCGGCGCCGGTGAGGACGTTCTGGTTCTCGTTGATGCGCATGCCAAACAGGCGCAGCACGCCCCGGACGATGGCCTCGACGGCGATCAGCACGGGGCCGAAGAGCGCCACGACGATCGAGATCGGCCGGGCGAAGACCAGAGCCGTCTGCTCCGGCCGGGTGATCGCCACCGTCTTTGGCAGCACCTCGGCGAAGACGATGATGAGCACGGACATGACCGCCGTCGCATAGATCACGCCCTCTGCCCCGACGACCGAGACGAAGAGCGAGGTGGCGAAGGCCGACACGCCGACATTGACCACATTGTTGCCGACCAGCATGGCGCCGATCAGCCGCTCGCGGGTGTCGAGCAGGCGGCTGACGATGCCGGCGCGGACGTCGCCACCACTCTCCAGCGCGAGCATGCGCGCCTTGGAGGCGGCCGACATGGCGGTTTCGGCACCCGAGAAGAAGGCCGACAACAGCAGGCAGAAGGCAATGAGGCCCATTGCCAGCCAGGGGTTGATCGCAAGCTCGTCCATGATGCTCCGGGCCTCGACGGCCACGCCCCTGTCCCACGGGAAGGATGGAAATTCCGCACCTAGACCTAATGCCTTTGCCCGTTGAGGCAAAGGATGGGAAGCGTGGTCAAGAAGCGCACCCCGCGGAGATCAGGGTGCCCGCTTCTTCGCGATCACCTCGGTGTCGGACCAGTAGTCCTCGAAGCCCATGCGGGAATAGTAGGCCAGTCCGCCCCGGTTCTCGCGCCTGATGGTGGCGTCGATCATGCGGACGCCGGCAGCACGCGCCGCCTCCCGGGTCGCGGCGAAGAGGCGGCTGCCGATCCCCTGGCCCTGAGTGCCGACCGCGACGAAGGTCGCGACAAGCGCCCAGTCGGCCTGTAGCGGATTGGCGCCGGCCCAGTCCGGATCGGTCCATTCCAGCGCCTGGAAGCCGACAATGGCACCGTTGCGCCCCGCGACGTGGCAGGCGATGCCGCGTGCGGGCGCGATGTAGTCGGCGATCATCCGGTCGACGTCGAACGGGACGCGGTGGGCAGTGGTCCCGCCCTTGCGGATGATGGCATTGAGCAGGTCCACCATGGCGGGAGCGTCCGGAAGCCCGGCGGGCCGGATGGCCAGCTCTCCCGTCATCGCTTCAGTCACGCACCAGTTCCTCGGCCAGGAACTCCCTCACGGTCGCCGCATCGACGTCCCTGGCGATGAAGCTCTCGCCGATGTCGCGCGCCAGGATGAAGGTGAGCCTGCCGCGCGACACCTTCTTGTCCTGGCCGATCGCTGTCATCAGCCGGTCGACATCGCCGACGCCGCCGGGGATCTCGTGGAGTTCGGTGGGCAGGCCGACCACCTTCAGGTGGTTGGCCATGCGCACCGCCTCGACCGGGGCGCAGAGGCCGAGCTTCGCCGAGAAGCGGAAGGCCTGGCACATGCCGATGGCCACCGCCTCGCCGTGGACGAGGCGGCTGCCGTCATAGCCGGTGGCGGCCTCCAGCGCGTGGCCGAAGGTGTGGCCGAGGTTGAGCAGCGCGCGGTCGCCGGTCTCGGTCTCGTCGCGGGCGACGACCGCCGCCTTGGCGCGGCACGATGTGGCGATGGCGTGGACGCGGTCGCGGCCGCCCTGGAACACGCCCCGCCAGTGGGCCTCCAGCCAGGAGAAGAACCCGGGATCGTCGATCAGGCCGTACTTCGCCACCTCGGCATAGCCGGCGCGGAACTCGCGGGTGGAAAGCGTGTCGAGCACGTCGGTGTCGGCGAGGACCAGGCCCGGCTGGTAGAAGGCGCCGATGAGGTTCTTGCCGTGGCGGGAATTGATGCCGGTCTTGCCGCCGACGGAGGAATCGACCTGCGCCAGCAGCGAGGTCGGCATCTGCACGAAGCCCATGCCGCGGCGGACGATGGCCGCGGCGAAGCCGGCGAGGTCGCCGACCACGCCACCGCCGAGGGCCAGCACGATGTCGCCGCGCTCCAGCCGGTGGGCGAGGATCTGGTCGACCACCTCCTCGAGCTGGCCGAAGCGCTTGGTCGCCTCGCCCGGCGGCACGGTGATGCGGTGATGCCGGATCCCGGCAGCGGAGAGGCTTTCCTCCAGCGCGGGGCCATGCAGGCCTCCGACAGTGGCGTCGGTGACGATGGCGACGGCACGGCCGGGAAAGCGGGCGGCGAGCGTGGCGCCAGCCCCTGCGATCAGGCCGGAGCCGATGAGGATGTCGTAGGAGCGGTCGCCGAGGGCAACCGGGACGCGCGTCGGGCCTTCGGTGTCGGCGGTGGGATGGGTCATGGGGTGCCTCGTTCCGCCGCCTGCAGCAAATGTCCCGCCAGTGCGGCCAGAACGTCCTCGACGACATCGTCGTGGGAGGCTTCGCGGGAAACGACCGTCAGTTCCGCCTCGGCATAGACGGGATAGCGCTCGTCCATCAGCCGCCTCAGCACGGCTTTCGGATCGTCGGCCTTGAGAAGCGGCCGGTCGCCGCGACGCTTGACGCGCTTCATCAGCACGTCGAGATCGGCCTTGAGCCAGAGCGAGACGCCGCGCTCGCGGATGCGCGCGCGCGTCTCGGGATTCATGTAGGCGCCGCCGCCGGTCGCCAGAACCTGCGGCCCGGCATCCAGGATGCGCGCCACCACCCTCACCTCGCCGGCGCGGAAATAGGCCTCGCCGTGCTTCTCGAAAATCTCGGGGATGGTCAGGTCCGCCGCTTTCTCGATCTCGGCGTCGGCATCGACGAAGGGCAGGCCGAGACGATGGGCGAGGCGCCGCCCGATGGAAGACTTTCCCGCTCCCATCAGGCCGACGAGCACGATGGACCGCGCGCCGAGGGCCTCGCGCAACCGCTTCACGTCGATATCGGCCGCAGCCGCACTCATGGACACACCATCATGCCCCCGTCTCTCACGAAAGCGGGAGTCGGGGCAACCGGCCGGATCGGCCGAGGGTCAGGGCGTCGCCTCGCGGGCGGCGATGGCGTCGGCGATGGCGACGAGCTTGCGGGCCATGTCGGCGTGCAGGCGCTCGACCATACGCCCTTCCACCTGGATGGCGCCCCTGGCGGCGTTCTCCGGCAGGTCGAAGGCGGCGATGATGGTGCGGGCCCAGGCGACCTCCTTCTCGGCGGGAGAGAAGGCGGCGTTGCAGGGGGCGATCTGGTTCGGGTGGATCAGCGTCTTGCCATCGAAGCCCATGTCCCTCGCCTCGGCGCATTCGCGGGCAAAGCCGGCCTCGTCGGCGATCTCGTTCCAGACGCCGTCGAGGATGGCGAGGCCATAGGCCCGGGCGGCGGCGAGCGAGGTCATCAGCCAGGCGTTCATCGGCGCCCGGCCGGGAACGATGCGGGCGCCGGTCTCCTTGGCGAGGTCGTTGGTGCCCATGACGAAGCCGGAGAGCCGGGTCGAGCGGTCCTTCGCCGCGGCGGCGATGCTGCCTGCGTTGAGCATGGCGAGCGGCGTCTCCATCATCGCCCAGACCGCCGTGTGGTCCGGCGCGCCGGCGCTCGCGATGGCCTTGCCGGAGGCGACGAGGTCGGCCCCCGCGTTGACCTTGGGGATCAGGATGACGTCGGCGCCGGTCGGCGCGAGGGCCTTGAGGTCCTCGGCGCCCCAGGCGGTGTCGAGGCCGTTGATGCGCACCACCACCTCGCGGTGGCCGAAGCCGCCCTGGGTCACCGCGGCGGCGACCTGCGCCCGCGCCGTCTCCTTGGCGTCGGGCGCCACGGCATCCTCGAGATCGAGGATGACGACGTCGGCCGGCAGGGTGCGGGCCTTCTCCAGCGCGCGGGCGTTGGAGCCGGGCATGTAGAGGACGGAGCGGCGGGGACGGTTCGACATGGCAGGCTCGGCGCGGTGGCGATGGCGGATCAGGTGGGCTATGTGCAGGCGAGGCTAGCTGCATCGCAGCATGCATGCCATCGTCCTTCCGAACGAGACCGGCTTACCCGAAGAGACTGAGCGTGACACACGCGGACGTGCTGATCGTCGGCGGCGGGATCATGGGGTCCTGCACCGCCTATTTCCTCAAGAAAGAGCTCGGCTACGCCGGCTCGGTGCATGTCATCGAGCGCGACCCGACCTATGCGGAGGCCTCCACCACCCTGTCGGCGGCCTCCATCCGTCAGCAGTTCTCGACCCCTGAGAACATCCGCATGAGCCGCTTCGGCATCGAGGTGATCCGGGGCCTGAAGGATCGCTTCGGCGCTGACGCCGACATCGGCTTCCGCGAGGGCGGCTACCTGATCCTCGCCACCGAGGGCGGACGCGCCGTGCTCGAGGCCAACTGGACAACGCAGGCCGCCGAGGGCTCCGACATCGTCCTGCTGGGACCTCAGGAACTCAAGGCCCGCTTTCCCTGGATCTCGACCGAGGACATCGCGCTCGGCGCCTATGGCCAGAGCGGCGAGGGCTGGTTGGACGCCGCCATGCTGCTCGACCTCTTCCGCAAGGCCGCCCGCGAGGCCGGCGCGACCTACGAGAAGGGCGAGGTTGCCTCCCTCGTCCGCGAAGGCGACCGCGTCACCGGCGCGGTGATGAAGGATGGCTCGGCGCGCTCCTGCGGCACGCTGGTGCTGGCGGCCGGCGCCTGGGCCGGGCGCCTCGCGCAGGCCATCGACGTTCCGCTGCCGGTGGAGCCGCGCAAGCGCACCGTCTTCGTGGTGAAGTGCCCCGAGACCTTTGATCGCATGCCGCTGATCGTCGATCCTTCGGGGGTGTGGATGCGCCCCGAGCGTGATCTCGTCATCGGCGGCTGGAGGCCCGGCGAGAACGATCCCGATCCCGCCGCCCATGGCGACTTCGAGCCGGCACACGACGAGTTCGAGAATTACGTCTGGCCGGCCTGGGCGACGCGCATCCCGGCGATGGAGCAGTTGCGCCAGATGCGCGCCTGGGCCGGGCACTACGACTTCAACACCCTCGACCACAACGCCATCCTCGGCCGCCATCCCGATGTCGCCGGGCTGATGTTCATCAACGGCTTCTCGGGCCACGGCCTGCAGCAGGCCCCCGCCGCCGGGCGCGCGCTGGCCGAACTCATCGTCCACGGCGGCTATCGCAGCCTCGACCTCTCCGTCTTCGGCTTCGACCGCATCCTGCGGAACGAGCCGGTGCTCGAACTCAACGTCATCTGATCCCCCGGAGCCGTTCATGAAGGTCTGTATCTTTGGCGCCGGTGCCGTGGGCGGCAATGCCGCGGCGCGGCTGATCGCGGCCGGCGACGCGCAGGTCTCCGTCGTGGCGCGCGGCGCCCATCTCGCCGCCATCCGCGAGAAGGGCATCACCCTCCACAGCGACGGCCAGACGCTGGGCGGCAAGCCGCATGCGGCGACCGACGATCCCTCCACCCTGCCGCCGCAGGATCTGGTGGTGGTGACGCTGAAGGCGCATTCCCTGCCCTCCATCGCCGCGCCGCTGAAGGCCCTGTTGGCACCGGGCGCGGCCGCCCTGTTCTTCACCAACGGCGTGCCCTGGTGGTGGAACCACGGGATGAGCGAGGACGGCTCGCTGCCATTGCTCGATCCCGAAGGGAAGCTCTGGCGCGACCTCGGGCCGGACAGCGTCCTAGGCGGCGTCGTCTATTCCGCCAACGCGGTGACCGAGCCCGGCGTCATCGCCCATTCGGCCGGCAACCGCTGGATCATCGGCGAGCCGACGGGCGATATCTCGCCGCGGGCGGACGCGGCGGCCGAGGTCTTCCGCCGCGCCGGGCTCAACGGCGAGGTGACCACCGACATCCGCAGGGCGATGTGGGAGAAGCTGGTGCTGAACATCGCCGCCAACCCGCTCTGCGCCCTCTCGCGCCTGCCACTCGGCCGCTGGCACGAGGTTCCCGGCATCGGGGAACTCGGCATCGCCATGATCCGCGAGATGCTGGAGGTGGCGAAGTCCCTCGGCTGGGACCTGACCGAGAGCGTCGACCCGGCGGCGGCCGTACCCGCGAGGCCCGGTCGCCCCGGCGGCAAGCCGTCCATGCTGCAGGATGCCGAGGCCGGCCGTCCCATGGAGGTGGAAGCCATCGTCGGCCAGTTGCAGGCCTTCGGCCGCGAACACGGCGTCGGCACGCCGGCCATGGACGTCGTGCTGCCGCTGCTGCGCGCCCTGAACGCGGCGGTGAGCGGCGTGCCGGTCAAGGTGTAGGTCCTGCACACCCGAAGCGCGTCCTTAGAGGCTCGCCTCCGGACGATGCTGGCGCATCGCCGGGGGCTCGCACCTCAGGATGAGGAGGTTTGCGAATGGCAAGGAGGGTGCCCGTGGCATCGAGGGTGCCAGGACCGAGTCGTCGAGGATTCCCCGCGCGCCGTGCAGCCCCCCCCTCATCCTGAGGTGCGAGGCGATAGCCGAGCCTCGAAGGACGCACTGCCGGAATGAAGGGCGCCCTGCTCTCCCCTACTGGTTCGACATCGGCCGTCGGCGGACATCCGGCCTGAGATGCTTGAACGGGATGACGCCGGTGTCGTCCAGCGCCGCGCCGGGCGAAGCGCCGACCACCACCGAATCCGCATAGGGCTGCCAGTCGCCGCGGAAGTGCACCGAGCTCTTCAGCACCACGACCTTGTAGCCGGTGATGTCGACGCCGAGATGGGTGCAGACGGCGATGCAGTGCGGCTGCTGGCGCACCGTTCCGACGACGAGGTCGATGCCGCCGATCCTGAGCCAGGCCGAGGGGCCCATGTTGATCGGCTGGCCGCCGACCATCGGGCCGGTGCCGGTAAAGCGCCCGTCGGAGACAGCGACCACTTCCGCCTTCGTCGTCAGCGGCACCTCGCCCGGCCCCTTGCCGTGGGCTGAGAAGGTCACCTCGAAGGTCGCGCCCTTGCCGGCGGCATGGGCGGCCTTCGCGATCTCCGGCTCGTGGAAGAGCGCCATCAGCGTGTCCTTCGCGCCGCGGTTGATCATGGCGCTGAGGAAGCCGGTGGTGATGGAGGAACCGCCCGCGCCGGGATTGTCCTGCGTGTCGGCGATAATGACCGGCTTCGAGGCGAGCGCCGCGCGCTGGAAGGCCAGCGTCACCGCCTCGTCCTGCGGCTTGGCGAGGTGCTCGAGGAAGGCGGCCTCGGAGCGGAGCACGGCGCGGTAGAGCCGGTCTACCGCCTCGTCGACGGTCGCCTGGTCGGCGCCGTAGCCGATGACCGTCGCGCCCATGTCGAAGATGTCGGCGGAGGGGAAGCCGGGGCAGAGCGAGAGATGCACGCCCGTCTCGGCCTCGATCTCGCCGAGCAGGGCATAGAGCCCCTTCATCGGCTCGATCATCGAGCAGCCCGAGGCGATGGGGATGAGGAAGGGCATCTGGCGGAAGGCACGCGCCGGCCGCGGCCCCCAGGAGACGACCCGGTCGAACCATTCGGCGACGCGCTGGCCGGTCTGCAGCCAGTCGATGTGCGGATAGGTGCGGTAGGCCGACATGAAGCTGGCATTGTCGACCATCTGGCGCGTCACGTTGGCGTGGAGGTCGAGCGAGGCCACGACCGGGACGTCCGGCCCGACGAGGCGGCGGACGCGGGCGAGCAGTTCGCCCTCGGCATCCTCGATGGTCTCGGTGGTCATGGCGCCGTGCAGCTCGAGGAAGACGGCGTCGGGCGCGGCGTCGGCGATGTCGGCGATGAGGTAGGCGCAGGCGCGCTCGAAGACGGCGTCCGCGACCTGGCCGGAGGGCTGGGCGAAGGACCATGACAGCGGCACCATCACATGGCCCGCCTTCTCGGCGACGCCCATGAAGCCGGACACGGCGATGTTGAAGGGGCGGAACTTGGTCAGGATCTCGGGGCCGCGGGTGAAGCCCGGCCAGGCGCCTTCCTGGTTGAACATGGCCCAGGGCGTCGGCTCGGGGACGAAGGTGTTGGTTTCGTGCATGAAACCACCGACGGCAATGCGCATGGCAAGTCTTCCTGTTGGGACAACCGGCGGGAGACTAGCGGGTCCCGCCCGGCCGCAACATGGCCAAGCCGCGATGGCGGCCCTGCACGACAGCAGGCCCGAAATGTCCGTGGAACCGCTCTGGACGCCGCCGCACGGCTCCGTCAAGCTCCCCCATCCTGAAGTGCAGTGCAGCCGATCCACGCGGGCCATGGAGACGCGACATGCAGGCCTTCAACGTCGTGAAGTTTCAGGTGAAGCCGGGCCAGGAGCAGGCCTTCCTCGATGCCCACCGGGACGGCAAGGCCCGCTGGCCGGGGCTGCTGGAAGGCACGATCATCCGCACCGGCGACCAGCGCTATTGCCTCATCGGCAAGTGGGAGAGCGAGGCCGCGCTGGTTGCAGCGCGGCCTGCGATGATCGCGACGCTCGACACGTTCCGGTCGACTCTGGACGAGATGGGGCCCGGCAAGGGCATCACCGACGCCGTCTCCGGCGCCGGTGTCCTGTCGCTGGTCTGACGCCGCGGGGCGTCAGCCCATGGTCGGGATGACGAAGCTCGCGCCGTCCTTGATGCCCGAGGGCCAGCGGGACGTGACGGTCTTCGTCTTGGTGTAGAAGCGGAAGGCGTCGGGACCGTGCTGGTTCAGGTCGCCGAAGGACGAGCGCTTCCAGCCGCCGAAGGTGTAGTAGGCGAGCGGCACCGGGATCGGCACGTTGATGCCGACCATGCCGACCTGCACCCGGGCGGCGAAGTCGCGCGCCGCATCGCCGTCGCGGGTGAAGATGGCGACGCCATTGCCGTACTCGTGGTCGTTGGCGAGGCCGACGGCCTCGTTGTAGGTCTTGGCGCGGACGACGGAGAGGACGGGTCCGAAGATCTCCTCCTTGTAGATGCGCATGTCCTTGGTGACGTTGTCGAACAGGCAGCCGCCCATGTAGTAGCCGTTCTCGTAGCCCTGCATCTTGAAGCCGCGGCCGTCGACGACGAGCTTGGCGCCTTCCTTGACGCCGATGTCGACATAGCCCTTGACGCGCTCCAGCGCCTGGGCGGTGACGAGCGGGCCGAAGTCGGCGTCGGCCGAGGTCGAGGGGCCGATCTTGAGGCTCTCCACCCGCGGCACCAGCTTCTCCATGAGACGGTTGGCGGCGTCCTCGCCGACGGGAACGGCGACCGAGATCGCCATGCAGCGCTCGCCGGCCGAGCCGTAGCCGGCGCCGATGAGGGCATCGACCGCCTGGTCCATGTCGGCATCGGGCATGACGATCATGTGGTTCTTAGCGCCGCCGAAGCACTGGACGCGCTTTCCGGCCGCGCAGCCGCGGGAGTAGACGTACTCGGCGATGGCGGTGGAGCCGACGAAGCCGACGGCCTTGATGTCCTCGTCGTCGAGGACCGCGTCGACCGCTTCCTTGTCGCCGTTGACGACGTTGAAGATGCCCGGCGGCAGGCCGGCCTCGATGAAGAGCTCGGCCAGCATGAGCGGCACGCCAGGGTCACGCTCGGAGGGCTTCAGGATGAAGGCGTTGCCGGCGGCGATGGCGGGGCCGGCCTTCCATAGCGGGATCATCGCCGGGAAGTTGAAGGGGGTGATGCCGGCGACGACGCCGAGCGGCTGGCGCATCGAATAGATGTCGATGCCGGGGCCGGCGCCATCGGTGTACTCGCCCTTCATCATCTGCGGCGCGCCGATGGAGAACTCGACGACCTCGAGGCCGCGCTGGATGTCGCCCTTGGCGTCGGGAATGGTCTTGCCGTGCTCGCGGGCCAGCAGTTCGGCCATCTTGTCGTTGTCGCGGGCGCAGAGCTCGAGGAACTTCATGAGGACGCGGGCGCGGCGCTGCGGATTGGTGGCGGCCCAGGCGGTCTGTGCGGCCTTGGCATTCTCCACGGCTTCGCGGACTTCCGCCTTGGTGGCGAGCGCCACCTTGCCGAAGACCGAGCCGTCGAGCGGCTGGAACACGTCGGCGGTACGGCCGGACTTGCCGGCGACATGCTTGCCGCCGATGAAATGACCATAGTTGCGCATGGGATCGTCTCCTCTGAGGCTGCCACAACTAGAGCGAAGCCGTGCGGCAACCAAGCGCCAAGTTGGCGCATGCGTTGTGCGAAATCTGGCGTAAGATGCGGCTATGACGCCAAACTGGGATCATGTCCGGGTCTTCCTCGCGGTGGCGCGCTCGGGGCAGTTCCTCGCCGCCGCCCGGGCGCTGTCGCTGGACCATGCGACGGTAGCGCGCCGCATGACCCTGCTGGAGGAGCAGCTCGGCACGCATCTGGTGTCGCGCTCGACGGCGGGGGTGATGCTGACGGTGGCCGGGGAGAAGTTCGTCGCCGCGGCGGAGGCCATGGAGACAGCCTGGCTCGACGCCCAGGCCGACGTCTCGCAGGTCGACCGCGTCATCTCCGGCACGATCCGCATCGGCGCTCCGGAAGGCTTCGGCGCGCTGTTCCTGTCACCGCGGCTCGGCCGGCTGGCCGAGCGCCATCCCGACCTCACCATCCAGCTGGTGCCGCTAGCCCGGACCATGTCGCTGTCGAAGCGCGACGCCGACCTTGCCGTGGTCATCGATCCGCCGACGGACGGCCGCCTGACGGTGCGCAAGCTCACCGACTACGGGCTCGGCATGTATGCCACGAGCGCCTATCTCGACCGCCACGGCGCGCCGGAGACGGCCGAGGCGCTGCGCCGGCACCTGCTCGTCACCTCGGTGCAGGAGCTGCACTATTCGGAATCGCTCACCTACTACCCGCCGGCCTTCGATGCCGGGCAGCGCCGCTTCGAATGCGCCAGCGTGCTGGCCCAGATGGAGGCGGTGAAGGCGGGCGCCGGCATCGGAGTGCTGCACGACTATGCGGCGCGCGACGCCGGAGGTCTCGTCCGGGTACTGCCGCAGCTCGCCATCCGCCGGACCTATCACCTCGTCGCCCATGTCGACACGCGGCGCATCGCCCGCATCGACGAGGCCTACCGCTTCCTGGTCGAGGAGGTGGAGATGGCGGGTGGCCTGTTCCTCTGACCGCGGAAAGGGCCCGGCGCCCTCGGGGGCGGACCCGAGGGCACCGGGCTCCCGCGCCGTCCCGGGGCTTTGGGACCCAGGGAGGCGTGTCCGGTCATTCGGCCGCGACGCGAACCGGTCGTTGTGGCTCGCCGGCGGGCGCCGCATCGGCCGGCAGGAGCAGCGGCGGGGCGCCCTGCGGGGCATGGCCGTGGGCAGTGGCGTCCTCCTCGTCGGCCGGGCCGACGAAGCGCCCGAAGACCCAGCCGAAGAAGCGGCCGACATCGTCCATGACCGTGTAGAACGACGGCACGAAGACGAGGCTGAGGACGGTCGAGACGATCAGTCCACCGATCACCGCGATGGCCATGGGGGCGCGGAACTCGCCGCCGTCGCCGGACCCCAGCGCCGGCGGAATCATGCCGGCGCCCATGGCGAGGGTGGTCATGATGATCGGTCGGGCGCGCTTGCGGCCGGCGTCGAGGATCGCCTCGCGCCGATGCATGCCCTCGCGTGTCTTCTCGACCGCGAAATCGACCAGCATGATCGCGTTCTTGGTGACGATGCCCATCAGCATGAGGATGCCGATGACCACCGGCATGGAGATGGCCTTGTTGGTCAGCAGCAGCGCCACGATGACGCCGCCGAGGGAGAGGGGCAGCGACATCAGGATGGTCAGCGGCTGGAACACCGAATGGAACAGCAGGACGAGCACGCCGAGCACCATGAGCAGGCCGGTGCCCATGGCCATGGCGAAGCCGTCGAACACCTCCTGCATGACCTCTGCGTCACCGCCGCGCTGGAAGGAGACGCCGGCCGGAAGGCTGCGGGCCGCCGGCAGCGCGAAGACCTTCTCCAGCGCCGGGCCGATCTCCATGCCGCCGCCGAGATCGGTACCGATGTTGACCCGGCGGACGCGGTTGTAGCGCTCGATCGACGAAGGGCCCTGGCCGAAGTCGATGTCGGCCACGGCGGTGAGGGGCACCTGCTGGCCGGTGGCCGTGGTCACCGTGAGGGCCGACAGCAGGTCGAGCCTGGCGCGCGCATCGGTGTCGAGCTGGACGCGGATGGGAACGAGGCGGTCGCCAGCGTTGAACTTGGCGAGGTTGGCGGTCACGTCGCCGATGGTGGCGACGCGGACGGCCTCCGAGATCTGGTCGGTGGTGACACCGTAGCGGGCAGCCTCGTCGGCCTTGGGCACGACGCGGATCTCCGGCCGTTCGAGACCGGCGGAAGCCGCCACGTTCACGAAGCCGGGGATCTGGCGCATCTCGGCCTCGAGCTTCGCCACTGCCAGCGACAGGTTTCGCTCGTCCGTGCCCATGACGATGATCGACAGCTCGCGCTCGCCACGATCGTTGACGTACCAGGCGCGGATATCCGGGATCTGGTTGAAGAGCGGTGAGGTTGCCTGCTGGATCTGCCGCTGCGTGCGCTCGCGCTTGGTCTTGTGCACGAGGCGGACGATCACCGTCGCGCGGCGCACCTCGAGGGTGCCCAGCGGGTTGGATCCGCCGATGACGAGAACGGACTCGACCTCGGGAATCTTCTCGCGGATCAGCTTCGCGAGGCGGTCCGTGCGCTCCCGCGTGTCGTCGAGATTCGAGCCGGGCGGCAGTTCCATCGAGATGACGAAGCGGGCCTCGTCGGGGAAGGGAATGAAGCCGGTGGGCAGGAAGCGCACCGCCCAGATCGACAGGGCGAAGATGCCGATGCCGGCGAGCAGGGTGAGATAGCGGAAGCGGATCGTCCCCGACAGGAAGCGCAGGTAGGCGCGCATCATGAGGCCGTCCTTCGGCTCCCTGTGCGCATGGGGCCTGAGGAAATAGGCGGCAAGCATGGGCGTGACGAGGCGCGCCACGAGCAGCGAGAACAACACCGCGATGGCAACGACCAGGCCGAACTGCTTGAAGTACTGGCCGGCGATGCCGCCCATGAAGGAGACCGGCGCGAAGACCGCGACGATGGTCAGGGAGATGGCGATGACGGCGAGGCCGATCTCGTCGGCGGCCTCCATCGAGGCCTTGTAGGGCGACTTCCCCATTTTCATGTGCCGGACGATGTTCTCGATCTCGACGATGGCGTCATCGACGAGGATGCCGGTGACCAGAATGACCGCCAGCAGCGAGACGAGGTTCATCGAGAAGCCCAGCATGTCCATCACCCAGAAGGTCGGGATGATGGAGAGCGGCAGGGCCACGGCGGAGATGATGGTGGCGCGGAAGTCGCGCAGGAACAGGAAGACGACGATGACGGTCAGGAGGGCGCCTTCCATCAGCATCGTCATCGCCGATGTGTGGTTGCCGGCCGTGTAGTTCACCGAATTGTCGATCTCGGTGAAGGCGATGGCCGGATTGGCGGCGCGCAATTCGTCGATCTTGGCGCGCGCCAGCGCCGCGACGCGGACGTCGGACGCGCCCTTGGAGCGGAAGACCTGGAAGGCAACCGTCGGCGTCTCGCCGTTCAGCCGGGTGAAGCTCTTCGGCTCCTCATAGAGGTCGGTGACGGTCCCGAGGTCGGAGAGCCGCACCTCGCGGCCACCGGCCAGCACGATCTTGGTCGCCGCCAGTTCGTCCACCGACTGCGCGCCGGCGAGGGTGCGGATCGACTGCTGCTGGCCGCCGATGTCGCCGCGGCCGCCGGCGAGGTCGACATTGGTGGCACGCAGCTGGCGGTTGACGTCGCCCGCCGTGATGCCGAGTGCCATCAGGCGGTTGGGATCGAGGGCGACGCGGATCTCGCGCAGCACGCCGCCGTTGCGGCTGATGCGGCCGATGCCGCGCAGGCCCTGGAGTTCGCGCTTGACGGTGTCGTCGACGAACCAGGACAGCTGCTCCAGCGTCATGGACGAGGCGGCGACCGCGACGGTCATGATCGGCTGGTTCTCGATGTCGAGCCGCTCGATGATCGGCTCCTCGATGCCGCGCGGCAGGTCGGTGCGGATCTTGGCGATCGCGTCCTTGACGTCGTTCAGCGCCCGGTCGGTGTTCACCTCAAGGCGGAACTCGACGACCGTCGACGACTGGCCGTCGGTGAGGTTGGAGATGACGCGCTTGACGCCGGTGATGCTGGCGACGGCATCCTCGACCCGCTTGGCGATCTGGCTCTCGAGCTCGGCCGGCGCGGCGCCGGCCTGCACCACGCGCACCTGGATGAGCGGCACGTCGATATTGGGAAAGCGTGTGATCGGCAGGTTGTTGTAGCTCATCCAGCCGAGGAAGCAGAGCACGATGAACAGCACGATCGAGGGGACCGGCTGGCGGATCGAGTAGGCCGAGACGTTGAAGGACGACATGGCGCTCCTCCGGTCAGCGGGCCTGCGCCAGGACCGGGGCTACCCGGTCGCCATGGCGGACGAAACTTCCCGAGACGGAGACGACCTGCTCGCCCTCGGCGAGGCCCTCGCGGATCTCGACGCGACCCTGGACGCGCAGCCCGACGACGACCTTGCGGGTCTCGACGATGCCGTCCTTGACCACCTGGACGACGGGCGTCTCGGAGAACATGACGGCGGAGAGCGGCACGCTGAGGGCCGTGACTCGGGCGACCTCCACGGTGGCGCGGCCGAAGGCGCCGAGTGGCGGGCGCTCGGCTCCGGCCAGCGTGACGCGGATGCGGCCGAGACGGTTGGTCCGGTTCACCTCCGGAGCGACGAGCCGGACGCGGCCGGCGAGCGGGTCGATGAACCCGGCCGCCTCGATCGAGGCGTGCTGGCCCGGCCGCATCCGCGCCAGCGTCGCCTCCGGCACGTCGGCCTCCAGCTCCACCTCGGACTCCGCGATGATGCGGAACAGCGGCTCGCCGGCGGCAGCGGCCAGGGCGCCGAGGCGGGCATTGCGGCGGGAGATGGTGCCGCCAACCTTGGCCTTGATCTCGGTGCGGGCGATGCGCAGCTCGATGTCGCGGCGCTGGGCGCGGGCCAAGGCCAGATCGGCCTCGGAGAGGGCGAGGGCATTGGTTGCGGAATCGAGCCGCGCCGCACTCGCGCGGGCGGCGTTGGTGCGCTGGTCGAGGGCGTCGGCGGTCGCGGCGCCGCTCTGCTGCAGCTGCCGGGTGCGCTGAAGCTGCTGTTCGGCGAGGGTACGGGCGGAGGTTGCTTCCGCGATGGAGGCCTTCGCCTGGGCGATGGCGGCCTCGGCACGGTTGATCTGGGCGCCGTTCTGGACGAGCTGGACGTCCAGCTGCTCGCGGTTGAGGCGGGCGAGGACCTGACCGGCGGTCACCTTGTCGCCCTCCTCGGCCAGGATCTCGACAATGGTCAGGCCATCCACCTCGGGAGACACCATGACCTCGTCACGCGCCACGAAGGAGCCGGTGGCGATCTTCGTCTCGCGCAGTTCGGTGCGGGTGACGGAGGCCACGGTCACGGAAGGAGCGGCCGTCTGGGCGGACAGCGGACCGCCGGCCAAAGCGCCGAGAAGGAGCACCGCGGCGGGCAGGAAGCGGGGGAACAGGGGGGCGTTCATGGCGTCGTCACGCTATCAGGAGACGGTGAGGCAGGTGGCAGCAGCATGCCGCGCAGAATGTCGAACATCAGCGCGACATGCGGCGTCGGATCGAAGGCGGTGTCGCGGGCCCGGCGCAGCATGAGTCCGTCGGCAAAGGTGATGAGAAACTGCACGGCACGGTCGAGATCAGCGGCGGAAGCTGTCTGGCCACGGTCTCGCGCCAGTTCGAGCGCGAAACGCAGTTTCCCCTCGATGAATGCGTCGATCTTTGTACGCAGGGCGGCGACCTGTGGATTGCGCGCCACCTCCGACATGATCTCGACCCAGAGCTGGCAGCTCTCGCGCGGCTCCTCGACCATGTGAAAGCGGGCCAGCGTCTCGAAGGCGGCCCAGATGTCCGGCGCTGCCGCGAGCATGGAGAACCCCTCGCCGATCTCGGCGAAGTCACGCTCGCACAGGCCCTCGATCATCGCTTCCTTGGACGGGAAGTAGCGGTAGAGATTGCCGGGACTCATGCCAGCCTCGGCGCAAATCTCGCTCATCGAGGCGCCATGGAACCCGGAACGCACGAAGCAGCGCTCGGCGGCATCGAGGATGGCCGACTGCTTGTCAGTGCGTTGCAGTGTGTCGATCCGCGGCATGGCGGGCGTGATCCTCGGGGCGGGATCGTCTTAGGGGCTTTTGCGGCACCGCACAATAGAAAAGAGAACGAACGTTCATTTTTATAAAACATTCAATAAAACATATACGTCCTGACGGGGCGGCAACAGCGGCGGCCGGGAGAGGCGGGGGACCCTGTTCCCGCCTTCCCGGCCGTGGTCGCAGAGGCCTGGCCAATCCCTCGGGGGCGGTTGCGGGCGGCCCTGCCCTGCGACGCCCGGATCATGGCCCCGGCGAGCGCCAGGCGATGTGATGGCCGTCACGAAACGGACGATCGCCGACCGGACTGACGGGATTACCGGGCGCGCGGCAGCATCCGCATGAGGACATTGTCGCGCAGCAGAAAGTGATGGGCGAGCGCGGCGGCGGCATGTGCGCCCGCAAGGGCGACCAGGAGGTGGGCTCCTGCCTCGTGCAGCTTGTCGAGGCTCTTCCCAAGGGCCCGGTCCGCGGCCCAGGGCGAGGCGAGCTCGGTCAGGCCGAAGACCGGGATTCCCCGCCCCTTCGCCCACATGGAGGCGACACCCAGCAGGGGGACCGCCAGCACCGCGACGTAGAGGGCGATGTGGGTCAGCTTCGCCGCAAGGGCGAAGCCGGCCGACCCGGGGGCCTCCGGGAGAGGCCGGCGAAAGCCGCGCCAGATCATGCGCAGCACCGTGCCGGCGATGACCGTCAGCCCGATCGAGGTGTGCAGCATGAGGACGAGCGCGCGAGGTTCGCCGCGCGGCAGTTCCTCGCGGAGCAGGCCCAGCGCGTAGGTCGCGAGGACGAGGATCGCCATCAGCCAGTGGAGAGCGATGGTGATGCCGTCGTAGCGTTCGTCGGTCATGGCAGAGTTCCGTTTGCTGTCGTTATCCGATGTCAGACCGCCCGGCCGATGACCGCGCCGATGGCCGCGGTAGTCGCCATGGCGAGGGCGCCCCAGAAGGCGACCCGCAGCGTCGGCCGGACGATGGCCGCGCCGCCGAGTCTGGCGCCGATCGCCCCCAGCACGGCCAGGCAGACGAGCGTCACCAGCGGGATGCCGACCGCCGTGAACCACGATGGCAGGACGAGGGCCGTCGCCACAGGCAGCATCGCACCCACCGCAAAGGTCGCTGCCGATGTCAGGGCCGCCTCGACCGGACGGGCGGCGGCGGTCGCGGTGATGCCGAGTTCGTCGCGGGCATGCGCGCCCAGAGCATCGTTGCGCATCAACTGCTCGGCGACCTGGCGCGCCAAACCCTCCTCGACACCCCGCTCGACGTAGATCCGGGTCAATTCGTCCCGTTCGACGTCGGGCTGGTGCGCGAGTTCATGGGTTTCCCGCGCAAGATCGGCCCGCTCCGTGTCGGCCTGCGAACTGACCGAGACATATTCCCCCGCGGCCATGGACATGGCGCCGGCGACAAGGCCTGCGACGCCCGCCACGACCACCTCATGCGGCGATGTCGCGGCACTGGCGATGCCGACCATCAGGCTGGCCGTGGAAATGAGGCCGTCATTCGCGCCGAGGACGGCAGCCCTCAGCCAGCCGATCCTGTCGACGACATGCGTCTCACCCTGCAAGCGGCTCATGAGCGTGTCCTCCGAGTGCTCTGTTTAGAATTATTCCAAAGAATGTCCAGCCCGAAACCCGGGTCGCCAGATAGTCTTTTTGCCAATGCCGCGACCGACGCCTTGAGCCTGCCACAGCAAGGTGCTCGCCTGACGTTCCGTCACGTGCCGCTCGGGGCGATTCGTCGCAGCGGTGGCCGGACGCAACGGAGGACGATGCCTATGTTCAAGACCCTGTTTCTCGCCGCGGCCCTCGGCCTCGCCGGGACCGCCGCCATGGCCCAGACCGCGACGCAG
>CAZPMD010000077.1:0-8451 GCA_964587395.1 uncultured Hyphomicrobiales bacterium
GCAGCAGCGCCAGCAGCAGGGCGGCGGTGCGCCCGCCGTGCCCGTTCCGGGCGCGCCGGCCGGCATGCAGCCGCTGGCCCCGCCGCAGCGCTGATCGGCCAGACTGTTCCGGTCTCGGAAGGCGCGGGCTCGTCCCGCGCCTTTTGCGTTTGGACCATCAGCCCTTCAACGGAATTGTGCGCTGCAACGTGGTGATGTAGCGCTGGCCGGAACGAGGAGTGGGCCATGAAACTGCCGCGCAACATCTACAAGCCGCTCGCCATTGGCGCCCCGGCGCCCTATCGCGAGCTGCCGGTGCGGCTGGAACGCATGATCCATTTCGTGCCGCCGCATATGGAAAAGGTGCGGGCCAAGGTTCCGGAGCTGGCGAAGTCCGTCGATGTGGTTCTCGGCAACCTCGAGGATGCCATCCCGCTCGATGCCAAGGAGGCCGCGCGCTCCGGATTCATCGAAATGGTCAAGGCAACCGACTTCGGCACCACCGGCGTCTGGACCCGTGTCAACGCGCTGAACTCGCCGTGGATTCTGGATGACCTGACCGAGATCGTCGCGGCCGTCGGCAACAAGCTCGACGTCGTCATGCTGCCGAAGGTGGAGGGTCCCTGGGACATTCACTATCTCGATCAGTTGCTCGCCCAGCTGGAAGCGCGCCACAAGGTCGCCAGGCCCATCCTCATTCACGCCATCCTGGAGACCGCCGAGGGCGTGAAGAATGTCGAGGACATCGCTTCGGCGTCTCCGCGCATGCACGGCATGAGCCTGGGGCCGGCTGATCTCGCCGCCTCGCGTGCGATGAAAACCACCCGGGTCGGCGGCGGCCATCCGGAATACAAGGTAGTGGCCGATGCCGCGGGCGAGGGGCCGCGCTCAGCCTACCAGCAGGATCTCTGGCACTACACGCTGGCCAAGATGGTCGATGCCTGCGCCGCCAATGGCCTCAAGGCCTTCTACGGGCCGTTCGGCGACTTCTCAGACGGGCTCGCCTGCGAGACGCAGTTCCGCAATGCCTTCCTCATGGGCTGCGCCGGCGCCTGGACGCTGCATCCCTCCCAGATCGACATCGCCAAGCGCGTCTTCTCGCCTGATCCTGATGAGGTCGCCTTTGCCGCACGCATCCTGGCGGCGATGCCGGACGGCTCTGGCGCGGTGATGATCGACGGCAAGATGCAGGACGATGCCACGTGGAAACAGGCCAAGGTCATGGTCGACCTGGCGCGCATCGTCGCGGCCAAGGATCCGGACTACGCCGCGCGCTACGCGATCTGATCGCGCCCCTCCGGCGTATGTGATCTCATGTAACGTTGACAGGACGGCTCGCGGCCGCTTTTGTCGCGCGCCCGACAGCGACCCTCACCTCACACGGACCATGATCGGCGTGATCGACAAGCCACGGCAAGCCAAGTTCAAGATAGGACAGATCGTCAGGCACCGGATTCATCCGTTCCGCGGCGTGGTGTTCGACGTGGATCCGACCTTCGCCAACACCGACGAGTGGTACGAGGCGATACCGGCCGAACTCAGGCCGTCGAAGGACCAGCCCTTCTACCACCTCTTCGCGGAGAACGAGGTGACCGAGTACATTGCCTATGTCTCGGAGCAGAACCTCTTGCCCGACACCAGTGGCGACCCGATCCGCCACCCGCAGGTGGACGAGGTGTTCGACCGGGACGACAACGGCGGATACCGGGTGAAACGCAGCGGTTTGCACTGAGATCAACCCTCTGATCCGTTGACCGCGGCGCTCGCGGTCATTAGCGGTCGCTGACCTCCTGCCGCGCAGCGACCCGCCCGATGATTCAGGTTCTCAATCTCGCGATGCCGTTCTTCGGCCTGATCGCGCTCGGTTTCTTCACCGCGCGCTACAAGGCGTGGAAGGGCACGGCGATCCCCGAGGCAGGCCTCGGCTGGATGAACTTCTTCCTGATCTACATCGCCCTGCCGGCGCTGTTTTACCGAATCCTCGCGCAGACCCCGCTGGAAAAGCTCAACAACGTTCCCTTCGTCGTCGGAACGACCTTCGCCACCTTCGCCGTCTTCGTGCTCGGATTTACCTACGTCGCCTGGCGTTCTGGCGGCCACACGGGATATGCGACCGTCGCCGGCGTCTCGGCTGCCTATGGCAATATCGGCTACATGGGTCCGGGTCTGGCCTTTTCGACCATTGGCGCCGAGGCCGCCGCACCCGTCGCCCTGATCTTCTGCTTCGACAACATTCTCCTGTTCTCGCTGGTGCCGCTGCTGATGGCGCTGGACGGGACCGACAGGCGATCGATCCTGTCAGTCATCGGCGAGGTAATCTTCAAGATCGTCACCCACCCGTTCATCCTCGCGACGGTCGCGGGCGTCGTCTCGGCCTTCCTCAAGTTCCAGCCGCCGGAGATGCTCGACCGGCTGCTCGCCTTTCTGCAGAACGCGGCGGCCCCGGTTGCGCTGTTCACGCTGGGCGTGACGGTCGCCCTGCGCATGGAGAGCTTCAAGGCCCTGGCGAAGGTCGCCGCCGGTATCTCGCCGATCCTCGCGCTGAAACTCCTGATCCACCCGGCGCTGGCCGTGCTGATCCTGTCGTTCCTCGGCACCTTCGAGCCGGCGTGGGTCTATGCCGCGGCGTTGATGGCCTGCCTGCCGCCGGCGCTCAACGTGTTCATCATCGCGCGGCAGTACGACACCTGGGTGGAGGAGGCGTCCAACGCCGTGCTGCTCGGAACGCTCGTCTCGGTCGGCACGCTGACAAGCGTGCTCTATCTGGTGAAGAACGAGTTGCTGCCGATCAATATCTTCTCGCCCTAGGCCGACCTACGCCGCCGACCTCTCTTCGGCGCGCATCAGGCGCGGCTGGCCATGGGAGGGCTGCAGTCCCTCGCGCATGAAGGCGCGGCGGAGCGGCCCGACCTGGTCGAGCAGCCAGAGCCCGGCACCCCGCAGCACATGGACCGGCATGAAGGCCGAGAGCAGAGACCGGTTCAGCACGTCGATCGCGAAGGTGCGACTGACGATATCGGCCCGCCGCGCCCGGTCATAGGCCGCCATGGCTGCCGCGCCGCCGATCGCCTCGCCGCGGTCACGGGCATCGGAAAGGCATTCGGCGAGCACCGCGCCGTCACGCATACCGAGGTTCAGTCCCTGGGCGCCGATCGGCGGCACCACATGGGCCGCCTCGCCAATGAGGGCCGCGCCGGGCACTGCGAACTGCCGCGGCGTGATGGCAGAGAGGTCGAAACGGCCGCGCCCGGGCTCCATCGTCACCTTGCCGAGGATGGCCTGCGACCGCTTCTCGATGTCCCGCGCCAGGGCCGCATCGTCCAGCGCCAGCAGACGGTCCGCCTCCTCGGGCCTGACGACGCAGACAAGGCTCGACCGGTCGCCGGGCAGCGGTACGAGGGTGAAGGGACCCGTCGGCGTGTGGAATTCCGTCGAGACATCGTGATGCGGTCGGGAATGGCGGAAGGTCACGGTGACGGCGGTCTGCGGATAGCGGGTCGCCACCACGTCGATGCCGGCGGCAGCGCGGACCAGCGAGTTGCGGCCATCGGCGCCAGCCACCACCTCCGCGGTGATTCTGCTTCCCGACTGGAGGACGACTGCGGGGGCACCGCCGGCGACATCGACCGAGACCACGGTTTCGGCGACAAGCGGGATTGCCAGATCGCGCACACGCGCCAGCAGGGCGGCGTTCAGGTCGTCATTGGCGATGTTGTATCCGAAGGCATCGAGCCCAATCTCGGCGGCGCGACCCTCGAAGACCGGGGCGCGCAGGAGACCGCCTGTCGCGTCGACCAGGCGCATCACGCGCAGGGGGGCGGCCTTCGGCGCGACATGATCCCACAGGCCCAGTCGACGGAGCGCCTGTACGGAACCGTCCAGCAGGGCCGAGGTGCGGTGGTCGCTCTGTCCTCCGGGCGGGATGCCGACGATCGCAGCGCGTATCCCCTCATGATGCAGCGCCAGCGCGGCGAAGAGCCCCGCCGGTCCCGCGCCCACCACGACAACCTGATGATCCGCCTTGTGCCCAGTTCCGGTCATCTGTCCTGCCGTTCGAAGCCATCCCCGCAAATTCTCTAGCATTTCCGCACGGCCCGCCCAAGATGCGGGGGCCCGACGGACCGGGCTCCCGTCGTCGCAGGTCCGCGATCCGCGGGAAGGGCGCGATGAACAGGAGATCGAGCGCATGGCGCCCGAACCGCCGACCCGACATCCGCTGCCGGCCTATGCGGTCCATGCCTTCACAGCGAGCGGCGCCGTCATCGGCCTGCTGGCACTTCAGGCGGCCGGCGAGGGCCGGTGGGCCGCGACTTTCGCCTGGCTCGGCCTCGCGCTCGTGGTCGACGGGGTCGATGGCACGATCGCACGGCGGGTTGGCGTGGCGGGGCTCCTGCCACGCTATTCGGGCGAGGTGCTGGATCTCGTGGTCGACTACCTGACCTATGTGGTGGTGCCGGTCTATCTCGTGGTTCAGGCGGGTCTCGTTCCCTCGCCTCTGGCATGGCCGATGGCCGTCGGGATTCTGATCTCGTCCGCCTTCTACTTCGCCGATTCCGAGATGAAGACGGCGGATGGCGGCTTTCGGGGCTTTCCGGCCATCTGGAACGTGGCCATCTTCCTGCTGGTCGTGTTCGGCATGCCGGGCTGGATCAATGCCATGGCCATTTCCGCACTGGTGTCGGCAACCTTCGCGCCTTTCGCCTTCGTTCATCCGTTCCGCGTGGCACGGTTCCGTCCGATCACCATCGCGGTTCTCGGGGTCTGGACGATGGCCGCGATCCTCGCCATCGCCGCGGACCTGCGACCGCAAGTCTGGGTGACGGCGATCCTCGGTGGCGCAAGCCTCTACCTCGCCGGGATCGGCGCCTTCGTCCGGTGGGCCGAACACCGGCGGGTCTTCAACTGAAGGCGAGTCGCGCCTCGGCGGCGGCGGTCGCGGCCTCGGGAGAGCGTGCAATGGTCAACCGGGGTTCCCGCAGGCCGAAATGCGCCAGGGTCGCAATGACGCTTTCGCGCGGGGCCGCGATGATCACATGCGTGCCGGCGCGCTCGAGCTTGTGCACGAAGCTCTCGAGCGTGTTCGCCCCGGTCGTGTCGAGGAACGGCACATCGGACATGTCGAGAATGAAGATGGTCGGTGGCTGGCCGATCCGGTCAAAGACGGAGACGACGGTCGCCGCGGCACCGAAGAAGAAGGCGCCGCTGAGCCGATAGGTGACGATCCGCCGGTCCTTCGCCTCGACCGGGTCGTAGGCTCCGCGCGGTCCGATCTCGTCGGCCACATCCGCATCGAGAAGCTGAACCTTGCCCTCCACGGCCATGGCCTCGGCCATCCGGTGCATGAAGAGCAGGGAGCCGAGAACGATGCCGACGCCGATTCCCGCCGTCAGATCGACGAAGACGGTGAGCAGGAAGGCGGCGAGGAGCACGACGGCATCGCCCGGCGAGGCCCGCAGCAGCGAGGCGAACTCGCGCTTCTCCGCCATGTTCCAGGCGACGACCGCGAGAACGCCGGCGAGCACGGCGAGCGGCACATAGCCCATGAGGCCCCCGGCGATCGCTAGGAAGGCCAGGATGAAGAGGGCATGGAACATACCCGCGACAGGTCCGCGGGCACCGGCGCGCACATTGGTGGCCGTCCGGGCAATGGTGCCGGTCACGGGGATGCCGCCGAACAGCGCCGAAGCGATGTTGCCGATCCCCTGGGCGACCAGTTCGCAATTGGACCGGTGGCGACGGCCCGTCATGCCGTCGGCGACCACCGCCGAGAGCAGCGACTCGATGCCACCGAGCATGGCGATGGCGATGGCTGGAACCATCAGGTCGCGAACGCGGGAGAGCGACAGGCCAGGCAGGCCGTAGAACGAGATGCCGGTGGGCAGGGTGCCGAAACGGGAGCCGATCGTCTCCACGGGCAGGTGCAAAAGTCCCGTCACCAGCGCCCCTGCGGCGACGGCGATCAGCATGCCCGGAATCGCCGGCCGCCAGCGCTTCAATACCAGTATGGTGATCACCGCACCCACCGACAGTGCCACGGCGACAGCGTTGACCGTCGGAAGGGCCTGCCACAGCACCGGCAGCTTGTGCAGCATCTCCGCCGGCTCGGTGGTGCCGAGCGTCAGGCCCAGCAGGTCGCGGACCTGGCTGACGAAAATGATGACGGCGATGCCTGAGGTGAAGCCGACCGTGACGGGGTAGGGGATGTACTTGATGTAGGTCCCGAGTTGCAGGAAGCCGATCGCCACCAGCATGATGCCGGCCATGAAGGTGGCGATGACGAGGCCGTCATAGCCGTGGATGGCGATCGTCGAGGCGACGAGGGGGATGAAGGCACCGGCGGGACCGCCGACCTGGAAGCGCGAGCCGCCGAGGGCGGAGATCAGGAATCCGCCGATGATGGCGGTGACCAGCCCCTTGTCGGGCGTCGCACCGGAGGCAATCGCGATCGCCATGGACAGGGGGAGGGCGACGATGGCAACCGTCAGGCCGGCGACGGCGTCAGTCCGCAGGTCCTTCAGACCGTAGCCTTCCCTCAGGACCGTCACCAGCTTGGGGGTGAACAGGTCCCGGAAGGACGCCTGCTGCTGCACAATCGGTTTCATGATGCGATTCGGCCCGGACGGGAGAACGTTAGGCCGCGGCCATCGGGTATCGCGTCCGCACAAATACGTGGGCAGAATGCGGACCGGCTATTCTGTCGCGGTGGAATGCGGCAGCCTTCATGCTCAGATCGCCCCAAGACAGGAACCCGCCCCATGCCCGGCCACCTTTCCACCCATGTCCTGGACACGGCCGCGGGCCGACCAGCGGCTGGCATCCGTTACAGGCTCTATGCGATCGAGGGGGAGGCGCGCCGGCTCGTGGCCGAGGGAGAGACCAATGCGGATGGCCGGGCGCCGTCGCCGCTGCTGACTCCCGCGACCATCCGGCCGGGTCCCTACAGCCTGGAATACGACGTGGCCGACTATCACCGGCGGTCGGGCGCTACACTCACCGAGCCGCCTTTCCTGGATGTCGTCACCCTGCGCTTCAATGTCAGTGCGCTGGACCAGCACTATCACGTGCCGCTGCTGCTCTCGCCGTTCGGCTACACGACCTATCGGGGATCATGACCAGCACCCGCCCCCTGAGGTTCCTGCACCGCGGGCGCACGGTGGAACTCGCCGATGTCGCGCCGGCGACGACGGTGCTCGACTGGCTGCGTCTCGACCGGCGGCTGACCGGCACCAAGGAGGGCTGTGGCGAGGGCGATTGCGGGGCCTGCACGGTCGCGGTGGGGCGTCTGCGCGCGGGCGAACTGCACTACGAACCGGCCAATGCCTGCATCCTGCTGCTCGGCCAGTTGGATGGCGGCGAACTCGTGACAGTCGAGGATCTGTCGGCGGGAGGTGACCTGCATCCTGTCCAGCGTGCCCTGGTCGATCATCACGGCTCGCAGTGCGGCTTCTGCACGCCGGGCTTCGTCATGAGCCTTTTCACGCTCTACCAGGACGGGATGAACGGACCTGCGGGGCGTGATGCGGTCCTGTCGCGCATCGCCGGAAACCTGTGTCGCTGCACGGGATATCGTCCGATCGTCGACGCGGCACTCGCGGCTTGCGCCGCGCCGCCCGACGACGCCTTTGCCCGACGCCGCGCCTCGACAACTGCCGCTCTCGCGGCGATGGCGGACGACCGCGACGTGTTCTTCGGCGACGAGGCCGCCTTCTTCGCTGCCCCCGCCTCCCTGGATGGCCTGTGCGGGTTGCTGGCGCGACATCCCGATGCGCTGATGGTCGGCGGCGCCACCGATGTCGGCCTGTGGATCACCAAGCAGCTACGCAGCCTGCCTAAGCTCGTCCACACCGGCCGGGTGAGGGAGTTGCATGCGATGTCGGTCGACAGCTCATCCATCACGGTCGGGGCCGCGGTGACCTATGCGCAGGCGCAGCAGGCGCTGGCGGTCCTCGATCCGGACGTGGAATTGCTGCTCGACCGCCTTGGATCGGCGCAGGTGCGCGCCGCCGGCACCATCGGCGGCAACATCGCCAATGGCTCCCCCATCGGCGACATGCCGCCGCTGCTGATCGCTCTCGGTGCATCGATCGAACTGCGGCGCGGCGATGCCGTGCGTACCGTGCCGCTGGAGAGCTTCTTCCTCGCCTACGGGCGACAGGACCGGGCGCCCGGCGAGGTGCTTACACGCATCCTCATACCCAGGCCCGTGGCCGGAGAGCACCTCAGGGTGTTCAAGCTCGCCAAGCGGATCGACCAGGACATCTCCTCGGTGATGCTGGCGATGAAGGTCGCCCTCGAGGGCCGCCGGATCGCGACCGCGCGCATCGCCTTCGGGGGAATGGCCGGCATTCCCAAGCGGGCGTCGGCAAGCGAGGCGGCGCTCCGCGGTCTTGGCATCGACGACCAGCCTGCGATCGCAGAGGCGATCGGCCGGCTGGGCGAGGACTTCCGCCCGCTGGACGACCACCGCGCCTC
>CAZPMD010000077.1:8461-20582 GCA_964587395.1 uncultured Hyphomicrobiales bacterium
CGGCGTGCTACAGGCTTCAGGTCGCCGGCAATCTCATCGCCAAGGGCCTGTTGGAGATCGCCTCCGGCGACAGGTCGCGAACGCGCATCACGCCGCTCAGGGGGACCGGCCATGGCGCATGAGAGCTCTGGTGAGACCGGGCTCCGCCACGTGAGCAAGGCCATCGGCCACGACTCCGCCGATCGTCACGTCTCGGGCACCGCCCCCTACATCGACGACATCCGCGAGCCCGAGAGCACGCTGCATGTCGTGCCGGGGGGCTCGCCGGTCGCCCATGGGCACCTGCGCAGCCTCGACCTGACTGCTGTCCGTGCCGCACCCGGTGTCGTCGCGGTCCTGACGGCCGGCGACATTCCGTCCGTCAACGACGTCAGCCCCGTGGCGGGCGATGATCCGCTCTTCGTGGTGGACGAGGTCTCCTTCCATGGGCAGCCGCTGTTCGCGGTCGTGGCGGAGACCCGTGACGCGGCGCGCCGGGCCGCGCGCCTCGCGGTGATCGACATCGCCGAGGAGCCGCCGCTGGTCTCGGTCGCCGACGCGCTCGCCGCAGATGCCGACATCATGCCGGCCTATGCCTTCCGGCGAGGCGAGCCGGAGGAGGCTCTGGGTGCGAGTTCCTCTGTCCTCTCGGGGTCTCTCGTCATCGGCGGCCAGGAGCACTTCTACCTCGAGGGGCAGGCAGCTCTGGCCATTCCCGATGAGAACGGCACCTTCATCATCCACTCGTCGACGCAGCATCCGAGCGAGGTGCAGCACGTCGTCGGCCGCGTCCTCGGCATCCCGGACGCCTGGGTCGAGGTGATGGTGCGCCGCATGGGCGGCGGCTTCGGCGGCAAGGAGAGTCAGGCCAGTGGCTGGGCCGCCATGGCGGCGCTGGCGGCGAGGGTCACGGGACGGCCGGCGAAGGTCCGCCTCGATCGCGATGATGATTTCGCCATGACCGGCAAGCGCCACGACTTCCAGGTCGACTATCGCGCGGCCATCGACGGGAAGGGCAGGGTGGAAGCCGTCGACGTGGGCTTCGCCTCGCGCTGCGGCTACAGCCACGACCTGTCCTCGTCGATCAACGACCGCACCATGTTCCATGCTGACAACGCCTATTTCTATCCGAACGTCCACATCCGTTCGCGGCGCATGAAGACCCATACGGTCTCCAACACCGCGTTCCGTGGCTTCGGCGGACCGCAGGGCATGGTCTTTGCCGAGCGCCTGATGGACCACATCGCCTGGCAGACCGGCCGCGATCCGCTCGACGTGCGCTATGCCAACCTCTACGGAACGGAGGATCGCAACGTCACCCCCTATGGCATGACGGTGGAGGACAACGTCGCCGGCCAGATCATGCGGCAGCTGGAGGCCTCCAGCGACTACCGCGCCCGGCGCGCAGCCATCGATGCCTTCAATGCCGGATCGCAGGTGTTGAAAAAGGGCATCGCCCTGACGCCGGTGAAGTTCGGAATCTCCTTCACGACGACCTTCCTCAACCAGGCCGGTGCGCTGGTCCATGTCTATCAGGACGGCTCGATCCATCTGAACCACGGCGGCACGGAGATGGGGCAGGGGCTCTTCGTCAAGGTGGCGCAGGTGGTGGCCGAGGAGTTCGGCGTCGGGCTCGACCGTGTGCGCATCACCGCGACGCATACGGGCAAGGTACCGAACACCTCGCCGACGGCTGCCTCCTCTGGCACGGACATGAACGGCATGGCGGCGAAGGTCGCAGCCTCCGAGATCAAGGCGCGACTGGCCGAGTTCGTGTCCCGCGACTGGCAGGTTCCGGTCGCGAGTATCGCCTTCCGCAACGACCGGGTGACATCGGGCGAGCGGAGCGCCGGCTTCGCGGAGGTGGTGAGGAGGGCCTATCTCGCCCGCACGCACCTGTCCGCAGCCGGCTTCTATGCGACGCCGAAGATCACCTGGGACCGGGCGAAGGGAACGGGCCGTCCGTTCTTCTACTTCGCCTATGGCGCCTCCTGCTCGGAGGTCACCATCGACACGCTGACGGGCGAGTTCACCCTCGACCGGGTCGATATCCTCCACGACGCGGGGCGCTCCCTGAACCCGGCCATCGACATCGGCCAGATCGAAGGTGGCTTCGTGCAGGGCATGGGCTGGCTGACCATGGAGGAACTGGTCTTCGACGCGAAGGGCAGGCTGCGCACCCACGCGCCGTCCACCTACAAGATTCCCACCGCGCGGGATGTGCCGGCGGACATGCGCGTCGCCTTTTTCGACAATCCCAACCGCGAGGACACGATCTACCGCTCCAAGGCTATCGGCGAGCCGCCGCTGATGCTGGCCAATTCGGTGTTCTCTGCCATTGCCGATGCCATCCATGCGCTCGCTCCGGGCCGGGCGGTTGCACTCGACGCGCCCGCGACGCCGGAGGCCATCCTCCTCGCCTGCACGACGCAGGCCGGTGGCCGGGGCTGACGCCATGGTCATCTGGTCGCGCATCCTTGGCATCGTCGAGGGCGGGGACGTCTGCGTTCTTGTCAGCGTGCTGACGTCCCGCGGCTCGGTGCCGCGGGAGGCGGGAGCGCGCATGATCGTCCGGTCGGACGGAAGTTTCCACGGCACGATCGGCGGCGGCAGCCTGGAGTGGCAGGCTCAGGCTCATGCGCAACAGTTGCTGGCGGGAGGTCAGGGGCGCAGCCGCCTGTCGGATCAGGCACTCGGGCCGGATCTCGGACAGTGCTGCGGCGGGCATGTGACGCTGGGGCTCGAGCTGTTCGACCAGACTTCCAGCGACCAGTTGCAGGGGCTCGCGGCAGCCGAAGCGGCTGGCCCATTCTCCTGCCTGACATCCACCGGCTCCGACGGCTTCCGGCGCACTCTTCTGCCGGCCGACGGCAGCGGCGTCCGCCCGACACCCGGCACCTTCATCGAGAGCTTCGGGACGCACCGGCCGACCATCGGGTTGTTCGGCGCCGGGCATGTCGGCCGTGCCGTGGTGCTGGCCCTCGCGCCGCTGCCCTTCTCTGTCGTCTGGCATGACAGCCGGGAGGGGGCCTTTCCGAAGGCCGTTCCCGCCAACGTCACGCTGATGCGCGGCGATCCCGCCGAGTCCCTGGCGCGCCTCCCGGACGGAGCGCAGATCCTCGTGATGACCCACAGCCACGCGGAGGATCTCGCCATCGTGGCGGCTGCGCTGTCGCCGGCCCGCTTCGCCCATGTCGGCCTCATCGGATCGCAGACCAAGCGGGCGCGCTTCGTGAAGCGTCTCGCGGCGCTCGGCCTCGCCGAGGCGGCATCGCAATTGCGGTGCCCCATCGGGATCGGCGGGCTGTCCGGCAAGGAACCGGCCGTGATCGCCGCCTCCGTTGCGGCGGAATGCTTGATCTTGCGCGAGAGCCGTTCCATCAACGCAGGGACCGCCACGCGGCGGACCAACGCCTGAACGATCCAGCCGGAGCCCCATGGACATCGCGCTTGCCACGGACTGGTTCAATCTCCTGTCGCGCTGGTTCCACGTCACCGCCGGCATCACCTGGATCGGCACCAGCTTCTACTTCATGTCGCTGGACTTCAGCCTGAAGCCCAAGGCTCCCGGCACCGCCGGTGCGGACGGTGTCGCCTGGGAGGTCCATGGCGGCGGCTTCTACCACGTGCAGAAATATCTGGTCGCACCCGACAACCTGCCGCCGGAACTGCTCTGGCACCGCTGGGCGGCTTACCTGACCTGGCTGTCGGGCCTCATCCTTCTGGTGGCGCAGTATTACCTCAACGCCCGAGGCTTCCTCATCGATCCCGCCGTGGCGGATCTGAAGCCGGCCCAGGCGATCGGCCTGTCGCTCGCCTCCATCGTGGTCGGCTGGCTCGCCTATGACGCGCTGTGCAAGTCGCCCCTGGCAGAGCGGCCGCCCCTGCTCGCCCTCGTCGTCTTCCTCATGGTGGTCGGTGCGGCCTGGGCCTTCTCCCAGGTATTCTCGGGTCGAGGCGCCTTCATCCATGTCGGCGTCTTCGTCGGCACCATCATGGCCGCCAATGTCTTCCTGGTGATCATCCCCAACCAGCGGATCGTCGTCGCCGATCTCATCGCCGGCCGCAAGCCGGATCCGAAATACGGCAAGATCGGCAAGACGCGCTCGACCCACAACAACTACCTGACCCTGCCCGTCCTGCTGATGATGGTGTCGAACCATTATCCGATGCTCTATTCGCACCCGCATTCCTGGCTGGTCGTCGCCTTCATCCTCGTCACCGGCGCGCTGGTCCAGCACACGCTGAACCGGCACGAGGCCCATGATCCCTGGAAGAGCTATGGCTGGGCCGTGCCGGTGGCGGCGGTCTCGCTGCTTCTGGCGATCTTCGTCACCTCGCAGCGGCCGAGCCTCGACCTTGCGGCGGCGGGCCAGGTGAGCGAGGCGCGCGCGCTGCAGATCGTCTCAACGCACTGCGTCGCATGCCATGCACGGCGGCCACGACACGAGAGCTTCTCGGAGCCGCCGAAGAATGTCGTTCTGGAGACGGCGGCCGATATTCGTCGCTTCGCCGGCGTGGTGGCACAGCAGACCGTCCAGTCGAAGGCCATGCCCCTCGGGAACCAGACCGCCATGACCGATACCGAACGCGCCGAACTGGGCGCCTATCTCGCAGGCCCGAGATGACCGCTTTGGACACCGAGAGGCTCGGCAGCCGCGCCGAAGCCATGCTGGAGGAACTGGCCGCCATTTCCGAGGAGCCGGATCGGCTCACGCGACGATTCCTGACCCCCGAGCACAAGCGCGCCGCCCATCTGGTGGGACAGTGGATGGCCGAAGCCGGCATGACGCCGTCCGAGGACGCGCTCGGCACGGTCCGCGGCCACTACGCGATGGAGGGGGAAGCCGCGGGCGCCAATGCCGTGCCGCGCCTCCTCGTCGGCTCACATATCGACACCGTGATCAATGCCGGAAAATACGACGGCATGCTCGGCGTGGTGGCCGGCATCCTTGCCGTCGAGCATTTCCGCGACCAGGGCCGGCGCTTTCCCTTCGCCGTCGACGTTCTGGCATTCGGCGACGAGGAGGGCAGCCGCTTCCCGACGGTGTTGTCGTCCTCCGCGGCGCTTGCAGGCGCCTTCGCCCCCTCCTGGCTCGACGGGGCCGACCGGGATGGCATCACTCTGCGCCAGGCCATGCTGGACTACGGTCTCGATCCCGCTGCGGTCGGAACGGCCGCCATGTCTCGCGACGAGGCGCTGGCCTATGTGGAGATCCATATCGAGCAGGGGCCGGTGCTGGAGCATGGCAACCAGCCGCTCGGCGTTGTCACCTCCATCGCCGGCCAGTACCGCACGCGGGTGACTGTCCGCGGCATGGCCGGCCATGCCGGAACCGTACCGATGCCGCTGCGCCAGGACGCGCTGCTCGCGGCCTCGGAAATGGTGGTCATGGCCGAGTATATCGCCAAGGCGCATCCGGAGGCGGCCATGGTGGCCACCGTCGGCCACATGAAGGTGATGCCCGGCGCCATCAATGTCATTCCGGACCTCGTCGAGTTCGTGCTCGATCTCAGGGCGTCGTCGGATGCCCCGCGGGCTGCGGCGCTCCAGTCCTTCACGGCCCGTGCCGAGGCCATCGCGGCAGCGCGTGGATGCTCGGTCACCTTCGAGACCTACCACGACTGCCCGACGGCGGCCTGCGCGCCCTGGCTTCAGGACGGGCTCGCCGGCGCCATGGCCGCGCTCGGGCTCGATGCGCCCCGGCTCGTCTCAGGTGCCGGCCATGACGGACAGTCCATGGAGAAGCTGACCGATTTCGCGATGCTCTTCGTCCGCTGCAAGGGCGGCATCAGCCACAATCCGCTGGAATCGGCGACTGCCCGGGACATGGGGCTGGCAGTGGCCGCCCTTATCGGCTTCATCGAGAACTTCGACCCGGCCCGTCGGCGATGACCTGCCGGCGTGGCTCCCGCCTTGGGCCGAGATCTCGCGCTGGGCCCTTGCGAAAGCCTCTGTCGAGCGCCTAATGAAGCGCTCCGCCCGCGCCCCGTTCCATTCGGATCCATCATGGCAACGCTCATCGACACGCTGAAGCGCGACAGCCGGCCAAGGCACCCGGAAAAGGCGCACCGGCCGGACCAGCCCATCCAGCGCAAGCCGGAGTGGATCCGCGTCAAGGCGCCGGGTTCGCCGAAGTGGTCGGAGACCCACAAGATCGTCAAGGAGAACGGGCTCGTCACCGTCTGCGAGGAGGCGGGTTGCCCGAACATCGGCGAGTGCTGGGAGAAGAAGCACGCGACCTTCATGATCATGGGCGACACCTGCACGCGTGCCTGTTCGTTCTGCAACGTCAAGACCGGCATGCCGCAGCCGCTCGATCCGAACGAGCCGGAACACACGGCCATCGCCGTGCAGAAGCTCGGCCTCGAGCACGTCGTCATCACCTCCGTCGACCGTGATGACCTCGCCGATGGCGGTGCGCAACACTTCGCCGACGTCATTCGCGCCATCCGCGCCCGCTCGCCCAAGACGACGATCGAAATCCTGACCCCTGACTTCCTGCGCAAGGAGGGGGCGCTGGAGGTGGTGGTCGAGGCGAAGCCCGACGTCTTCAACCACAACCTCGAGACCGTGCCGTCGAAATACCTGAAGGTCAGGCCAGGCGCCCGCTACTTCCATTCCATCCGCCTGCTGCAGCGGGTCAAGGAGCTTGATCCGACCATCTTCACCAAGTCCGGCATCATGGTCGGCCTCGGCGAGGAGCGGAACGAGGTGCTGCAGTTGATGGACGACCTGCGCTCGGCCGATGTCGATTTCCTGACGATCGGTCAGTACCTCCAGCCCACCCGCAAGCATCACGAGGTCGTTCGCTTCGTCACGCCGGACGAGTTCAAGGGCTTCGAGACCATCGCCATGGCGAAGGGGTTCCTGCTGGTCTCGTCGAGCCCGCTGACGCGCTCCTCGCACCATGCCGGCGATGATTTCGCGAAGCTTCGCGCCGCCCGGCAGGCCCGCCTCGGGCACTGAGTGCTGGAGTCCGCCATGCAGCGCGTACTGGTGATGGGCTGCTCCGGCTCGGGCAAGTCGACCTTCGCGACGGCGCTGGCAGCGAGGCTGGGGCTGCCTTACGTGTCCCTGGACGCGCTGTACTGGCGGCCCGGCTGGGTCGAGCCCGACCGCAAGACCTTCGGAGACATCATGCTGCGTGAAGCCAGTCGCCCGGCCTGGGTCATGGACGGCAACTATACGAGCCACGGCGCCGGTGACGTCCGGCGGGAGCGTGCCGACACTGTCTTCTGGTTCGATCTGCCGCGCCGGGTCTGTTTTGCCGGGGTTCTGTCGCGTGTTGCGAGGACCTACGGGCGTGTTCGGCCCGAGATGACACCCGGATGTCCCGAGCAGCTGGATTTCGGTTTCCTGCGGTGGGTGTGGAGCTACAGGCGGGACCAGCGCCCGAAGCAGCTGGCCTATCTCGGCCAGCTGCGGACCGGGCAGCGCCTCATCACCTTCACGACCCGGCGGCAGGCGGACGGCTACCTCGCGGCGCGGGCACCCGCGGGGGTCTGCTGACATGCCCGTCTTCAAGACCGAGCGGCGCGTGCGCCACCGCCCCGACCAGATGTTCGACCTGGTCGCGGACGTGGAGAAATACCCTCTCTTCGTGCCACTCTGCGAGAGCCTGAAGGTGCGCCGGCGGGTCAACGCGGGAGACGATGGCATCGAGATTCTCGTCGCCGACATGACCGTCGCCTACAAGATGATCCGCGAGACATTCACAAGCCGCGTGACGCTCGACCGGCCGCGCCTGCACATCCTCGCCGAATACATCGACGGGCCTTTCTCCCGACTCGAGAACCACTGGCGGTTCGCCGCGGCCGGGGAGGGCGCATTCGTCACCTTCTCGATCGACTACGAGTTCCGCTCGCGAGCCCTGGCGCTGGTCATGGGCGCGATCTTCGATGCAGCCTTCCGCCGTTTCGCCACGGCCTTCGAGGCGCGTGCCGATGAGATCTACGGTTCGGGCCAGTCACTGCCCGCCTCCTGACGTGGTCGTTCAGCCGCGCGCCAGGGTGAGCAGCAGTTCAAGCGCCACCAGAACGCTCCGGTGCCGGACCTCGTCGCGGCCGATCGCGCCGAAGCGTTCCTCCCGCAGAACGAGACGTTCGCCCCGCTTCGCAGCGAAATGCACGAGCCCCACCGGCTTGTCGGAGGTGGCCCCTCCCGGCCCCGCAATGCCCGTGACGGAGACGGATATCGCAGCGCGCGAGTGGCGCAGCGCGCCTTCCGCCATGGCCTGCGCCGTCTCGGCCGACACCGCGCCATGCGCTGCGAGGATGGTGGCCGGCACGTCGAGCATCTCCTGCTTCGCCTCGTTGGTGTAGGTGACGAAGCCGCGGTCGACGACATCCGACGAGCCGGCGATCGCCGTCAGGGCAGCGCTGACGAGGCCCCCGGTGCAGCTCTCGGCCGTCACGGTCATCAGCCCTGCGGCGCGGCAGGCCGCGAGGACGGCCGTGGCCAGCCGCTCGGTCGCGTCGTCCTCGGTGCGTCGGCTCATCTCACTCTCCGGGGAGTCTCACGGTTGCCACCGCGAGCGCGGCGAGTCCCTCGCGGCGCCCCGTGAAGCCCATCTTCTCGCTGGTGGTCGCCTTGATGCCGATGCGACCCGTTTCGATGCCGAGAATCGCTGCCATGCGCTGCCGCATGGCCTCGCGATGCGGCCCGATGCGGGGCGCCTCGCAGACGATGGTGACATCGATACTGGACACGATCCCTCCGCGCGCCGCGAGGAGCGCCGCCGCATGGGCGAGGAACCGATCCGACGATGCGTCCTTCCACCGGGAGTCGCTCGGCGGGAAATGGGTGCCGATGTCGCCGTCGCCGATGGCACCGAGCACTGCGTCGGTCGCCGCGTGCAGCACCACATCGCCATCGGAATGGGCGATGACGCCGCGGTCGTGCGGCACCCTGACGCCGCCCAGCCAGACATGGTCGCCTTCGCCGAAAGCATGGACGTCGTAGCCCTGGCCGGTCCTGACGTCGTTCATGGCGCGTGCTCCCGTCAGCCGGCGCTCGGCTGCATCGAAATCCTCGGGACGGGTGAGCTTCACATTGGCGGGATCGCCGGGGAAGACCGTCACCGGCAACCCGGCCCATTCCATCACGGCGGCATCATCGGTCAATGCGCGCTCGCCCGCGGCGCGGCGATGGGCGTCCAGCAGCGGTCGGTAGGCGAAGGCCTGGGGGGTCTGAATGGCACGCAGGTCGGCGCGGTTCGGGGTCGCGGCAACCAGGTCGGCGGCGTCGACCAGCTTGATCGTATCGACAACGGCAATGCCGGGGACGGCCGCGACGGAACCCGCCGCGACGGCGTCGATGGCCGCGTCGAGAAGCCCTGCCGTCAGGAAAGGGCGCGCCGCATCGTGGATCAGCACGATGTCGGGCGCAGAGGAAGCCAGGCTTTCAAGCCCGGCGCAGACGGAGGCCTGCCGCGTCGCGCCGCCCGGCACGGGCGGGAGCAGGCGCGGCGAGGAGGGAACAGCCTGCCCGTACCGCTCGCCGTCCGACGGGTCGATGACCACGAGGATGTGATCGATCCGGCTGCTGGCAAGGAAGGGCTCGACGGCATAGGACAGCACCGGCCGGCCGGCCAGAACACGATACTGCTTCGGCGTATCGCCACCTGCTCGCGTGCCGCGGCCTGCGGCGACGATGAGGGCTGCGACTGACGGCTGAACTGGCATTCCGGGCGTCCGTGATGTGACGGCCCTTCCTATCGCGTTCACCACACCCTGTCTTGTTTCAAGGCACGCCACTTGTGCACCGCATCAAATGGTGTCTAAAGTGTAGGCACATTCATTCGCGCTCATGAAATAGGCACCTTGATGATCCGGCCAACGTCCATCCCCCCCGCGGGGCGTGCGCTGTCGATCGGTCCTTTCGATGTGGCCCTGCCCGTCGCCCTTGCTCCGATGTCGGGCATCACGGATGCGCCGTTCCGTCGCATGGTGGCGCGTTTCGGGATCGGCTGGACCGTCTCGGAAATGGTTCCCGGCGACGATCTCGCCGTGGGTGGCGAAGAGGCGCGGCTCAGGGCCGAGGGCGAAGGCCTGTCGCCCCATGTGGTGCAGATTGCCGGCTGCGACCCCTATTGGATGGGCGAAGGTGCCCGAATCGCCGCCGCAGCCGGTGCCGACGTTATCGACATCAATATGGGCTGCCCCGCCAAGCGGGTGACGGGAGGCTATGCCGGTTCGGCGCTGATGCGCGATCTCGACCACGCAGAGCGCCTGATTGCCGCAACCATTGCCGCCGTCGGCGTGCCGGTCACGCTGAAAATGCGTCTCGGCTGGGATGACGCATCGCTCAACGCGCCGGAGCTGGCGCGCCGGGCGGAGCGGGCAGGGGTGCGGCTGGTGACCGTTCACGGCCGGACCCGACAGCAGTTCTACAAGGGCAGGGCGAACTGGGCGGCGGTCGCCACTGTCCGGGACGCGGTCTCGATCCCCCTTGTCGTGAACGGCGACATCCGCACCCCGGCCGAGGCCGACACCGGTCTCGCGCTGTCGGGCGCGCAGGCGGTGATGATCGGCCGTGGCGCGCAGGGCCGGCCCTGGCTGCCCGCGCAGATCGGCGCCCATCTCGCCGGTCTCCCGATACCGGCGACGCCGCCTCTCGACCAGCAGCTGGCCTGCGCCATCGCCCTGTACGAGGAGCAACTCGCCCACTACGGCGTCGCGGTGGGTGTGCGCCACGCGCGCAAGCATCTCGGCTGGGCGCTTGACGTGGCTGCCGAGGAAAGCGGCGTCGACATCTCCGTTCTCGCCAGCGCGCGGCAGCGAGTCCTGACACTGGACGAGCCGCGCAGGGTCATCGAGGCCATCACCGAATGCTACGACCAGTTCCAATGGAGGGCGGCCGCATGATCGCCGCAGCCCCTCGTCTCGACAGCCACGACTCCATCCTCAACGCACTGCCCCATCCAGTCGTGAGCATTGCCGCCAACGGCATGATCGTCGACGGCAATGCGGCAGCGGAAGGCTTCTTCCAGGCCTCCATCTCGGTTCTGCGTCGTCACATGCTGAAGGAACTGGTTCCCTTCGGCAGCCCGCTGATGGCCCTCGTCGACCAGGTCCGCGAACGCCACGCACCGGTCAACGAATACAAGGTCGATCTCGGCACGCCCCGCAACGGGAACGAACGGATCGTCGACATATACGTCGCGCCGCTGGCCGAGCGGCCCGGCGACGTCGTGGTGATGCTCCAGGAACGCACAATTGCCGACAAGATGGACCGCCAGCTCACCCACCGCGGGGCGGCACGGTCGGTGACGGCGCTGGCGGCGATGCTGGCCCACGAAATCAAGAACCCGCTCTCGGGCATCCGAGGCGCGGCACAACTGCTCGAATCCTCCGTTGACGACCAGGATCGGACTTTGACGCGGCTGATCTGCGACGAGGCCGACCGGATCGTGAAGCTCGTCGACCGCATGGAGGTGTTTTCCGACGAGCGGCCGGTCGAGCGCGAGCCCGTCAACATCCACGTCGTCCTCGAGCATGTGAAGAAGCTGTCCCAGTCCGGCTTCGCCCGGCATATCCGCTTCGTCGAGGAATACGACCCGTCGCTGCCACCTGTGTTCGGCAACCGCGACCAGCTCATCCAGGTCTTCCTGAATCTGGTGAAGAATGCCGCAGAGGCGATCGGCGAACAGGCTTCCGACGGTGAGATCCTTCTCTCAACCGCCTTCCGGCCGGGTGTCAGGCTCACCATGCCGGGAACGTCGAGCCGGGTCGGGCTGCCGCTCGAGGTCTGCGTCCGCGACAATGGTCCCGGCGTGCCAGACGATCTCATTCCCCATCTGTTCGACCCCTTCGTGACGACCAAGAGTTCGGGGACGGGCCTCGGCCTGGCGCTGGTCGCCAAGATCGTCGGGGACCATGGCGGCATCGTCGAGTGCGACAGCCAGCCCCGCAAGACCGTCTTCCGCATCCTCCTGCCCATGGCCCGCGTGTCGCAGACCGACGCGAACGGCCGCAAACCACTCTGACGAGGTCACTGATGCCGACAGGAACCATCCTTGTCGCCGACGACGATGCCGCCATCCGCACGGTGCTCAACCAGGCCCTGTCGCGGGCCGGCTACGACGTCAGGCTGACCGGCAATGCCACCACGCTCTGGCGCTGGGTGTCGCAGGGCGAT
>CAZPMD010000078.1:0-20098 GCA_964587395.1 uncultured Hyphomicrobiales bacterium
GAAATCGGCGGGTTCGCTGTCGTCCCGTTGCCGGCGCCTGAACCTCAGCATGGTTCACCCGAAGGCCGCGCGCAGCCGCTCTGCGTCGCGCGGCGCGAGGCGCGCGGCCTCCAGCGACCCGCCGGTCGGGATGGCGCGGTAGAAGCAGGTACGCCGTCCGGTATGGCAGGACCCGCCGTCGCCACCGACTGTGACCTTCAGCCAGACGGCGTCCTGGTCGCAGTCGATGCGCATCTCGACGATCGTCTGGATCTGACCGGAGGTGTCGCCCTTGTGCCAGATCGTCTGTCGTGACCGGGACCAGTAGTGCGCCTCGCCCGTCTCGATGGTCAGGCGCAGGGCCTCGGCATTCATGTGGGCGACCATCAGCAGCTCCCCCGTTCGTGCATCGCTGGTCACCGCCGTGATCAGACCATCGGCACCGAAACGGGGGAGGAGGCGGTCTCCCTCCTCGATATCGGCCTTGGAAGGTGACGCAGGGGCTTGCGGGGCGCAGTCGGCACACATGACAGGGGTCCGGGGCGGCAGGGGGCGGCGTTTTCTGTCAAGCCTTCTAACCCGCCCCTGTGGAGAAGCCCAAGGGGTTCCGCGCGTGGAAGTGCCCGGCCACCGCCGCGTCAAGGTTAACCTTTTCTTTCGCTCGTCCGCCCCCGGCGGGCCGATGTAGTCTCCGCGGCCTGATCCCCGGAGAGCGATATGAGCGAGCAGCGAGAGTTTTTCTCGACGTCCGTCCTGTCGGACCAGTCCGAACTGAAAGCCCATGCGGCCCTCTATGCGGCCCGCGAGCAGGCCTGCCAGATGACAGCGGTCGCGCCCGCCATCGTCATGGCCCCACCGCGCGCCATCCCGCAGGGCGGCGCTGCGGCGGCCCGGGCGCTGCGCGAGAAGCTCGTCGCCGAGCACAGGGCCGTCGTCGTGGAGGCGGCGGCGCGGTTCGGCCACCGCGAGAGCGGCGTCATTCCGGCGAAGTCCATCCTCAGGTTCCGCCTGCGCGACCTGCCGAAACTCGTGCGGCCCTCATGGGACCCGGAGAGGCCGGGCGGCTGACGGGCTTCCGTCAAGGTCAAGACCGCGCCGAGGGTCGTGCGCCGCGGGCCTTGCGGGCCGCCTTGCCCGGCAGTGAGGCGACAAAACCGACAGCCATACCGGTCCACACCGCCATGCTTTCGGCATCCAGCGACGCCGGGTCGACGAAAACATAGCCCTCCATGGGCTTGCCCCGCATCTCCATCGGCCGTGTGCCAGGCCAGGCGAGGGCGGCGATGTGCTGATCCTTGCCTATCCGCAGCAGCAGCCCGCGGGGTGACAGGGCCGCGACCATGTTGCCGTCGAGCAGCACCGCCGTGCCGCCGAACATGCCGACCTGGCCCGTCGGCCCATGCCGGCTTGCTTCCGCCTCGATCGTGGCGAGTATGGTCGGGCCGTCGATCATGGCATCTCTCCTTGTCGCGTCCGGACTGCCTTGCCATACGAGCAGACGAATGGTGGCAGCATGAGGGTGTTCCTCCTCCCGGTGATACCATTGCGGCGCGAAACGGCCTGATGCTAAGACGCCCCATCCTTTTCTTCCTCGTTCCAACGGTGACTTTCGCATGTCCGTCGATCAGGCGACCGTCCGGCGTATCGCGCATCTCGCGCGCATTGCCGTGACCGATGAGGAGGTCCCGCACCTCCAGGGCGAGCTCAACGCCATCCTCGCCTTCGTCGAGCAACTGAACGAGGTCGATGTCTCCAATGTCGAGCCGATGACCTCCGTCACCCCGATGGCCATGAAGAAGCGGCAGGATGTCGTGTCCGACGGCGGCATTCCGGACCTCATCGTCGCCAACGCGCCCGAGCGCGAGGGCCATTTCTTCGCCGTGCCGAAGGTCGTGGAGTAAGTGATGAGCGACCTGACGCAGTTGACCATCGCCGAGGCCCGCGACGGCCTGACGAAGAAGACGTTCTCGGCCGCCGACCTGACGCGCGCCTATCTCGCGGCCATGGAGACGGGCCGCAAGCTCAACGCCTATGTGCTGGAGACGCCCGAGAAGGCGCTCGAGATGGCGGCCGCCTCCGACGCGCGCATCGCCAGGGGCGAGGCGGGGCCGCTCGAGGGCATTCCGCTCGGCGTGAAGGACCTGTTCTGCACCAAGGGCGTCAGGACCACGGCCTGCTCGAACATCCTCGGCAATTTCGTGCCGCCCTATGAGTCGACGGTGACGAGCAACCTGTGGCGCGACGGCGCCGTCATGCTCGGCAAGCTCAACAATGACGAGTTCGCCATGGGCTCGTCGAACGAGACCAGCTGCTTCCCCGGACCGATCAACCCCTGGCGGCGCCAGGGCTCGAATGTCGGCGCCGGTTCCGGCGACGTCGAGGGGTCCTATCTGGTGCCCGGCGGCTCGTCGGGCGGCTCCTCCGCGGCCGTCGCCGCCATGCTGTGCGCCGGCGCCACCGCCACCGACACCGGTGGCTCGATCCGCCAGCCGGCTGCGCTGACCGGTACGGTCGGCATCAAGCCGACCTATGGCCGTGTGTCGCGCTGGGGCATCGTCGCCTTCGCGTCCTCGCTCGACCAGGCCGGCCCCATCGCGCGCGATGTGAAGGATGCCGCGATGATGCTGCGCTCCTTCGCCGGCCCCGACCCGAAGGACACGACCTGCGTCGACCGTGAGGTGCCGGACTATGTCGCCGCCGTCGGCAGGTCGGTCAGGGGCATGACCATCGGCATCCCCAGGGAATACCGCATCGACGGCATGCCGGAGGAGATCGAGAAGCTCTGGGACGAGGGCGCGCAGATCCTCAAGGATGCCGGTGCGAACATCGTCGAGATCTCGCTGCCGCACACGAAATATGCCCTGCCGGCCTACTACATCGTGGCGCCGGCGGAGGCTTCCTCCAACCTCGCCCGCTACGATGGCGTGCGCTACGGCCTGCGGGAGTCCGGCAAGGACATCGTCGAACTCTACGAGAAGACCCGCGCCAGGGGGTTCGGCAAGGAGGTCAGGCGGCGCATCATGATCGGCACCTATGTGCTGTCGGCCGGCTACTACGACGCCTATTACGTGCGGGCGCAGAAGCTGCGGACGCTGATCAAGCAGGATTTCGAGCAGGCCTATGCCTCGGGCGTCGATGCCATCCTGACGCCGGCGACGCCGTCAGCCGCCTTCGGCATCGGCGAGAAGGGCTCGGCCGATCCGGTCGAGATGTATCTGCAGGACGTCTTCACGGTGACGGTGAACATGGCGGGCCTTCCCGGTATCGCCGTTCCCGCCGGGCTCGACCCGCAGGGCCTGCCGCTCGGCCTGCAGCTCATCGGCCGCGCCTTCGACGAGGAGACGCTGTTCTCGGTGGCGAGCGTCATCGAGAAGGCCAAGGGCCGCTTCCCTGTCTCGGACCGCTGGTGGGGATGATCCCATGATCACCATCCGGGCCGTCGCCATTGCCGCGCTGACGGTCTTCGGGTGGGTGCTGTGGGCACTGGCGGTGTTGATGGCGATCTATTTCGCCCTCGCCTGGCGTGCGGGAGACCCGACGTTCAAGCTCGCCTATCTCGGGGCTATGGGTCTCTGCGCCCTTGGCGGCGGGGTCGCCTGCCGCTACTGGGCGCGGCGGATCGCACCGGACCGGCGCTGAGGGCCGACCGAGAGCCTTTGAATCGTCCGCAGCGGAAGATATTCAACTGTAACTTAATGCTCATAAGGGATTGTTGCGCGGTCTGATCTGGCCCGCGGAGCTCCCATGTCATCGGTTCACCCGTCCCTCGACCTGCCGGCCGGGCATGGGGCCGCCGCACGCATGGTCGCGCTGCCGCTCTTCGCGCTCGCCATTTTTGTCTCGGCCTTCCTGCTCTTCTCGGTGCAGCCGCTGTTCACGAAAATGGTGCTGCCGGTGCTCGGCGGCACGCCGGCCGTCTGGTCGGTGGCGATGGTCTTCTTCCAGGGTGTGCTGCTCGCCGGCTACGGCTACGCCCACCTCCTGAACCGCCTGTTCGATCCACGCCGTGCGATCCTCGTCCACCTCGCCATGATGGCGGCGGTCTTTGCGCTCGCCCTGCCGATCGCGCTGGCGCCGGGTTGGGGACGGCCTCCGGCCGAGGGCGAGGCACTCTGGCTCATCGGTCTCTTCGCCGCGTCTGTCGGGCTGCCCTTCTTCGCCATCGCCGGCAACGGCCCGCTTCTGCAGGCCTGGTTCGCCCGTACCGGCCATCGCGATGCCGCCGATCCCTATTTCCTCTATGGCGCCTCCAATCTCGGCTCCTTCCTGGCGCTCCTGTCCTATCCCTTCGTCGTCGAGCCGCTGCTGCCGCTGAAGACGCAGTCCGCCGTCTGGGCCGGCGGTTTCGCTGTGCTCGGGGGACTGATCGTTCTCGCCGGGCTGATCCTTGTCCGGACCGTCCGCGCACAGGCTTTGCCCATCCCGTCGGGCCGCCCAGCCGCGGCAGTCGCCTGGTCCGACCGGCTGACGTGGATCGGCCTGGCCGCCGTCCCCTCCGGCCTGCTGGTCGCGCTGACCGCGCATCTGTCCACCGATGTCGCCGCCGTGCCTCTGCTGTGGGTGCTGCCGCTGGCTCTGTTCCTGCTGACCTTCGTGCTGGCCTTCCGCGACGGCGGCGCCGGCCTTCACCGGATCATGGTGGCGGTTCAGCCGCTCCTGCTCGTCGGCGTCATCTTCGCCATGGTGCTGAGCGCCAAGGTGCCCTGGCCGCTGGCGGCGGCGCTCCATGTCGGCTTCTTCTTCGTCGCCACCATGGTCTGCCATGGCGAGCTCTACTGTCGCCGTCCGGCCGCGGCACACCTGACCGAGTTCTACGTCATGCTGTCGGTCGGCGGCGTCATCGGCGGCATCTTTGCCAGCCTAGCCGCACCGGTCCTGTTCAGCACCATCCTCGAGTATCCGATCCTGGTCGTTGCCGCCGTCCTGTGTCGTCCCGGCATGGGGGAGGCGCTGGCGCGGCTCGGCTGGCTGCGCATCACCATCGGCTTCGCCCTGCTCGCCGGGCTGGTGGCGCTCCAGGCCGCCACCGGAGTGACCTTCAAGGCGCTGCCCGTCCTCGCCTACCTCCTCGTCATCTGCCTCGTTGCTGCGACGGTGATGCTCGGACGTGACAAGCCGGTCATGCTGCTGGCCGGCGCGCTCGTCTTCTTCGCGGTGAGCCAGGCCCCCGTCATGCCAGCCGGAACGATCGCCCGCGAGCGGTCCTTCTTCGCGGTCCACGAGGTGCAGGAGACCGCCAACGGGCAGGGACGCCTGCTTGTGCACGGCGTCACCGTCCACGGCGCCGAGAGGGTGCGTCATGCCGACGGCTCGGTGATCGAGGGACGACCGGAGCCGGCGAGCTATTATCACCAGGGCGGTCCCTTCGCCGAAGCGATCCAGGCCGTCCGTGCCGCCCATGGCGTGCGTCCGCTGCGGGTTGCCGCCATCGGCCTCGGAGTGGGGTCTCTCGCCTGCTACAGCCAGCCCGGCGATTCCTGGACCTTCCTCGAGATCGATCCGGTCGTCGTGCGCCTGGCGCGGGACAACAGGCTCTTCGCCTCGCTGACGCGCTGCGCCCCCGACGCTCCGGTGGTCATCGGCGATGGACGCCTCACTCTCGCCGACCAGCAGGGACGCTTCGACCTCATCATCCTCGATGCCTTCTCCTCGGATGCCATTCCCGTCCACCTGCTGACGCGCGAGGCCTTCGCCGGCTATCTCGACAAGCTGGCGCCCGAAGGGGCCCTCGTCGTCCACATCACCAATCGCAACATGGATCTCCGGCCGGTGGTGGCCGCCGCGGCCGCGTTCCACGGCCTGACTGGCGGCGTCCGCCATATCGTGGCGGAAGGCGGTGGTATCCGCGAGACGCTGACCGGCACGTCGATGGTGGCGATGGCCGCGCGCGATGCCAGGGCGCTGGGTCCGGCAGGCCTCTCTCCCGACTGGCGGCCGCTGACCGTGCCAGAGGGCTTCCGCGGCTGGACGGACGACTATTCCAACATCATCGACCCTATCATGCGGCGCTTCCGCCAGCCCTAGGGCAGGCGACGTCCGCATTCGCGCAGACGCCGCCGCGGGCCGCTGCGACCGGAGACGCGGCTTTCAGCCCTTGGGGGTGGGGGGTAACCACCCGTGCGGGATACGCCCGGAAATCGTCGGCGGATGCGCAGGCCCGAGAAAATCTGCGGGCAGGCGACAGCCTGTCGCATCCAAACCGCGCGCGGTCGTGTAGAACCCATGACAGCATGGTTCGGGAGGCTCCATGGCGTCGGTCACCGTCGATCTCAGGGACGCCCTGGCGCGCTGCGCGGGCGGCGACAAGGCTGCGCTGAGGATGATCTACGACAGCGAGTGCGCATCGATGATCGGCGTCGCCGCGCGCATCGTGAAACGGCGCGAACTGGCCGAGGAGGTCGTTCAGGAGGCCTTCGTCAAGGTCTGGCGCAACGCCCACCGCTATGATCCCGACCTCGGGCCGCCCAAGGCGTGGATCTATTCCATCGTCCGCAACCAGGCGATCAACACACTGCGCAGCGGCCGGCGCGAGGACCTCGTCGACGAGGTTCCCGAGGATTCAGGGACTGCCGTGGAGGCCTACACCGCCGCCGAACGCCTGCCGGACGGCAATGCGCTGCGACGCTGCCTCGAGGGGCTCGAGGCCCGCCGCCGCACCACCCTGCTGATGGCCTATGTCGACGGTTTCTCGCATGGCGAGATCGCCGGCCGGCTCGCCGTGCCGCTCGGCACGGTGAAGGCATGGATTCGCCGCTCGCTCCTCGCGCTCAGGGAGTGCATGGGATGACCGATGATCTCATCGCCACGGCCGGGGAATATGTCGCGGGGTTGTTGACCCCCGAGGAACTGGAGGCCTTCGAGCGGCGGATCGCCACCGACGCGGAGGCGCGGCGCGCCGTCGCCGACTGGCGGCAGCGCCTTCTGGCCCTGGACGAGACGGCGACGCCGGTGACGCCGTCGGACGGCCTGTGGTCGCGGATCGAGGCGGCCGTGGGAGCCTCGCGTGCCGGGCAGGAATCCTCGACGAACTGGCTCGCGCGGCTCTGGCAGGATGTCGCGGCGCTGCGCTGGACCTCCGCGCTCGCGGCGGCGGCCGCGGCGATCATGGCCGTTCTTCTCGTGGTCCAGCCCTTTGGTCGCGCCGACAAGCCGACGGTCGTCGCCGTGCTGAACGCCCCTAACACCAACGAGGCCGGCGCCATCGTGGAGGCCTTCGCGGACGGACGCGTGCGGGTCGTGCCGCTGCGCGCCATTCCGGTGCCGGAGGGCCGGGTGCTGCAGGTGTGGACGCTGTGGGACCGGCAGGTCGGGCCGTGGTCGGTCGGCCTCATGCCGCGGGCAGAGGCTCGGGACTATGCGACGTCCGGCATGCCGCGGCCGGTCGACCAGCAGCTCTATGAGATCACGCTGGAGCCGGCCGGCGGCTCGCCGACGGGACGACCGACAGGGCCCATCCTCTATGTCGGTCGGGGATCGACGCCGCTTTAGGCCGCATCGGGAGCACAGATCGGTCGGTGCAGCCACCCGCCTGTGCCGACTGCCTATTGCCGATGGATATCCCCTTGGGCTACCCAAGCGCATCTCCTTCACCGCCGGGCCTGCCCATGACCGCTCATGCCAATCCGAAGAACCTCATCCCCGGCGCCACCGGCGACTGGGAGGTGGTGATCGGCCTCGAGATCCACGCCCAGGTGGCCTCCAACGCCAAGCTGTTCTCGGGGGCTGCGGTCGGCTTCGGCGCGCCGGAGAACAGCCAGGTGAGCCTCGTCGACGCCGCCATGCCGGGCATGCTGCCGGTCATCAACGAGGAATGCGTGCGCCAGGCGATCCGCACCGGCCTCGGCCTCAAGGCGAAGATCAACCACCGCTCGGTGTTCGACCGGAAGAACTACTTCTACCCGGACCTGCCGCAGGGCTACCAGATCAGCCAGTACAAGAGCCCGATCGTCGGCGAGGGCGAGGTCATCGTCGACCTCTCGCCGACCGAGAGCTTCAAGGTCGGCATCGAGCGCCTGCATCTCGAGCAGGACGCCGGCAAGTCGCTGCACGACCAGCATCCGACCCTGTCCTATATCGACCTCAACCGCTCGGGCACCGCGCTGATGGAGATCGTCTCCAAGCCGGACATGCGCTCGGCGGACGAGGCCAAGGCCTATGTCACGAAGCTGCGCACCATCCTGCGCTATCTCGGCAGCTGTGACGGCGACATGGAGAAGGGCAACCTGCGCGCCGACGTGAACGTCTCGGTGCGCAAGCCCGGCGAGCCCTTCGGCACGCGCTGCGAGATCAAGAACGTCAACTCGATCCGCTTCATCGGCCAGGCGATCGACTACGAGGCGCGGCGGCAGATCGGCATCATCGAGGACGGCGGCACCATCGACCAGGAGACGCGCCTCTATGACGCCGGCAAGGGCGAGACCCGGTCCATGCGCTCGAAGGAAGAGGCGCACGACTACCGCTACTTCCCCGACCCGGACCTGCTGCCGCTCGAGTTCAGCCAGGCCTATGTGGACGACCTCGCAGCCCACCTGCCGGAGCTCCCCGACGCCAAGAAGGCGCGCCTGATCTCGGCCTATGGCCTGACGCCCTATGACGCCTCCATCCTCGTGCTGGAGAAGGAGAGCGCCGACTACTTCGAGGCCGTGGCCAAGGGTCGTGACGGCAAGAGCGCCGCGAACTGGGTGATCAACGAACTGTTCGGCCGCCTCAACAAGGAGGGCAAGGACGTCACCGCCTCGCCCGTCTCGCCAGACCAGATCGGCGGCATCATCGACCTGATCCAGGCCGGCACCATCTCTGGCAAGATCGCCAAGGACCTGTTCGAGATCGTCTTCACCGAGGGCGGAGATCCCGCGGCCATCGTCGAGGCGCGCGGCATGAAGCAGGTGACCGACACCGGCGCCATCGAGAAGGTCATCGACGAGGTGATCGCCGCCAATCCCGACAAGGTCGAGCAGGCGAAGGCGAAGCCCACCATGCTCGGCTGGTTCGTGGGTCAGGTGATGAAGGCCTCCGGCGGCAAGGCCAACCCGGGCGCGGTCAACGAGATGCTGAAGACCAAGCTCGGCATCGAGTGAGGGCGGGTTGAACCTGCGGGGACATGGTCGCGACATACGGCCATGTCCAATGCCTCCTTCCAGCTCTGCTTCGAATGCCGCGACAATCCCGACGGTGCGCTCTGCCGTGCGGCGGACGGCACGCGCGACCTCGTGCGCATCGCCCGCGGCTATCTGCGCCAGGACCACCCCGATGCCATCGATCACGGCACGGCGTTCGACTGCGCCTTCGCGATGCTGCACGAGGACATCGATACGACGCTCGCCTTCATCTTCACCGCCAGCGACCTCTGCGAGAACGATGACGAGCGCGCCTATCTCGGCGCCGGCACGCTGGAGAGCCTGCTGGTGAACGAAGGCCCGGCGGTGATCGACCGGGTGCTGGAGCGTGCCCGACGCGATCCGGATTTCCGTCGCATGCTGTCGGGCGTCTGGGGGCACAGCGCCATGGACAGGAGCGTTCGCGCGCGGATCGACGCGTTCCTCGCGGCGCCCGTCTTCGGGTCGCCTGCGCGCAAGCCGGGCAAGAGGAACAAGCCGCATTGCCGACGCTGACGGCGGAATGGCAGCAACGCAGTTCCACCCACTTGCATGAGCGCCGCGTTGCCGTCTTCCATGCCCCCCGTCAGGGAGGACATGCGATGACGAAGCGCTTCACGCTCAATGGTTTCTGGCTGTCGGGACCGACCTACAAGGTCGGGCTCATGCTCAGCCTCTGCGGCGAGGATTTCGCCTACAACTCGATCAACCTGCGTGCCGGCGAGCACAAGACACCGGCCTTCCTCGCCAAGAACCGCTTCGGCCAGGTGCCGGTGCTGGAGGACGCGAAGACCGGCCTCGCGCTTTGCCAGTCCGCAGCGATCCTCGAGCACCTGGCCGCCGAACTCGGCAAGTTCAAGGGCGATGGCGTCGGCGATCTCGCTCGCGCCCGCGAATGGATGTTCTGGGACTTCGACCGGCTTGCCGGCCCCATCTACCGTTCGCGCGCCCAGCGCTTCGGCATCCGCAACTTCACGCAGGCCATCATGGAAATGTACTGGGCTGAAGGCAACATGGCCCTGAAGGTCCTGGACGAGGCGCTGGCGAAGTCGGACTGGCTGGCGGGTTCGCAGCCGACCATCGGCGACATCGACGTCTATGGCGTCGTCGTCTATGCGCCGCAGGCCGGCTTCGACCTCAAGTCCTATCCGGCCATCGGCGCCTGGATGAAGCGGATGGAGGCGCTGCCGGGCTTCATCGCCAGCGATGGCCTGCCGAAGGCATCGCGCCCGTGAGCGCAGGCGCCGCCACCGTGCGCGAGGCGACCGCGGCCGACGTGCCGCGGATCGCGGCGCTGATCGCCATGGGCAATGCCTCGCAGCCCATGGATGCTGCCGCGGCGGAGGTCGAGGGCCGGCTGCCGGTCTATGCCGAGGCCTATGCGCGCATCGCCGCCTCGGATGCCAACCACCTCTATGTCGCGGAGCTGGGCGGGCGGGTGGTCGGCACATATCAGCTGACCGTCCTGCCCGGCATCGCCGAGCGGGGACGCACGCGCGGCAAGATCGAGAGCGTTCACGTGGATCCGGCCCTGCGCGGCAGCGGTATCGGCGCGATCATGATGCGCCATGCGCTGGTGGTGGCCCGCGAGAAGGGCATCGGCCTGATCGAGCTCTCGTCCAACAAGAACCGGGCCGATGCCCACCGCTTCTACGAGCGGCTGGGCTTCGCCAGGAGCCACGAAGGGTTCAAGATGGCGCTCGACTGAGCGCCATCCGATCCGGTTCCCTCAGCTTCGGACGCGGCGCGCCCGGCACTCGGGCAGGAAGGTGCGCCAGGTCTTGCCGGCGGCCTGCAGACGCGCCTTGTCGCGCCGCCACTCGGCACCGCAGTCGCGCATGATCTGGTCGTTGCGCAGTTGAGCTGCCGAGCGTGGCCGGCGCGTCGTGGTGGTCGTCGTCGCTGCCGGAGTGGTGGTCGTCGCGGACGCGGCCGGGCGGCTGCGCGAGGGCGCCGTCGTCGTCTGGGCGGCGGCGATATCGATGGTGAAGACGAGGGCGGCGACGGCCGCCAGCCAGTGAAGTCGCATGGGTGATCCTCCTAGTGATCGCGGGACATCGTGATCGCGGGCATCGTTCCATTGTCCGGCCCAACGCGGGATGAACGTCGCCTAGGTTGTATCCTGCCCTGATCCTGCAACCGTGAAAATGAGGCATCGCACGGATGTGACACGCGAGGGCTTGGCCTTGCGCCCCGACCTGCTAGCTTCGCGCCCCTGCGGACTGCCGGGGCCAACCGGTGCCGCCCGAAACGCCCCCCGGAGACGCCCGATGTCGCAACGCCCGATCGATCTCTACTATTGGCCGACTCCGAACGGCTGGAAGATCACCATCATGCTGGAGGAGTGCGGGCTGCCCTACACGGTCGTTCCCGTGAACATCGGCAAGGGTGACCAGTTCAAGCCGGACTTCCTCGCGATCGCACCCAACAACCGCATGCCGGCCATCGTCGACCACGACGGGCCGGGCGGCGAGCCGATCTCGGTGTTCGAATCCGGCGCCATCCTCATGTATCTCGGCCGCAAGACGGGGAAGTTCTATCCCCAGGACGAGCGCGGCCGCGTCGCGGTAGAGGAATGGCTGATGTGGCAGATGGCCGGCTTCGGCCCGATGCTCGGCCAGACGCACCACTTCCGCATCTATGCGCCCGAGAAGATCGAATACGCCATCAACCGCTACACCAACGAGGCGAACCGCCTCTATGGCGTGCTGAACCGGCGTCTCAAGGGCCGTGACTACATCTGCGGCGACTATTCCATCGCCGACATGGCCTGCATCGGCTGGGCCAAGCTGTGGGAGCGTCAGGGCCAGGACATCGCCCAGTTCCCGAACGTCAAGGCCTGGCTCGACCGCATGCTGGCGCGGCCCGCCGTGCAGAAGGGCCTTGCGGTCAACAAGGATGATCGCAACGCCCCGCGGGACGCGGCTGCACAGGCCATCCTGTTCGGCCAGAAGGCGCGCTGAGACGCGCGCCCGCGACGCGGCGAAGGCGAGGAGCGGCCGACGCCGCCCGGTGCCGTCAGTTGACGCGCGTCCAGGTCTGGCTGCGGCAGACGAGGCCGCCGAGAACACAGCCGGACAGGCTCATGCTGTTGGCTCCGGGCATGGTCATGCGGCCGTTGTAGGTCTTGCCGTCCTGGTAGTTGTAGAGCGTGCCCTGCCAGGCATTGGCGCCGTTGGGGCGCATGGTGATCATCCTGACGCCGACGAGGCTGCGGCTGCGCAGCGCAGCGTTCTCGTTCTTCTCGTCGCGCGTCTCGCCGCGCACCGAGACGATGGTGCCGCAGATCTGGCCGCCGCAATCGGCGAAGCGGACGCGGGTGTCGCCGGACTGGCTGGCGAAGATGCCGATGGGGCTCTGGGCGAGGGCCGGCAGCGACAGAGCGGCGAGCAGGGCGGCAGCGGCGAGCGGCGTCTTCATGGTCTTCCTCCCGATGCACCTTCTCCGGTGGGCGCATCTGTTCGCGCATTCTGCCGCCGCGAGCAGGACGTCGTCCAGCGCCGGCACCGCCCGTTCACACTCCCGTAGCGTTAATCCATCGTTGACCTATGGGAAGCACACTGCCCCGGACAAGAGGTATCGGGTGGCCGCCGGCCGCCCTCATGGGAGATCATGCGATGACCGTGATGATCCTCGCGGAAGCGGATGCACCATCCATCGTTCCGATGGAGCTGGAAAACCGGCCGGCCCGGGAACTGGGAACGCTCTATGCGGCGGGCCGGGTGGTGCCGCGCGATCTGGTGGCGGCCCACATGTGGTTCAATATCGCGGCGCTGAAGGGCGACAAGGACGCGGCGCGCCAGCGGCAGGAGGTTGCCGCCGAGATGAGCAAGGACGAGATCGCCCAGGCGCTCGGCTGGGCGCGCGCCTGGCTGGATTCGCAGGCCCCCGTGGCCGTCTGATCAGCCGGCCTGGAGCTTGGGCTTCTCGACGTTCGGCAGGAAGATGGTCAGCAGCCCGATGAGCGGCAGGAACGAGCACAGCCAGTAGACGTAGTCGATGCCCTTCACATCGGCGATCTGGCCGAGGACGGCGGCGCCGATGCCGCCCATGCCGAAGGCGAAGCCGAAGAACAGCCCCGAAATCATGCCGACCTTTCCCGGCACCAGTTCCTGCGCATAGACCAGGATGGCCGAGAAGGCCGAGGCCATCACGACGCCGATGATCGCCGTCAGCACGATGGTGCCGGTGAGGCCGGCATAGGGCAGGGCGAGGGTGAAGGGCAGCGTCCCGAGGATCGAACCCCAGATCACCACCTTGCGGCCGAAGCGGTCGCCGATGGGGCCGCCGAGCAGGGTTCCGACCGCCAGAGCGCCGAGGAAGACGAACAGCATGAGCTGCGAGTCGCGCACGGACACGCCGAAGCGGTGCATGGCGTAGAAGGTGTAGTAGCTCGAAAGGCTCGTCATGTAGACGTATTTCGAGAAGATCAGCAGGCTCAGCACGCCGATCGCCGCAAGCACGCGGCGGCGGGGCAGGACCATGGGCCGGGCAGGCGCGGGGCGCGTCGCCTGCGCCGCGCGCCTGGCCGCATACCAGCCTCCAACCCTCACCAGGATGACCATGGCGGCGAGCGCCAGCAGCGCGAACCAGGCGACGCTCTGCTGGCCGCGCGGCAGGATGACGAAGGCGGCAGCGATCGGCCCCAGCGCCGTTCCGGTGTTGCCGCCGACCTGGAACAGCGACTGGGCGAGGCCGTGGCGGCCGCCGGAGGCGAGGCGCGCCATGCGCGAGGATTCTGGATGGAATACCGCCGACCCGAAGCCGACCAGCGCCGCTGCCAGCAGCAGCAGGGCGTAGCTGCCCGCATAGGCGAGCAGGATGAGGCCCGAGAGCGAGAAGGCCATGCCGACCGCGAGCGAATAGGGCTGGGGGTGGCGGTCGGTATAGAGGCCCACGAGCGGCTGGAACAGCGAGGCGGTGCCGGAGAAGACGAAGGCGAGCAGGCCGATCTGGCCGAAGTCCAGCGCGTAGTTCTCCTTCAGCACCGGATAGAGCGCCGCAACCAGCGACTGCATCACGTCATTGAGCAGGTGGCAGGTGCTGAGCGCCGCCAGGACGCCGAAAGAGGTGCGGTCGACGTGAGGCGCGGCCGTGTCGACGGGGGTGCTGGTCACGGGAACTCCTCGGGGGCGGCTTCGACGCGCGTTCTTCTTGCCCGATTGGGAGGCCATTGCTGGCGCCGGTCAATGGCGCGCCGACGGGAGCCCGCATGCGCGGGGCGAGGGGCTCCCTTCCGGATCAGTTCACGACACGCACGGCGCCTCTGGCAGCGCTGGTGGTGAGAGCCGCATAGGCCCTCAGCGCCGTCGTCACCTTGCGCTTGCGCGGCGCGGCGGGCTGCCAGGCGGCCTTGCCCTTCGCCTCCATCGTGATGCGGCGGCGGGCGAGTTCATCATCGGAGACGCGCATCGAGATTGACCGGTTGGGAATGTCGATGTCGATCATGTCGCCTTCCTCGACGAGGCCGATGGCGCCGCCCTCGGCCGCTTCCGGCGAGGCATGGCCGATGGAAAGGCCCGAGGTGCCGCCGGAGAAGCGACCGTCGGTGATGAGGGCGCAGGCCTTCCCGAGACCCTTCGACTTCAGGTAGCTCGTCGGATAGAGCATTTCCTGCATGCCGGGACCGCCGCGCGGGCCCTCGTAGCGGATAACGACGACGTCGCCGGCCTTGATCTTGTTGGTCAGGATCGCCTCCACCGCCGCGTCCTGGCTCTCGAAGATGCGGGCGGGGCCGGAGAACGTCAGGATCGAGGCGTCGACGCCTGCCGTCTTCACGATGCAGCCGTCGATGGCGATGTTGCCGGAGAGCACGGCGAGGCCGCCGTCCTTCGAATAGGCGTGCTCGGCGGAGCGGATCACCCCCTTCTCGCGGTCGGTATCGAGTTCCTCGAAGCGGCGGCTCTGGCTGAAGGCCGTCTGGGTGGGCACGCCGCCGGGGGCGGCGGAATAGAAGGTCCGCACCTTTTCGCTGTCGGTGACCGCGATGTCCCAGCGGGCGAGCGCCGCCGCCATACTCTCGGCATGGACCGTCGGCAGGCTGGTGTCGATGAGGCCGGCGCGGGCGAGTTCGCCGAGGATCGCCATGATGCCGCCGGCGCGATGGACGTCCTCCATGTGGACGTTGGCGACCGAGGGCGCGACCTTGCACAGCACCGGAACACGCCGCGACAGGCGGTCGATGTCCTCCATGGTGAAGCCGATCTCGCCCTCGTAGGCGGCGGCAAGCAGGTGCAGAACCGTGTTGGTCGAGCCGCCCATGGCGATGTCGAGCGTCATGGCGTTCTCGAAGGCCTTGAAGGAGGCGATCGAGCGCGGCAGCACGCTGGCATCGTCCTGCTCGTAGTAGCGGCGGGCGAGATCGACGATGAGGTGACCGGCCTCGACGAAGAGGCGCTCGCGGTCGGCATGGGTGGCCAGCACCGAGCCGTTGCCGGGAAGGGCAAGGCCGAGCGCCTCGGTCAGGCAGTTCATCGAATTGGCGGTGAACATGCCGGAGCAGGAGCCGCAGGTCGGGCAGGCCGAGCGCTCGATGATGTCGACCTCGGCATCCGAGATCCTGTCGTCGGCGGCGGCCACCATGGCGTCGACGAGGTCGACCTTCTTCAGCACGCCCTCGGCGATGAACTTGCCGGCCTCCATGGGGCCGCCGGAGACGAAGACGGTGGGGATGTTGAGGCGCAGGGACGCCATCAGCATGCCGGGGGTGATCTTGTCGCAGTTGGAGATGCAGACCAGCGCGTCGGCGCAATGGGCATTCGTCATGTATTCGACGCTGTCGGCGATCAGCTCGCGCGAGGGCAGTGAATAGAGCATGCCGTCATGGCCCATGGCGATGCCGTCATCCACCGCGATGGTGTTGAACTCCTTGGCGACGCCGCCGGCCTTCTCGATCTCGCGGGCCACCAGCTGGCCGAGATCCTTCAGGTGCACGTGGCCCGGCACGAACTGGGTGAAGGAATTGGCGATGGCGATGATCGGCTTGCCGAAATCGCCGTCCTTCATGCCGGTGGCGCGCCACAGGCCGCGGGCGCCGGCCATGTTGCGGCCATGGGTGGACGTGCGGGAGCGATAGGCGGGCATGGTCGTTTCCGGGGCTCGACGGGTTGTGATTCATCGGACCGGCGGGCGGCCCGTTCCCTCCAGCCTTTAGCGTTTCGAAGGCGGATGTGCCAGTGCATGGCTGGTCCCGGTGCCATGAGGCAGGCAGGGCGCGCGATCCAACATGGCAGGCATTCCGCCGGATGGTTCGGGACTTGCTTGAACTTCCGTGCCGCCAGTCCTGTCGGAAAGGCGGTGCCAAGGGACGCGAGGATTGCGGCGGGGTCAGGCCTCCGGCCCGATGGTGGGCCTTCCGCCGCCGCCGCGCGCGGCCTTCAATGCGGCGACGGGATCGGCGCGCCCGATCGGGGAGCAGAACGACGTGCAGACCAGAGAGTGGGACATCGGGACCGACATCGGCGGGACCTTCACAGACATCATTGCCGTCAGGGGCAGCAGCCACGAGACCCGCATCGCCAAGGTGCCCTCCCGCCCCGATGCGCCGGTGAGGGCGATGATGGAGGCGCTGGCGGCTGTCGGCCTCGGTCCGGACGATGTCCGCCGCTTCGTCCACGGTACGACACGCGTCACCAACGCACTGGTGGAGGAGCGGCTGCCGAAGGTCGCTCTGGTGGCGACAGCCGGCTTCGAGGACGTGCTGGAGATCGCCCGCTACCGTCGGCAGGAACTCTACCGCCTCGACATTCCGCCCAAGGCGCCGCCGCTCGTGCCGCCGTCGCTCTGCTTCGGCATCGTCGAGCGGCTGGACCATACGGGCACGGTGCTGACTCCTCTCGCCGACAGCGAGATCGAGCGCCTCGTTGCCTGGCTGAAGGCGAACGCGGTGCAGAGCGTCGCAATCTGCCTGCTCCACTCCTATGCCAACTCGGACCACGAGAAGCGGCTGGCCGATCGCCTCGCCGGGGTCGTGCCGCATGTCTGCGTGTCGCACGAGATCAACCCCGAGGCCCGCGAGTACGAGCGGGCTTCGTCCACGGCCTTCAATGCCGCGGCCATGCCGATCGCGGTCGAATACCTGACCGAACTCGAGGAGAAGCTGCCGATCGGGGCGGGCCTGCAGGTCTTCCACTCGGCCGGCGCCATGGTGCCGGTGCCGGCGGTGAAGCGGCGGCCGCTGGTCATGGCGATGTCGGGACCGGCCGCCGGCGTCTCGGCCTCGGCCCGCATCGCCCGCGACCTGAAGCGCCCCCGCGTGCTCACCTTCGACATGGGCGGCACCACCACCGACGTCTGCCTGATCGTCGACGGTGCGGCGGAGATGACCGACACGCGGATGATGGGCGGGCGGCCGCTGCGCCAGCCCATGCTGGCGGTGCATTCCATCGGCGCCGGCGGCGGCTCCATCGTCGATCTCGGGCCGGGCGGCCTCACCGTCGGTCCGAAGAGCGCCGGCGCGGTACCGGGACCGGCCTGCTACGGCCGCGGGGGCACGCGCGCCACCATCACCGACGCCAATGCCATCCTCGGCTATCTCGATCCCGATGCGCTGCTCGGCGATACGATCCGCATCGATATTGCGGCGGCGCGGGCCGCGGTGCAGCCGATCGCTGACCGGCTCGGCCTCGGCCTCGAGGAAACAGCGCTCGGTATCGTTAAGGTCGCCAATGCCACCATGGCGCGGGCGCTGAGGCGCGTCACCGTCGAGCGCGGTGTCGACGGCCGCGACTGCACCCTGCTCGCCTTCGGCGGTGGCGGGCCGATGCATGCGACCGGCCTTGCCGATCTCTATGGCCTTCAGGAGATCATCGTGCCGGCGGCGTCCAGCGCCTTCTCGGCGCTCGGCTGCCTCGCGGCCGATTTCAGCTTCCTGCAGCAGCGCACGGTGCGCATGGCGCTGAAGGGGATGTCGCATGAGGTCTTTGCAACCCGTGTCGCCGAACTCGTCGCAGAAGCGCGCGACCCTCTGATCGCCAACGGCATCCCCGAGGCGGAGATCGCGGTCGAGCACGTGGCGCTGATGCGCTATGCGGCGCAGAGCGACGCGATCCCCATCGGCTTTGCCATGCCGCTCGATCCCGCGCGGCTGGAGGCCGATTTCCATGCCCGCCACCATCAGCTGTTCGGCTATGCGACGGCCGAGGACTGCGTGATCGAGGCGCTGCGGGTCAAGGCGACCAAGCCCTCCGTGACGCCCTTCTCGCGGCCGGATGTCGGCCGCCCTCCGGTCGCCGGCCGCAGCCGCGCCTGCATCTTCGGACCCGAAGGGCCGGTCGAGACGCGCATCCTGCCGCGCGAGACCGTCTCGGGCATCACCACCGGACCGGCCATCATCGAGGATGCCTGGTCCACCGTCATCGTGCCGCCCGGCTGGCAGGCGCGGCCAGACGATCTCGGCAATCTCTTCCTGACCCGGAGCGCGGCATGAGCACCTTGGACCCCTTCGTCGTCGAGGTGATCCGCCACGGTCTCTCGGCCGCAGCCGAGGAGATGAGCCTCGTCATGACCCGCTCGGCCCGCTCGCCGCTGCTGCGCGAGGCCGGCGACCTCTCCTCCGCCATCACCGACGCGGAAGGCGGCCTGGTGGGGCAGGGGCGCGACATACCGATCCACCTCGGCGCCATGGCCTACACGGTGAAGGAGCTTCTCAAGGTCTGTCCCGCCTCCGGGATGAAGGAGGGCGACGCGATCATCTACAATGTCGGCGCGCTCGGGGGTAACCACCTCAACGACGTGAAGATCGCCCGGCCGGTCTTCGTCGACGGGCGGCTCATCGCCTTCGCCCTCAGCCTCGCGCACTGGCCGGATGTCGGCGGCACCTGGCCGGGCAGCTACCTCGCCAACGCCTTCGACACCTTCCAGGAGGCGATCCGCATTCCGCCGCTGCCGATCGCCAGTGCCGCCGGCGTCAACCGCTCCGTCCTCGACCTGATCCTCGCCAATGTCCGCGATCCCGTCTCCTGCGAAGGCGACCTGATGGCGCAACTCGCCGCCACGACGGCCGCCGAGCGCCGCATCCGCGAGATGTGCACGCAATATGGCACGCAGACCTTCGTCGAGACGATGAGCCGCCTGCACGACCTCTCCGAGGCCGAGATGCGCGCGGCGCTCGCCGACCTGCCGGACGGCACCTATGAGGGCGAGGACTTCCTCGACGACGGCGGACCCAACGGCGAGCCGGCGCGCATCCACGTCAGGATCGAGATCCGCGGTGACGAGGCGACCTTCGATCTGTCGGGATCGGCCGACCGCGTCGCCAACTTCTGCAACACGACGCCCTTCATCGCCCGTTCGGCGGTGGTCTATGCCGCCCGTATCATGAGCGGCCGCGACATGCAGCAGAATGCCGGTGCGCTGCGCCCCATCACCATCATCACGCGGCCGGGATCGATCCTCGAACCGGGCTGGAATGCGGCAGTGGCCGCCGGCAACCACGAGACCTCCATGCGCGTGGTGGATGCCGTCTTCCGCGCCATGGAACACGTCATCCCCGAGCGGCTCTCGGCCGGTGGGCCCGCCACCTCCGGCCTTCTCGCCTTCGCCGAGCCGATGCCGGACAGTTCGTGGCGGATGCTCTACGAGGTCCATGGCGGCGGCGAGGGCGCCCGCCACGACCGCGACGGTTGCCCGGCGACGCGCGTCCATCTCGCCAACACCTCCAACACGCCGGCCGAGATGATCGAGGCGAACTACGCCATCCGCGTCGAGAGACAGGCGATCCGCCGCGATTCCGGTGGGCGCGGCCTGCACAAGGGCGGCGACGGCGTCATCCGGGCCTATCGTGTGCTGGCGCCGAGCCTGTGGCTGACCACCTGCGTCGAGCGCTCGGTGATGCCCACCTACGGCCTCAAGGGCGGCGAGGAGGGCAAGCCCTATACGATCACGCTGGAGCGCGACGGCAAGGCCGAGCGGCTGTCGGGCAAGGCCAATCTGTTGCTCAAGGCCGGTGACCTCGTGACGCTCGAAGGCTGCGGCGGCGGCGGCTTCGGGACGCCGGCCGCATGAGCGTCTGGCCGGCCGGCGTC
>CAZPMD010000079.1:0-232 GCA_964587395.1 uncultured Hyphomicrobiales bacterium
GTTGCTTCCGGCGTCGCAGGCGCCGGTGCCGCCTGCGTGGCCGGTGGCGATGCGGGGGCCGGCTGCGCCTCGCCGCGCTGGGACGCGAGGCCCAGCGTCAGGCTTGCCAGCGCCGCCAGCGCTGCCCGTCCCGTCAGCATCCGCTTGCCCATGCTCATTTCGCGACCGCCGCTCCCAGCCTGCCGGTGTCCGGATCATTTTGGACTTGGCAAGGATAGCCTATATAGAAGCG
>CAZPMD010000079.1:242-19988 GCA_964587395.1 uncultured Hyphomicrobiales bacterium
TCACATTCCCTGACCAACTCCCACGGGAGATAACGGGTCCCTGCCATGAGCCCGCTCGCCAACCATCCGTTCTGGAAGATGAACGGCGCCGGCAACGAGATCGTCGTCGTCGACCTGCGCGCCTCCTCCCATGTCGTCACCGCCGCCGAGGCCCGCGCCATCGCAGCCGACGAGCGCTCGCGCTTCGACCAGATGATGGTGCTGCACCGGCCGCGGACTCAGGGCACGCGCTGCTACATCCGCATCTACAACACCGACGGGTCGCAGGCCGGCGCCTGCGGCAACGGCACGCGCTGCGTCGCCTGGGTGCTGGCCGAGGAGGATGGGTCCGACAGCTTCATGGTCGAGACCGTGGCGGGGCTCCTCGCCTGCCGCCGGGTCGGTCCCCATGCCTTTTCCGTCGACATGGGCGAGCCGCGCTTCGGCTGGCAGGACATTCCGCTTGCGGAGGAGTTCCGCGATACCCGCGCCATCGAGCTGCAGATCGGGCCGATCGATGCACCGATCCTGCACTCGCCCTCGGTCGTCTCCATGGGCAACCCGCACGCCATCTTCTGGGTGGACGACCCCTACGCCTACGATCTCACGAAGATCGGCCCGATGCTGGAGAACCATCCGATCTTCCCGGAGCGCGCCAATATCTCGCTGGCGGCGGTGAAGGCGCGCGACCACATCGTGCTCTGGGTCTGGGAGCGCGGCGTCGGCATCACCCGGGCCTGCGGCTCCGCCGCCTGTGCGGCACTCGTCTCGGCAGCCCGTACCAAGCGCACCGACCGCGCCGCGACCGTGTCGCTCCCGGGCGGCGACCTCTTCGTCGAATGGCGCGACGACAACCATGTCATCATGACCGGACCGACCGAGGTCGAGCACCAGGGCACCTTCGACCCGGCCCTCTTCGCCACGGCCGCCTGACGCGATGGAGACGGCAAACCCCACCGTCGAGGTCGTCACCTTCGGCTGCCGGCTGAACACGTCGGAATCCGAGGTGATGCAGCGGCTCGCCGCCGAGGCCGGGCTGACGGACACCATCGTCGTCAACACCTGCGCCGTCACCGCGGAGGCGACGCGGCAGGCGCGACAGGCCATCCGCCGCATGAAGCGCGAGAACCCGAACGCACGCATCGTCGTCACCGGCTGCGCCGCGCAGACAGAGCCCGAGATCTTCGCGGAGATGACCGAGGTCGACCGCGTCATCGGCAACGACGAGAAGATGAAGGCCGAGGCCTGGGGCGAGACGCGGACGGCGCTGTCGCGCGGTCCCGACTTCGGCGTCGCGACTTCCGAGAAGGTCGCCGTCAACGACATCATGGCGGTGCGCGAGCAGGCGCTGCACCTCGTCGACGGGCTGACCGGCCGCTCCCGCGCCTTCGTCCAGGTCCAGAACGGCTGCGATCACCGCTGCACCTTCTGCATCATCCCGTTCGGGCGCGGGAACAGCCGTTCCGTGCCCATGGGCGAGGTGGTGGCGCAGGTGCGCAAGCTCGTCGAGAACGGCTATCGCGAGGTGGTGCTGACCGGCGTCGACATCACCAGCTACGGCCAGGGCCTGCCTGGCGAGCCGAAGCTCGGCGCGCTGACCAAGGCCATCCTGAAGCACGTGCCCGAACTCGAGCGCCTGCGCATCTCCTCCATCGATTCCGTCGAGGCCGATCCTGACCTGATGGACGTGATCGCCGACGACGCGCGCTTCATGCCACACCTTCATCTCTCGCTGCAGGCCGGCGACGACATGGTGCTGAAGCGCATGAAGCGGCGGCATCTGCGTGCCGACGCCATCCGCTTCACCGACGAGGTTCGCCGCCTGCGTCCCGATGTGGTGTTCGGCGCCGACATCATCGCCGGCTTCCCGACCGAGACCGAGGAGATGTTCGCCCGGTCCCTCGACATCGTCGACGAATGCGGCCTGACGCATCTCCACGTCTTCCCTTTCTCGCCCCGCAAGGGCACCCCTGCCGCGCGCATGCCGCAGGTCCCGCGCGACGTCGCGAAGGACCGCGCGAGGCGTCTGCGCGAGAAGGGCGAGCGCGCCCTCATCGCCCATCTCGACGGCATGGTGGGGCACGCCTTCAGCGTCCTGTCGGAGACGCGGAGCATGGGGCGCACCGAACATTTCACCCCGGTGCGCCTGACCGAGCCGGTCGAGCCCGGCCGCATCGTCAATCTGGTGATGACCGGCCACGACGGCCGCCAGGCCATCGCCGCCTGACAGAAGGTCCGTGCCTCACATCTCCTGCGCCGTCCGCTCCGCGCGCCGGATGGCGAGGCGAACGGCGGCCGGAACGGGCTCGATGACCGGCACCGGCAACTGGTTGGCAATCTCACGGGCGGCGACCGCCAGCGGCCCGCCACCGATGACGATGGCCCTGGCGCCGAGTTGCCGGACGGCGCGCTGTCCGGCCTCCAGGAGGGCCCGGCCGAGCCCCTGCCTGTCGGCCATGACCTGATGCACGTCGCCGCCGGTCAGGACAGTGCCGAGGAAGCTGTCGCCGTGACCGTAGGCGTCGGCCCGTGCCGCGATGGACTCGGTCAGGTCGGGCGTCGTCGTCACGACGGCGAAGCGGCCGTGATGGGCCGCCTCCGCCATGCCCGCCTCGGCGATTCCCGTCACTGGAACGGCGACGGTGCGGCGCAATTCATCGAGGGCCGGGTCGCCGAAAGCGGCGACGATGACGCCCTGGTAGCCGAAGGGGGGCCGCGCCGCCATCAGCGTGACGACCGCGTCACGACCGATGGCCAGTTCCGCGGGGCCGGTGATCAGCGGAACGCCGAAGGGCGCCGACAGCCCGTCGATCTCCACCGAAGGCGCGCTCTCGCGGGCAATGCCGACCATTGCCTGGGTCGTGGCCTGGCTCGTATTCGGATTGATCAGCAAAAGCCGCATCGAGGGCCCGCCGGTTGCGCAATGGCCAGGATCGGCACGATAGCGAGGCGGCCGCCGGGCGGAAAGGCCGCCATCAGGCGGGGGCGAGGCCTGGCCTCACGCTGCCGCCCGTCGCGCCGCTGAACCATGGTCCTCGACCCATCCATCATTCTGCCTCCGGCGCCCCAGGCCGCCACCCGGTCGCATGTCGTTGCCTCAGCAAGAGGCGTGCCTTGGCCGGCATTGCCGAACCGACGGGCGATCGACATGCGGTTGTCGAGGGTCATGTCGCCGGCGGCGCAAGGGGTGATGAGGCAAGCGGCAGCATGCCTCCAAATCGGTCGCCCGATGCGCTGCATGTCGCTGGCAAGCCGGCGCGATTTCGCGCAGCATGGAGCGGCTTCTCCCGCCTTGATGCTCTCCACCTCCCAGGCTCCCTGACCATGACCCATGAACTGATCGTCGCGCTCGGCGACCGCCACTACCGTGTCGAGCGGCCCTTCGGCTCCTGGCCGCAGAACACGGGCTTCGTCACGGACGTGACCGTGGACGCCCGTGGTCATGTCTTCGTCATGCTGCGACACGATCCGCTGGTGCACCCGGCCGACCCCCGCGTCATCGAGCTCGACCCCGAGGGACGCCACCTCGCCGGCTGGGGGGGCAACGACATCGCCGATTCCCACATGCTGACGGCGACCGCCTCCGGCCACCTCATCGCGGTCGACCGCGACATGCATGAGATCATCTGGTTCACACCCGAGGGTCAGCGTGTCGGCCAGCTCGGCCAGCGCGGCCGGCCGAACTCGCCCTTCAACCATCCGACGGACGTCTCCATCGCCCCCTGGGGCGACATCTATGTCTCGGACGGCTATGGCGCGGCGCTGATCCACCGCTTCGCTCCCGACGGCCGCCACCTGCAGAGCTGGGGAGGGCAGGGCTCGGAAGACGGCCAGTTCGTCTGGCCGCATTCGATCTGGACCTTCGCCGACGGCCGCGTCGTTGTCATTGACCGGACCTGGAACCGCGTCCAGGTCTTCGACGGCGAGGGCCGGCATCTCGAGACCTGGTACGACTTCTACCAGCCGGTGGGGATATGGGGCGACGCCGAGGGCAACGCCTACATCACCGACATGGTGCCGAGCCTGACCAAGATCGCTCCCGATGGCACGCGCATCGGCCGTTGCCGCCCCATGCTCAACGGCGCTCACGGCCTCTACGGCACGCCGACCGGCGACATCCTGCTCGCCGAGGGCAATCCCAGCCGCATCACGCGGCTGAAACTGCTGGGATGAGACGACAGCACGGTTGCCAAACCGCGCCCTTGCGGCTAAAAGCCGGCCCGATTGCCGCCTTAGCTCAGCTGGTAGAGCACCTCATTCGTAATGAGGGGGTCGTAGGTTCGAATCCTATAGGCGGCACCAGTCCTTTCAGGATTTTGGGCGGTTTTTTTTGTGCGTCGCCAATCCGCGCACGAAGCGTCCTGCTGTCCACGCGACGTGGAAGAATCAGGATCTGCCGGGACGTTTGCCGCGGGAACTTGTGGATGTGCGGCAGAAGGCCAGCGTCTGCAGGCTCCCTCCTTGTCGAGTCCTGAGCGGGCTGCGTTCCAGCCATCGCGGCCTTCGAGCAATGTCACGGCATCTGCGCCAGCTGGCGCTTGCCAGTGGGTGCCGGTCGCGGGAAGACGAACTTCAAACGGGATTTCCTCAGAGGGGCAGCGTCAACGATCTTGAGATCGTCCTCGAATCCCCCTCCATCTCAAGGCCATCGACTTCTGCGAGATGGTCGACCGCCCGAGCGAGGGCCACCTGCGCACAGGCGGACGTCGGTTCCCTCGCCGAGATCGGGTATCTCATTGCCGACGGGGTTCCGATCTTCCCCGACAGCCGGTGAATCGCGACGCATGGAGACTGTGACATGGATTTCGCCCTGACTGCCGATCAGGAGGCCATTCGCGATGCGATTGCCGGCATCTGCGCGCGGTTCGGTGACGACTACTGGCTGAAGCTCGACAGGCAGGGTGGCTTTCCCAACGACTTCTTCCAGGCGCTGGCCGAGTCCGGCTGGCTTGGCATCTGCATTCCCGAGGCCTATGGCGGCTCGGGCCTCGGCATCACCGAGGCTGCTGTCATGATGCAGGCGATCGCGCAGTCGGGCGCAGGCATGTCGGGTGCCTCCGCCGTCCACATCAACGTCTTCGGGCTCAATCCCGTTGTCGTGTTCGGCACCGAGGAGCAGAAGCGGCGCATCCTGCCTCCCATGGTCGAGGGCCGGGAAAAGACCTGCTTCGCGGTGACCGAGCCGAACACCGGACTCAACACGACGCAGCTCAAGACGCGCGCCGTGCGCAAGGGCGACCGCTACATCGTTGATGGCCAGAAGGTGTGGATCTCCACCGCGCAGGTGGCCGACCGCATGCTGCTTCTCGCCCGCACCACCCCGCTGGAGGAGGTGACGAAGCCAACCCTCGGTCTGTCGCTGTTCTGCACGCCCTTCGACCGTTCGAAGATCAAGGTGCACGAGATCGACAAGATGGGTCGGAAGGCGGTCGATTCGAACGAGCTGTTCATCGAGGGCCTCGAGGTGCCGGTCGCGGACCGGATCGGCGAGGAAGGCCACGGCTTCGAGTACATTCTCCACGGCATGAACCCCGAGCGCATCCTGATCGCCGCGGAGGCCGTCGGCCTCGGCATGCTGGCCCTCGACCGCGCCGCGAAATATGCCCGCGAACGTATCGTCTTCAACCGGCCGATCGGCCAGAACCAGGCCATCCAGCATCCTCTCGCCAAGAACTGGATGGAGCTCGAGGCGGCCCGGCTGATGATCATGAAGGCAGCCTGGGAATATGACACCGGCCGGCCTTGCGGCGCCTCCGCCAATGCCGCGAAATACCTTGCCGGCGAGGCGGGTTTCGATGCCTGCCAGCAGGCCGTGATGACCCATGGCGGCTTCGGCTATGCCAAGGAGTTTCATGTCGAACGCTACCTGCGCGAGGTCATGATCCCGCGCATCGCGCCAGTCAGCCCCCAGCTCGTCCTCAGCTTCATCGCCGAGCGCGTGCTGGGACTGCCGAAATCCTACTGAAGGTCATCGTCGTGAGATCACCCACTGCCGCCGCCGATTTCGATCCTGCCGCCTTCGTGCGTCCGGGAGATCGTGTGCTGTGCGGCCAGTGTGCGGCAGAGCCGCTGACCCTGACGCGCGCGCTCGTGGGGGCTGCCGCGCAGATCGGCGACGTCGAGGTCTTCCTCGGGGCGAACTTCTCGCGCACCTTCAGCCGCACCAGCCCTCCGAACCTGCGCTTTGCCTCCTACGGCGCACTCGGCACCTCGATGGACCTCTCGCGGGCCGGCCGGCTCGAGGTCTCCCAGATGCACTACAGCGCGCTTCACGCCGCTTTCGCGGAGGGAGCACTCAAGGCGGACGTGGTCTTTCTGCAACTGCGGGAGGGACCGCGAGGGCTCAGCCTCGGGCTCGCCAACGACTACTCCGCCCTCGCCGCGCGCCACGCCCGTGTCGTCATTGCCGAGGTCAATGCCGGCGTTCCCGTCACCACCGGGGCCGACCTTCCCGCCGATATCCGGATCGCCGCCTTTGTCGAGGCGGCCATGCCGCCGCTGGACGTGCCGCCCGCGGCGCTGGGACACGTCAGCGAGCAGATCGGAAGGCGGCTCGCCGAACTTGTTCCTGATGGCGCGACCATCCAGATCGGCGTCGGCGCCATCCCCGATGCCGTGCTCGCCGCCCTGACCTCCCACCGGGACCTCGGCCTGCATTCCGGCGTGATGACGGACCGCGTCCTCGATCTCATCGAGGCCGGCGCCATGACCGACGCCCGCAAGACGCGGAACCCTGGCGCAGCCGTCACCAACACGCTGATCGGCACCCGCCGGCTCTACGACTACGCGGACGGCAATCCCCACCTGATGGTGATGCCTGCCAGCGAGACCCATGACCACTGCGTCCTCAGGAGCATCGATCGCTTCTTCTCGATCAATTCCGGCATCGAGGTGGACCTCGCCGGGCGGGTCAACGCCGAGAGGGCCGGCGGCCAGCAGGTCGGCGGTCTCGGCGGCATTGCCGACTTCACGCGCGGGGCGCGCGCCTCGAAAGGCGGCGCCAGCATCATCGCGCTGCCGGCGACCGCCGACGGCGGGCGCATCAGCCGCATCGTCGCAAGGGTCGAGGCCGCGACCATCGGCCCGGGCGATGTCGACTTCGTCGTCACCGAGTTCGGCGTTGCCGACTTGAGGCTGGCGAGCGTCCGCGAGCGCGCGGGCCGGCTGACGGCGATCGCCCACCCGGACTTCCGCGACGGCCTGGAGCGAGCCGCCTGCGGAGGCGGCCCTGGTTGACCGGCCTCGCCCGCTCTCGGGCCTGGGTAGCGGCCGAGCGACAAAACATGGGGCTCCCTGAGGCAGTGTATTTCCTCGCATTTTCAGATTTTCGTACTATATTCAGCGTAACATCGGCAATTGGAAGTGTGCCGGGATAGTGTCGATCCTCAGGCTCGGCACCAGAATTTCGTTGAAGATCTACAAGGCTGGCCTGGCATCATCTTCGCCAGGCCATGATTTTCCGCGCAGCCGTGCAAGACGCCCGCAGAGGACAGGCCCGCTGCGCTCTCCAACATTCAGGAGGCCGGATGGCCCTCGCTTTTCCCAACGCCAGCAGGAGCTTCGATGCAGAGCGCCGTGCCGTCCGCTTCTGGGGGCACGAGTCGCAGTTCGAGTTCACCTTCTACATCGACGTCGACGCGCTCCATCGTCTCAGCCCCGACAGCGCGAACGACGAGGCCTCGCTGCTCAGGGCCTTCGATGCCAACCGCAGCCGCATCGAGAGTGCGGCAGGTCAGGCCCATTCCCGTGGCCGGCAGAGCTTCTATCACCTGCCGGCATCGGCATTCTGATCAATCGAGGAGGAGGCTGTCATGGCCAGAAGCGACAAGCGCGGCAATCGGGAAGCGAAGAAGCCGAAGCAGCCGAAGGCCGCCGTTGCGGCCCCGGCCACGACGAGTTTTGCCGCGGTCCAGAAGAGGATCCTCGACGCGGCCGCCACCCGCAAGAAATGACGGGCGGGCGTCCGGTCCATGGAAGCCATCAAACCGAGTTTCTCTCCGGCCTGACGCCTCGCGGGCGGGGCTTGCCCACCGCCCACTCGCAGACAGGGACGCAGGCGCGCCCTCGCAAGACACATGGAAGCATCCTGAGATGGCCTATCGCAAATCCCCGGTCGACCCCAACCGCCGCCCAAGCGGCGGAGGCTCCGACACTCCCGAGCGGCGCAAGCGCGAGACTGCCCAGTTCCTTGAGATCCAGAGGAAGGGTCGCGATTCCGTTATCAGCAACATGATGCGGCTGAGGGCGTTGCGACTTGCGAAGGAAGAGGCCGAGACACTTGCTGTCGCGGCAGAGCCCCCGGCACCGGTGCATAAGGCTCGCAAGCCGCCGGCCAAGGCGGGTGTGTCCTGATCCGGGGATCGACCCCCAGGGCTACGGCTTCGACAAGCGCAGAACGGTCCGCATGCTGATCCGATATGGCTACGACATCACCGTCACCTGCACAGTCCCGACCCCCATGGTCAGCCTGCTGTCGGCCCATCGCGAGCGCAGTCAGGACATCCGCCAGACGGAGCAGTGGGTTGCGACACCGCCGGTTCCCAGCCGCACCTATCTCGATCTCTACGGCAATCATTGCCGCCGTTTCGTGGCTCCGGCAGGCGATCTGTCCCTGTGGGCCGACGGGGCGATCCATGACAGCGGCGCCCCCGACCCGGTCCGGCACGATGCCGGCGAGTTGCCGGTGGCGGCGCTGCCGGACGACTGCCTGATCTATCTTCTTGGCAGCCGCTACTGTGAGACCGACCGGCTGAGCCAGATCGCCTGGGATCTGTTCGGCAAGGTCGAACCCGGCTGGTCGCGCGTCCAGACCATCTGCGACTTCGTGCACCATCATATCCGGTTCGGCTATCTCGATGCGCGGGCGACGCGGACTGCCGCCGAGGCCTATGAGGAACGGATTGGCGTCTGCCGGGACTACGCGCACCTGGCGGTCGCCTTCTGCCGGTGCATGAACATTCCCGCGCGCTACGTGAACGGCTATCTCGGCGACATCGGCGTGCCGATTGTCGATCCCATGGATTTCAGCGCCTGGATCGAGGTCTATCTCGACGGCGGCTGGATGACCTTCGATCCGCGCAACAACAAGCCCCGCATCGGCCGGATCGTGGTGGCGCGCGGCCGCGACGCCGCCGACGTCCCGCTCATCAATTCCTTCGGACCGCACATCCTGAAATCGTTCCGCGTCTGGGCCTACGACATCACGCAGGTCGGTACAGACCGATCACCGTGAGGCAACGGTTTGTCTCTGGGCGATCCACGACCGCGCCAGAAACAACGCCCGTGAACTCTCGATGTGGTTGGCTCCGCCTGGTGAGGAGCCGGCCAGAATTCTTCAATGACGCACCCGCGTCAGGCCATCTCGCCGCGCCCGTCGTGACACGCCCGCTTCCTTGCGGTGTGCGGGCCTTCAGGCGGCCTGCGCGAATTCGGTCTCAACACCCGGCGGAAGAGCCTTCAGTGGCACATCGAACTCGAGACCGGTGCCCGCCTCGTTGATCCAGACCACACGCGCGGCAGTCCTCACGCCATCCATCGTGAGCATGATGCGGGCGCCGAGTGGCGCATCCAGCGGATCGATGATGCGCGCGCCCTCGACGCTGATGTCGACCACCTCGACCGGGATGTCGCGTCCGTCGATCTCGATCGTCCCGGGTGCGCAGAGGCTGTTGCGGCTGGTCCTGCGTCGGTCATCGAGATCGGCGTTGATGCTCTCGAGGAAGCCCGCGACGGAACTCGTCAGGGCCTGGGATGCCTCGCCAAGCATCTGGGCCGTGTCCATGACCCGCGAGGCTTCTCCGGTGGTATCGGAGGCCGACGCGGCCACCCCTTCGACATTGGCCGAGACGATCTGGCTGCCATCTGCGGCGCGCGACACATTCACGGCGATCTCGCGGGTTGCGGCATCCTGCTGCTCGACGGCGGCGGCGATCGCGGTATTGAGTGACGAGATGTCGGCGATGCGCCTGGTGATGGCTCCGATGGAACCGACGGCGGTATCGGTCGACGACTGGATGGCAAAGATCTGGGCCGCGATTTCGTCGGTCGCACGTGCCGTTTGCGTCGCAAGGTTCTTGACCTCGCTGGCCACCACCGCGAAGCCGCGGCCTGCCTCACCCGCCCGCGCCGCCTCGATGGTGGCGTTGAGCGCCAGCAGGTTCGTCTGGTCGGCGATGCTGCGGATGAGTTCGACGACGCGGCCGATACTCTTGGCCCCTTCCGCCAGCGCGGTGACATCGTCGTTGGTGGCGAGGGCCTGTTCGCGGACCTCGCTGACGATGGCGCTCGCCTGATGCGCCTGGCCGGCGATCTCCCGGATGGAGGCACCGAGCTCTTCGGACGCCGAGGCGATGGTCTGGGTGTTGCTGTTCGATTCCGTCGAGGCCGAGCGGGCCTGGGTCGCCTGGTCGAGCGTGGTCGAGGCGACGCGTGACAGCACAGATGCGGCCGATCGCATGGATGAGGTGCCGTTCGTCAGATTGACGATGACTTCGGAGACCTCGCCTTTGAACTGCGCGACCAGCATCTCCATGCTGGTCCGCCGCGCGACGTCCCGCTCGCGCTGGCGGCGGGCCTGCGCCTCGAGGCGCTCCCGCTTGATGGCACTGTCGCGGAACACGCCGACGGCACGCGACATCAGGCCGATCTCGTCGCCTCGCTCAAGCCCGTTCAGGGCGATGTCGTGCTTGCCACGGGCGAGTTCGCCCATGTCGGAGACCAGCGCCACGATCGGGCGGGTAAGGGTCTGGGCGACGAGATAGCCGAGAAGGCCGATCGCCAGCAGGACAAGCAGGGAGATGATGATGAGATTCCGCCGGATCGCATAAACCGGTGCCAGCGCCTCGCTCTCGGCCTGGGTGGCTGTCACGGCCCACCGCAGGTCACCGAAGGTGAAGGGAATGGCAGCAATCAGGCTCGGTGCATCACGATAGCTGAACTCGCCGATGCCGGCCTCCCCGCGCAGTGCCGCCGCGATCACCGGTCCCCCGAGGCTTGTCTTCAGGATGTCGGTGGCGCCCGTCGCGGTGAAGCGGGAGTTCGAGCGCATCAGGCCGTCCTGGCCGACGATGACGGCATCACCCGTGGCGCCGAGGCCATGGGTTGCGTTCATCACGGCATTGATGCGGTCCACCGGCATCTGGAAGGCGAAGACGCCGATCGTCTTGCCGGCCTCGTCGGTGATCGGTGTTGAGATGAAGGCCGCGGGAGCGTTGTCGGAAGGTGCATAGGCCCGGAAATCCGTCAGGTGGACCGTGCCCGGTGCCGCGGCAAGACCCTTGCGGAAGGCGACACCCAGATCGCTGTCGCGCCATTGGCCCGAGGCGAGATTGGTCGCGTAGTCACGCTCCTTGAACACCGTGTAGATCAGATTGCCGGCTGTATCGAAGACGAAGACGTCGTAGTAGCCGCGCTCGCGCTGAAGCCGGTGGAACCAAGGATGAAGGCGCGCATGATGCCGGGAGTAGGTCGACCCGTCACCAGCATCGTCAAGCTCGTCCTTCTTGCCGGTCGGATGCGGATTGTTGTCGATGTAGAGCTGCTGGAGCGTGCCTTCGGCCCTCCCGCCAAGGTCGCGCCAGGCTGCCGAGAAGCTGTGGACCGCATCGCGCGCCATGGCGCTGCCGGCCACCAGGACGGTGTCCTCGCGAATGACGTTGAAATAGCTTTCCAGCGCCTTCTGGCGCTCCGTCGCAACCGCCGTCAGCGATTGCTGGATCATCGAGAATGCATTGGTGCGTGCCGCAATAAAGGATGACACCCCCAGAACCGCCGCCGTCGTCATGGCGGCCCCGACGACGAGTGCGGGAATCTTGATGCTCATGCGAACGCGGGCGAGAAACATCGAGCGGCCTCGGATCTGTCAAACGTCAAGAAAGCGATATGACAATCTGGATAAGGCATCGTTAACGGCTTGTTTTTTCGATTCAATCTCCAGTTTGTCACATGACATGTCGGGCTATCGGGGTAGATGCGCCAACCGCCATTGAACGCATTGCGTTCAATGGCGGTTGGCGAGTTCGTCGCCGACAGAGGACTTCGCGATGCCGATTCTTCGGTTTGTCGAAGGCCTGCCCGTGCGCGGCGCCACCAGCTCGACCGCCGACGTCGCGCAGTGACGCGTCATCGCCGCGCCGGCGGGCCCAGCGGCGCAGGCCGGAGAGAATACGATGGCGGCTGCGATGGTGAACGTCTGGAACGGGCGGAAGGCGATCTCGTCATGCAGCATCCTCCGCAATTCGCCGGCGAGGCTGGCCATCACCTCGGCGTCGACCCGCCCGGACTCGAGCGGGGGCCGGGCGGCGCGGGCGAAATCGCTGACGCTGGCGGTGGAACCAGCCACCCTGGCCTCCCGACGCTGCACCGGCCGTGCAGCGTGCGGAGGCCACGAAACGTTCCCGGCAGCGGCCTCGCGTGTCAGGCCGCCGTGACGTGATGCGTCGGCACGGCGCCACCGTTCCACTGGCCGCCGAGCGCCCGTTCCACCTGAGCGGCGAGCTGCAGCAGCAGTCCGTCCCCGGCTTGGCGCGTCTGCATCTGGATGCCCATCGGCAGGCCGTTCGGCAGGCGGCCGAAAGGGATGGAGAGCCCGGGAATGCCGCAGAGGTTGGACAGCGGCGTATAGGCGAAGATGGCCCAGAGGTTGGCGAACCAGTCGCGGACGGAGGGGTTGTCGCTGACGGTGAGATAGTCCCGCGTGCCGATGACCGGCGTCGGCTTCGCCATGGTGGGGGTGAGGATGATGTCCCAGTCCTCGAAGAAGGCGCCGAAGCCGCGCGAGGCCGCGTTGAAGGCGAGCTGCATGCGGGTGCGCTCGGAATAGCTGGCGTCGATGCCGGCGGCCCACAGGCGCACGTTCATCGGCTCGACCTTGTCCTCCGGCGGCCGCGTCATGCCACGTGGCTCGAGCAGCAGGGCGATCGTCTGGGCGAAGTTGGTGATGTAGCAGGTCGTCTGCGCCTGATAGGCGGCAGCGAAGTCGATGGCCGGCAGTGCCCAGTCGACATGGTGGCCGAGCCCCTCGAGGAAGCGGCCGGCCCGCTCCAGCTCCGCGACGATCTCGGGAGTCGCCCGGTACGGCCCCCACTCATGCGAGATGGCGATCCGCAGCTTGCCGGGTTGGCGACGGATCAGGTCGCCATAGGGCTCGTCGGCCTTCCAGTAGGGCATGAACTCTCCGGGGGAGCCGCCACGGCAATGGTCGACGAAGGCGGCCGTGTCGCGCACGCTGCGCGACAGGCAGCCCTGCGATGAGACCACGCTCGACAGGTCCGAGCCGCCCGGCGCGATGGTAAAGACGCCGCGCGAGGGCTTGAGGCCGACGAGGCCGTTGACCCCCGCGGGAATGCGGATGGAGCCGCCGCCGTCCGTGCCGTGCGAGATCGGTGTGGCGCCCGCCGCGACCATGGCCGCCGATCCGGCCGAGGAGCCGCAGGTGGTGTAGTCGGTGTTCCAGGGGTTGCGTGTCACCGAGATGGTGTTCTCGGCGGAGCTGCAGACGCCGAACTCCGGCGTGGTCGAGCGGCCCATGATGTTGAGGCCGGCCTTGCGAATCTTCGCCGTCAGATGGCTGTCCGCGGCTGCGACGTTCCCTTGCATCAGCAGCGAGCCCATCTCCTGAAGCCTGCCCTTCAGGGTGGGCCCGAGGTCCTTCATCAGGTAGGGCACGCCGGCGAAGACGCCGTCCGGGTCCATGCCGTCCTTGAGGGGGTCGGCCACCACGTCGTCAAAGACCTCGACCACCGCGTCGAGGGCGGGGTTGAGCCGGGCGATGGCGGCGGCGGTCTGCGCCGCGAGTTCGGCAGGCGTGACCTCGCCGGCCCGCACGCGGTCCGCAAGGGCGGTCGCATCATGGCGGGCCCATTCGCTCCAGCTCATCGCCAGTGTCATGTCGTGCTGCCTTTCCCGCGGCTCCGATCGAAGGCCATGGATCGGCGCTTCGCCGCGGCAAGACCAGCGCGGCTGCCGCATGGCGGCGATGCAGGCCAACGGGCGTCAACGCAGGGTCGGATCCAGCCGGCCGCGCAGCCAGTCCCCAAGGATGGAGAGGGCGAGGGGGGTCAGCACGACGGTCGCCGCCGGCGCCGGCATGACCCGCGGCCGCCGGGGGATGTCGGGGGGGGGGCGGAAGCCCCCTCCGTTGTGAGGCTGACTGTGGCCGCGGCCGGCGCGGCCTCACACTCGCCTCGATCCGGCGACCTGTTTCCCCGCCGTGACCCCCTGCTCGGGAGGGCCGGGATAACGGACGATCGCGATGCGCTTGAGGACGAGGCGCAGGGCGTGCCAATGGATCGCAGCGGTCACTTTCAGCGTCAGCAGGGGATGGCTGGCGAGCAGACGCAGCAGGATGCGGTCGCCGAGGGGCTGCCGCTTGCCCGTGAGCGATGCCATCAGCATCGGCCCCGCCTCATCGCTGGCCCGGATCACGACGGAGACGTCGCCGCCCGGTGGCACCAGCCTGAACTGGTAGTCCATCGAGCGGTCGAGGAAGGGCGAGACATGAAAGGCCTTGCGGCTCTCCTGGACGATGGGCTGTTCGCCCCCGTCCGCCGCCATCACGTAGCAGTGCGTCTCTCCGAACGTGTTGTGGACCTCGTAGACCGTCGCCGCGAGCGCGCCGTCAGGGCGATGACAGAAGAAGACGCTCAGCGGGTTGAAGGCATAGCCGAGGATGCGCGGCATGGTGAACAGCCGGATCGGACCACCGGGGATGGCGAACCCGGCTTCCGTCAGGCGTGCCTCGACCTGGCTCCGCAGGTCGCGTCCGCTGCGATCGCCGTAGTCCGCATCATGAAAGGCGACGACGTTGAACCGGTTGCGCGAGAACAGGCGCAGGCGCGACGCAAGCCCGTCGATCTCGTCGAGATCGAGCAGTGTCCAGAAGACACGGTAGGAGAGCGCGTGCGGCCGCGGCCGCAGACGCCGGTGGGATACCGTGCCGACATAGAGCGCGGAGGCCGGGGCGCTCACTCGGCTGCCGCCAGGACGGGTTGCGAGGGGTGGCGTACGATCCGCCCGGAATCGTTGGCAACCTCCCAGGGCCGCCGGATGCCGCCGAGATCCTCGGCCACGGCGAGGCCGGCCTGGAGCCCGTCCTCGTGGAAGCCCGCGCCGAAATAGGATCCGCAGAACCAGGTGTTGCGCCGCCCCTGCAGGGACCAAAGCCGCGACTGGGCGCCGATCGCCGCGGTATCGAACAGCGGATGCCGGTAGGTTTCGGTCCGGATGATGGTCTCCTCGCGCGGGCTGACCGGCGGATTGAGCGTGACGAAGAGGTCGCGATCCCCCGGCAGGCCCTGCAGGCGGTTCATCCAGTAGGTGACCGCGCAGGGGTCGTTGGGCCGGCGTCTGTCGCCGATATGGTTCCAGCTCGACCAGGCGGCCCGCCGACGGGGCATCAGGGCCGCGTCGCTGTGGAGCACGGCGGTGTTCTCGCTGTAGCGGAACGCGCCCAGGATCGACCTCTCCTCGCCGCGGGCATCGGCCAGCAGCGCCAGCGTGTCGTCGGCGTGGGTGGCGAAGACGACCTCGTCGAAACGCTCTTCCCTGCCGTCGGCGAGCTGCAGACGGGCGCCATTCCCGCCGCGGTGGACGGAGGTTACGGCGGCCCCGGTCGCGACCCGGCCCTCGAAGTCGGCGCGGAGAGCCGCGACATAGGAGCGGCTGCCGCCGACCACGGTGCGCCATGCGGGTCGTCCCGCCAGCTTCAGGAGGCCGTGGTTATCATGGAACCGGATGAAGGCCGATGCGGGATAGGAGAGGATCTCGGCGCAGGGTGCCGACCAGATGGCGCTGGCCATCGGCAGCAGATGATCGTCGAGGAAGGCCTGGCCATAGCGGCCGGCCCGCAGGTAGTCGCCGAGCGACACCACGCCGTCGTCGAGGCCGGCCGCATCGCGCGGCGCCTGACGATAGAAGCGCAGCAGATCCTGGAGCATCGACCAGAACCGCGGGCGCAGGATGTTGCGCCGCTGGGCGAACAGGCCTGCGAGGTTCGTGCCGCTGTATTCGAGCTGGCCGCCGTCGAGGGAGACGGAGAAGGACATCTCGGTCGGCAGCGACGGCACGTCGAGATGATCGAGAAGCGCGCAGAAATTGGGATAGGTCGCCTCGTTGAAGACGATGAAGCCGGTGTCCACCGCCAGCGTGGACCCGTCGGCGGCGGGAACGTCGACCGTGTTGGCATGGCCGCCCAGCCGCGTGTCACGCTCGAAGAGGGTGACGTCATGCGAGCGGGCGAGTAGCCAGGCTGCCGAAAGCCCGGATATGCCGCCACCGATCACCGCGACCGACCGTCGCCTTGTTCCGTTCATCTGGTGCCGCTTGTCTTTGTTGTTTAACTGCCCACTTCATACGGCTCCGAGAGCCGCGTGGTTCATCGACGTCAGCAGAAGGCGAACGAACCGCATGCATGATCTGATCCGATCGGTGAGGCCCCGCGTAGAGGAGGCATGTCCGCTGCACTCGCCATCTCTGTGCCCACATCATCGTCCCGGAGTCGTCCGGTGCGCCGCAGCGGCGGTGTCGTTCTGATGGATGCCAATGCCCTGATCAGGGCGATCGCCGAATCGGGCGATCGCCGCGCCTTCGCAACGCTGTTCGATCATTTCGCGCCGCGCGTGAAAGGGCTCCTGATGCGCCAGGGGACGCCCGCCGACCTCGCCGAGGAACTGGCGCAGGAAACCCTGCTGATGGTCTGGCGCAAGGCGCGCCTGTTCGATCCGCAGAGGGCGGGGGCCTCGACCTGGATCGCGGCGATTGCCCGCAATCTGAGGATCGATGCCGCCCGGCGGGAGAAGCGTTCGCGGCTGCCTGACGTCCTCGACATTGTTGATGACGAGGCACCGGAGCAGCCGGATCAGGCTTTGTCCGGACGCCAACGTGAGGCGCGCGTTCGCGCTGCACTGACCAATCTCAGCGGTGATCAGTTGACCGTCGTCCAACTCGCCTTCCTCGAAGGCCTCAGCCATCAGGACGTGGCCCAGCGCCTGTCCATTCCCCTTGGAACCGTAAAATCGCGCCTGCGGCTTGCCCTCGGCAAGCTGCGCGGCGTTCTGGAGGATCTGCGATGACCCGTCGCCCCTCGCAGGAAACCCTTGCGGCCTTTGCCGCCGGCACGCTCGACGAAGGTCTCTCCCTCGTGGTGGCCGCCCATGTCGCGACCAATCGGCAGTCGGCCGCAGAGTATCGTGACCTGGTGGCCATCGGTGGAGCCATGCTGGAGGATATAGAGCCGGTCGAGATGACCTCCGCTTCTCGCGATGACGTGCTCGAGCGTATCGATTCGGCTCCGGCACCGCTCGCGCCTGTTGCGACGACGTCGCCGGAGCCCGGGCTTCCGGCGGTGCTCGCTCCCTATCGGCTCGGGCGGTGGATGCCGATCGGCCGGGGGGTCGCCCTGAGGCGTGTCGAGGTGCCGGGAGCGGAGGCGCGGGTCTTCATGCTGCGCGCGAAGCCGGGCATCTGGCTGCCGGCCCATCGTCACACCGGTCATGAATGGACCACCATCCTTGATGGTGCCTACGAGCATCAGCACGGTCGCTACGCCGCAGGCGATTTCGACGAGGCCGACGAGGAGCATGCCCATACCCCGCATGTCGACCCCGAACTCGGCTGCACCTGCATCGTCGCCCTGACCGGCAAGGTCGTCTTCGAGGGCTGGCTCGGCCGCATGCTCCAGCCGCTCGTCCGCCTGTGACGGCGAGTGGGGCCGCGCTCGCAGCCGGTTACGTTCTGCTGGCCATGTCGCTGGTCATGACGGGCGCCTTCTTCGTTGAGCGCCGCACCGGCAATTCCGGCTGGATCGACGTGACCTGGACCTTCGGGTTGGGTGTGGTCGGGGGCATCGGCGCGCTTCTCCCCTTCGCCGAGGCGCCGATGGGGCGGCGCCTGCTGGTGGCCGCCCTCGCTGCGGCATGGGCGCTGCGTCTCGGCCTTCACATCGCTTCGCGGACCCGCGGCATCACCGACGACCCGCGCTACGCTGCGATGCGGCTGAGCTATGGGGACAACGTCGCGGCCGGCATGTTCCGCCTGCTGCAGATCCAGGCCGTGGCGGCCATGCCGCTCGGCCTTGCCATCATTCTTGCCGCCCACCGTCCCGGGCCGCTCGGTACAATGGACATCATCGGGGTTGCTGTCTTTGCCGCCGGCATCGTCGGAGGAGGCCTGTCCGACCGTCAGCTCCGGGACTTCGCCGCCGATCCGGCCCATCGAGGACGCGTCTGCGATGTGGGACTGTGGCGCTATTCCCGCCATCCCAACTACTTCTTCGAGTGCGTGCTGTGGGCGTCCTTCGCGGTGATCGCCTTGCAGCCTGTCGCCTATCCCACCGGTCTCCTCGCCCTTCTCGCGCCGCTGACGATGACAATGCTGCTCACGAAGATCTCCGGAATCCCTCCGCTCGAGGACCACATGGTCCGCAAGTATGGCGAGGCGTACCGGGCCTATCAGGCGCGGACCAGCGCCTTTGTGCCCCTGCCGCGCAGGGCGGGAGCCTGAGTCGATGTCGCTGGTGGAAAGGCTGATCGCCTGGGGGGAGCGCACAGAACTCCCCGATGCGCTCACCCGGGCGGCGATCGCCGGCCTCGTCTGGCGGACAGATCGCGCGCTTCGCAATGTGTCGCCGGGTGCCGATGCAGCCTTCGCTGCCGGGATGGATCGATTTCCCGTCGCCATTCACGTCGACGCCGCCAATGCCCAGCACTACGAACTCCCGCCGGAGTTCTTCGGCGAGTCCCTCGGGCCGAACCGCAAATATTCCAGCTGCTATTTCGATAGTCCCGAGGCTTCCCTCGCAGAGGCTGAGGACCGCGCCCTCGCCCTGACGATGGAGCATGCCGACCTCCGCGACGGCCAGCGCATCCTCGAGCTCGGCTGCGGCTGGGGCTCGCTGTCGCTCGCCATGGCGCGGCGGTTTCCCTCGGCCAGCATCCTGGCCGTGTCCAACTCCGGCCCGCAGCGTGCCCATATCGAGGCGGTGGCGGCGCGCGAAGGCCTTGCCAATCTCACCGTCGTCACCGCCGACATGAACGATTTCTCGCCCGCCGGCCGGTTCGACCGCGTCGTATCGGTCGAGATGTTCGAGCACATGGCGAACTGGCGCGCGCTTCTCTCCCGCATCCGGGAGTGGGTCGAACCCGACGGACGCCTGTTCCTGCACGTCTTCACCCATGTCAGCGGTTGCTACCGCTTCGACACGGCTGACCGTTCCGACTGGATCGCCCAGCACTTCTTCACCGGCGGTCTCATGCCGAGCCACGATCTGGTGCGGCAGTTCGGCGACCTGTTCACGGTGGAGCAGGACTGGTGGTGGAGCGGCGAGCACTATCGCCTGACCGCCGAGCACTGGCTCCGGAATTTCGACGCCAATCGCTCCCGCATCGATCCGATTCTCCGCTCCGTCTACGGCGTGGACGCGGACTTGTGGCGCCGTCGCTGGCGGCTGTTCTTTCTCGCCACGTCCGGCCTCTTCGGCCATCAGGGCGGCTCGCGATGGGGCGTCAGCCACTATCGTCTCGCGCCGGCTCAAGGAGGGCCGGCTCGCTAGAAGCCGAACTGCCGCAGCGCGATGAAGGCAGCCGCGCTCGCAAGGCTGGTCGCGACGGTTCCATAGGCCATGTCGGCGAGCGTCAGCTTCAGCGTCCAGACGCGCAGCGTGGCATGGTTGGTGAGATCATAGGTCGCATAGGCAAAAAGCCCGAAGAGCGCCCCGTTGACGACGGCGTGCCAGAGCTGCCCGCTCGCCAGCGCCGGCATCACACCGAAGTG
>CAZPMD010000080.1:0-19943 GCA_964587395.1 uncultured Hyphomicrobiales bacterium
GGATGTTGGCGTGGCACAGCCCGCCGCGCAGCCAGCCGACGCAGGCCGTCGCGAAGGCGAAGATCCGGTCGGTGATGCCGGCCGAGTTCATGATGTTGCCCATCAGGATGAACAGCGGCGCCGCCAGCAGCGGGAAGGAATTGGCCGATTGCGCGATCTTCTGCGGCACGATGCCGAGCGGGAAGCCGAAATAGAAGATCAGCGCCGGCGTCCAGCGTAGCCGGTCCAGCAGAATGGCGCCAAGCGTCGGCCGGTAGAGAATGCCGGCCATGGTCGACAGCCAGATCGCGTCGATGATGCCGAATGTCGCGAGCGACGCCACATAGCCGACGAGATAGGTCATCCGATCCTCCGTGGCTCTCCTACGCCTCTGCCGCGGGGCTGGTTCAGTGGCCGGTTCAGGCCGGAGCCATGGCGGCGCGTTCGACGCGCGCGGCGGCCACCTTGAATTCCGGAATCTTTCCGTCGGGATCGACCGCCGGATTGGTCAGCAGGTTGGCGGCAGCCTCCACATAGGCGAAGGGGATGAAGACCATGTCCGGCTGGCAGGCCTCGTCGGCCCGCGCCTTCAGCGTGATCGTCCCGCGCCGCGTGCTGACCGTGATGAAGTCGCCGGCTGTCACGCCCAGCGCCCGCAGCGCCAGGGGGTGAAGGCTCGCCGTCGGTTCCGGCTCCAGACGCGACAGCACGGAGGCGCGCCGCGTCATGGCGCCGGTGTGCCAGTGCTCGAGCTGTCGCCCTGTGGTGAGCGTGAAGGGGTAGTCGGCGTCGCGTGGCTCCACCGAGGGTCGGTAGTCGGCCGGCACGAGCCGCGCGCGGTGCGAGGCGGTCGGGAAGGTCTCGGCGAAGACCACCTCGTGACCCGGCAGGTCCGGCCCGTCGACCGGATAGGTGACGCTGTTCTCCGCATCCAGCCGCTCCCAGGAGATGTTGGCGAGGGAGGGCATGGCGAGGTGCATCTCGGCGAAGACCTCGCGCGGATGAGTGTACCGCCAGTCGAGGCCGAGGCGCCGGGCGAGGTCCTGGATGATGCGCCAGTCCTCGCGGGCCAGTCCCGGCGGCTCGATCGCCTTGCGGCCCATCTGCACCTGGCGGTTGGTGTTGGTGACCGTGCCGGTCTTCTCGGGCCAGGCTGTCGCCGGCAGCACGACGTCGGCCAGCATGGCGGTCTCGGTGAGGAAGATGTCCTGGACAACGAGACAATCGAGGCCGCCCAGCGCCTTGCGGACATGGGCAAGGTCCGGATCGGACATGGCCGGGTTCTCGCCCATGACATACATGCTGCGGATCTGCCCGCGCGCGACGGCGTCGATGATCTCGGTGACCGTCAGGCCGGGCTCCGGGTCGAGCGCCGTGGCCCACAGGGTCTCGAAGCGGTCGTGATGCTCGGCGATGCCGACCCGCGCATAGTCGGGGAAGACCATCGGGATCAGGCCGGCGTCCGAAGCGCCCTGCACGTTGTTCTGCCCGCGCAGGGGATGCAGCCCCGTTCCCTCGCGGCCGACATTGCCGGTGAGCATGGCGAGCGCGATCAGGCAGCGCGCATTGTCGGTGCCGTGGGTGTGCTGGCTGACCCCCATACCCCAGAAGATCATCCCGCGCCCGGCCTGCGCGAAGGCGACGGCAGCGGCGCGGATCGCCTCAGGAGCGATACCGCAGATCGGCGCCATGGCCTCCGGCGAGCAGCCGGCGAGATGCGCGATGAGGTCATCGAAGCCCTCCGTGCGGGCGGCGATGAAGTCGCGGTGGTGCAGCCCTTCGGCGACGATGACGTGCATCATGGCGTTCAGCAGGGCGACGTCGGTTCCGGGGCGGAACTGCAGCATGTGGCTGGCGAAACGCTTCATCGCCGTGCCCCGCGGGTCCATGACGATGAGCTTCGTGCCGCGCCGCGCCGCCTGCTTGAAGTAGGTCGCCGCGACGGGGTGGTTCTCCGTCGGGTTGGAGCCGATGATGATGATGGCGTCCGCCTTCAACGCATCGGTGAACGGCGCCGTCACCGACCCCGACCCGATGCCCTCCATCAGCGCCGCCACCGAGGAGGCGTGGCAGAGTCGGGTGCAGTGGTCGACATTGTTGTGATGGAAGCGCGTACGGATCAGCTTCTGGAAGAGATAGGCCTCCTCGTTGGAGCATTTGGCTGAGCCGAAGCCGGCCACCGCCCTGTTGCCGTGCCCCTCGGCCGCCCGCAGCATGCCGCCGGCCGCTGCGTCCAGTGCCTCTTCCCAGGTCGCCTCGCGGAAATGGGTGAAGGGATTGCGCGGATCGACATTCAGCCCCTTCGGCGCATCCTCGCGCCGGATCAGCGGCACCGTCAGGCGCTGTGGGCTTGCCACATAGTCGAAGCCGAACCGCCCCTTGACGCAGAGGCGCCCCTCGTTGGCCGGGCCATCGACACCCTCCACATAGGCGATCAGGCCGTCGCGGATCTCGAAGGAGACGAGGCAGCCGACACCGCAGAACGGGCAGACCGAGGTCACGCTGCGGTCCGCGCCGCGGCTTCCCGCCTGCGTCTCCGCATCGACGATGGACTTCGGCATCAGCGCCCCGGTCGGGCAGGCCTGGACGCATTCGCCGCAGGCGACGCAGGTGGAGGCGCCCATGGGGTCGGCGAGGTCGAAGACGGGGGCGTGATGGTCGCCGCGCCAGCCCATGCCGATGACGTCGTTGGCCTGCATGTCACGGCAGGCGCGGGCGCAGAGGCCGCAGGCGATGCAGGCGTCGAGATTGACCGCCATGGCGGGATGGCTGAGGTCCGGCCGCCGATGCGGGTCGGCATCATGGCGGGCGGGGAAGCGGCTGGTTGAGATCCCTATTTTGTCGGCAAAACGCCAGAGCGACGATGCCCGGTCGTGCGCCCTGTCCGGTGCCGGCTGGTCCGCTACGAGCAGTTCCATGACAAGCCGTCGCGCCGTCTCGGCCCGCGGAGATCGTGTCGATACGTTCATGCCCTCTTCCGCCTGCCGGCAGCAGGACGCCGTGAGCGTCCGTTCGCCATCGACCTCGACGACGCAGGCGCGGCAGTTGCCGTCAGGTACATAGCCGGCTCCAGGACGATGGCAGAGATGCGGCAGCTCTGTGTCGTGACGGAGCGCCAGCTCCCAGAGCGTCTCGCCGGGGCGCGCCGAGACGGCATGTCCATCGAGTGTCAGGGTGACGGTGTCGGTCGTCATGCCCGCCCTCCCGTCACCTCGTCGCGGAAGAACCGAAGCACCGAGAGCATCGGATTGGGCGCCGCCTGGCCGAGCCCGCAGATCGAGGCGTCCTGCATGACGCTCGCGAGCTCGGTGAGCAGCCCGGCGTCCCACACCGGTCGCTGCATCAGAGTCGCCGCCTTTTCCGTGCCGGCCCGGCAGGGCGTGCACTGGCCGCAGCTCTCGTGCCGGAAGAATTGCATGAGGTTGAGCGCCGCCTTGCCGATGTCGTCCTGGTCCGACAGCACGATCAGGGCGTGGCTGCCGACGAAACAGCCGTGCTCGGCGAGCGTGCCGAAATCGAGCGGGAGGTGCGCCAGCGACGCCGGCAGGATTCCGCCCGACGCGCCACCCGGCAGATAGGCCTTCAGCCGGTGCCCCTCCGCCATGCCGCCGGCCCGGGCGATCAGTTCCGCCGCGGTGATTCCGGCGGGGGCCACCACGACGCCCGGATGTTGCACCCGCCCCGAGACCGACCACGACCGCAGCCCCTTCGCGCCGTTCATCCCTTGCCGGGCGAACCAGTCGGCCCCGCGCTCGACGATGTCGCGGATCCAGTACAGCGTCTCGACGTTGTGGTTGAGTGTGGGGCGGCCGAACAGCCCGTGCTCGGCGATGTAGGGCGGCCGCAGCCGGGGAAGCCCGCGCTTGCCCTCGATCGATTCGAGCATGGCGCTCTCCTCGCCGCAGACATAGGCGCAGCAGCCGCACGCCGGCATATTCGTCGCGCAAGTAGATGACGATCCGCTCCGCGGCGACCGCCTCGGCCGCGATGAGGCAGCCTTCGAGGAAACGGTGCGGGTCGCGTTCGAGGTGATGACGGTCCTTGAAGGTGCCGGGCTCGCCCTCGTCGGCATTGACAGTCATGTAGCGTGGTGCCGGAAAGCCCCTGACGATCTGCCACTTGCGGCCCGCGGGGAAGCCGGCGCCGCCGAGGCCCCTGAGGCCGGCGTCCGAGATCGCCGCGATGACGTCCTTGAGCCGCTCCGGATGGGCACGAACCGCCTCCAGAAGCTGGTATCCGCCCGCCGCGCGATAGGCGGCGAGGCCTATGGCGAGAGGCGAGAGCCGGTCCTCGCGCAGGCCGGCCTGCAGCGCCGCGATGACCGTCTCCGGCGTGGCGTTTCCGACCGGATGGCGGGTCACCACCGCAACCGGCGCCTCGGCGCAGCGACCCACACAGGGAACGGGCTGGATGCGGACAGGCGCGCCCTCGGTGCGGTGGATCAGGTCCGCCAGCAGCGCCTCCGCGCCGGCGATCCTGCATGGCAGGGAATTGCAGACGCGGACAGTCACCGGGGGCGGGGGGGTGTCGCCCTCCTTCACGATGTCGAAGTGGTGGTAGAAGCTCGCCACCTCGAAGATCTCGGCCTGCCCCACCCGCAGCAGATCCGCCAGCGCCCGCATGTGGCGGGCGGAGAGATGGCCATGGCGGTCCTGGAGCTGATGCAGATGTTCGATCAGCCGGTCGCGCTGAGGGGCTTCGCCGGTCAGCGCCACCACCTCCGCCAGCGCATCGTGATCGAGCGGGCGTCCGCGGGTCTTCGTGGCGGCCTTGCCCCGGCCGGCCCAGCCGGCGTCCGGCCCGGCCTGCGATGCCCTTCCGTCTTCCCTGGATGAATCCCGATCCGACATGCCCGGATTGTGGGCAGTTCGGACGGGCAATTCAAACCCTAAGATCGCCGCAGGCGGGCCTCGTCGTCATGGCTGTTGCACGGTGGGTGGGTCGAAGGCCTGGATCGGCGGCAGGTTCGCGGTGAATTTTTCCACCTCGACCGTCGTCAGCTGGCCGGTGCATCCCTGTGCGAAGGAGGACGTGCCGACGTCGCGCGTCAGCACGTTCGGATTGCCGTGGACGCAGAGCGGCATCTCCTCCTCGGGGTCGACCGGGTCGTACCAGGCGCCCGTCGGAAGCTGGACGATACCGGGCGCGATCGCGTCCGTCACGCGCACCCCCGCCAGGCAGGCGCCGCGCGCATTGAAGAGGCGGATGATGTCGCCATCGGCGATGCCGCGGGCTGCGGCATCCTTGGGGTTCATCCGCGACACCTCGCGGCCACGATGCTTGGCATCGGTCGAGTGGCCGCCGAAGTCGAGCTGGCTGTGGAGCCGCGTCGCCGGCTGGTTGGCGATGAGGTAGAGCGGGGCAGTCGCCGTCGGCACGTCGCTCTTCGCGAGCCAGACCGGGTGGCCCGGACAGTCCGGATCGCTGTGGGCGGCGATCTTGGCCGAATGCACCTCGATGCGTCCGGTGGCGGTCGGCACCGGATGAGCCTCGGGGTCCTCGCGATAGCGCCGGAGCTGGCCGCCGTCGTCGGGATGCTGCGGCACGGTGAGACTGCCCCGCTGCCAGAACTCCTCGAAGCTCGGTGCCGGCAGGCCCTGCGCAGCGAGCGAGGCGCGGGTCGGCTCGTAGAGATGCTCCAGCCACTGCCGGGCCGTGCGGCCCTCGGTGAAGGCGGGACCTGCCCCCAGCCTCCCGGCGAGATCGGAGAAGATGGCGTAGTCGTCGCGGGCGAGACCATAGGGCTCGGTCACGGGGTGCATCGCCACCATCAGCGGGTCGTTGGAGGAATAGCCGATGTCCTCGCGCTCCAGCGTCATCGTGCAGGGCAGCACGATGTCGGCGTGGCGGGCGGTGGCCGTCCAGGCGAGGTCGTGCACCACCAGCGTGTCGACCTTCGCGAAGGCCTTGCGCAGCCGGTTGAGGTCCTGGTGGTGGTGGAAGGGGTTGCCTCCGGCCCAGTAGACGATCTTGATGTCCGGATAGGTCCGCGTCTCGCCATTGTAGCGATAGGTCGCGCCGGGGTTCAGCAGCATGTCGGCGATGCGCGCCACCGGAATGAAATCGGAGACGCCGTTGCGGCCCTGCGACAGGGTCGGCCCCGGCACGGCATTGGTGCGCCGGCCGTAATAGGCGATGGCGCCGAGCGAATATGCGTAGCCACCACCCGGCAGGCCGATCTGGCCGAGGGCCGCCGCCAGCACCATGGCCATCCACACCGGTTGCTCGCCGTGCTCGGCACGTTGCAGCGAATGGGAGACGACGATCACCGACCGTCGTCCGGCGAGCCGCCGCGCCATCGCGCGGATGGCATCGGCGCTCATCCCGCAGATGCCCGAGGCCCAGTCGGCGTCCTTCGGGAGCCCGTCGCTCTCGCCGGTCAGATAGCGGGCGAAGACCGGCCAGCCCTCGGTGTAGCGGTCGAGGAACGCGTGGTCGTGAAGGCCCTCGCTCACCAGCGTGTGGACGAGCCCCAGCATCATCGCCGTGTCGGTGCCGGGCGTGACCGTCAGCCATTCGGCGCCCGCCTCCTCCGGCAGGTCCTCGCGGAGGGGGCTGACGAGGATGAACTCGCAGCCACGTGCCCTGGCCGCGGCCATCGCTCCGCGTTCGATGTGCTGGCTGATGGAGCCTCCGGCGACCATCGAGTTCTTCAGTGCCATGCCGCCGAAGGAGAGCACCACCTCCGTCTCGGTCGCGACTTGCTCCCACGAGACGTTGCGCTTGGTGATGTCCTCGTAGCCGGCAAGGATCTGCGGCAGCAGCACCGAGGAGGCACCCGAGGAGTAGCTGTTGACGGACTTCACGTAGCCGCCGAGCGCCATGTTCAGGAAGCGGTGGATCTGGCTCTGCGCGTGGTGGAATCGTCCGGCGCTGGCCCAGCCATAGGAGCCGCCGAAGACCGCGCCCGGCCCACGGGTGTCGCGCACCCGCTTCAGTTCGCCGGCGAGCAGGTCGAGGGCCTTGTCCCAGCTGACCGGGACGAATTCGTCACGCCCGCGGCGGGCGTCGGGGCCGGACCCGCGTTCCAGCCAGCCGCGGCGGATCATCGGCTGGGCGATGCGGGCGCGATGGCGCAGGGCGCCGGGGAAGTTCTGGATGATGCCGTTCGGGTCGGGATCGCCGCCATAGGGGCGGATGTCGAGGCGGCCGTCGCGCATCCGGGCCGAGAACACGCCCCAGTGTGAGGTGTGGGGACGAAAGCCGTCCGTCAGGTCGAGGCCGGGATCGGGGCGGTCGAGGGTCTCGGTCATCACGGGGCTCCAGGATCGGCCTGTCCGCGGCGCGTTCCGGACGGCTTGGGTCGGCATTCAACAGATTGCGGAGCGCTTCGTCACTCGGGCATTCGGCACGGCTGTTGCGCGCCGGGGGCCGGATCGCCCCGTCTCCACTGGACGGCATGTGCGGGAGCCCGCACTCTGCGGCGAGATGCGAATGACGCACGTCAACGACGCGAATCCAGCAAGTACGCAATGTGAAACCCAGTCTTCCGTCCGGGACGCCACATCATCAGGGAACAGCCGCCATGACGACCGGGCGCTGCAGCAAAAGCCTTTTCACCTCCGCCGCGCTGGCGATGGGGATGCTGTGCATCGGCCTGGCGGGACCGGTAGCCCGTGCGTCCGGCGAGGCTCGGATCCTGCGTGCTGCCGGCGGAATGAGCGAGGTCCGCCAGGCCATCGAGGAGCGGGCGAGGCAACTGCTCGCTGCAGCGCGCAAGGGGCGCTCCTGGGTCACGCCGCGCGGCGTGACGCGATGGCCCATTCTCATCAACGACGAACTCCGCGGTTCACTGTGGGAGAATGTCGAGCTTCCCTCTCTCGGCTTCGGGGACCATTGGCAGGCGGGCGACAGCGCGCGCATCGAACTCACCCATGAGGGACGCGTGGTGGGAATGCTGTGGGTTCGCCATGACTAGCAGCGGCGTTCCGGACTTTACCGCGGCGAGGGTTGCCCGATGAGCCGCCGGACCATCGCGGGCCTGGCGGCCCTCGTCGCCCTGGTCGGACTCTCCGCCGGTACCTACTGGTTCTTCAACCTCGCGCCCATCCAGCTGCGCATGGCCGTCGCGCCCGCTGGCAGCGAGACCGCGCAGTTCTTCGCGGCGCTCGCCCAGACGGCCGACCGGGAAAACTACCGGGTGCGTCTGGCTCTGGCTCCCTTGACCAACGTGGCGGAGACATCCGCCGCGATTGATGCCGGCGACGTCGATCTCGCCATAGCGCGCGCCGATTACCGCATTCCGGCCACCGGTCTTGCGGTCGCCATCCTGCACCAGAACGTGGCCCTGCTCGTCGGCTGTTCGGCTCCGCCCCCAGCGCCTGCGCCGGCGACGTCTCGCGCAGGATCCAGGGCACGGCCCGCGACCCCCGCCAATGGCCAGCCAGCACCGCTGGCGGGCTTTGCCGACCTCAAGGGCCGGCGCGTCGTGGTTGTCGGACGTGGGCCGGGGAACCCGGCCCTGTTCGAGAAGCTCGCCGCCTACCATGGCCTCGCCGTGAGCGACATCGATGTCGTCCTGGCGAGTTCGGTGGCCGAGGTCGCGGCGGCAATGGCAGCAAAGCGCACCGATGCGCTGTTCATGGCCTTTCCGCGTGGCGACGCGGTCATCGGCGAGACCATCCGCGCGATGGGTTGCACCGGCGATCGGCATCCGGCGCTGATCCCACTCGCCGAGGGCAATGTCTTCCAGGCCCGCAACAGGGTCTTCAGCGCCGTCGAACTCGTACCCGGGGAGTTGGGCACCAATCCCCTGCTGCCGGCGGAAGCCATCTCGACCCTTGGCTTCCCGTCGCTCCTCGTCGCCCGCCGCGGCTTGCCGAATGCCATAGTGGAGGAGTTCACCAGGCAGCTCTTCACCCAGCGGCACGGGCTCATGTCGCAGTTTCCGGCAGCGGGCCGGATCGAGGCCCTGCCGACGGACCGCGGATCGGCCTTCACGCTGCATCCCGGCGCCAGCCGCTACTACGACGCCGAGGAAAAAGGCTTCTTCGAGCGCTATGAGACGCTGATCTACGTAATCCTGTTCGGCTTCAGCGGCATCTTGTCAGCCGTCGTGTGGCTCTGGCGATACCTGTTTCCGCGGCGTCAGAACCTCGTCTTCCACGAGCATCACGTCTTCGAGGACCTGATCGCACGGACCCGCGCGGCAAGCTCGATCGCCGAACTCGACGACATCGTCGAGGCGATGGATCGCCTGCTCGGCGAACTCTCCCAGAACATGCTGCAGGGCAAGGTGGACATCGAGATGAAGCCGGCCTTCGACATCATGAGCGACAGGCTGACAGCGGCCATCGCCGAGCGCAGAAGCGCACTTCTTTCAGGTCCTGCATCGCCCCCGCCCCTGTCGGTGACCTGATATCCGCTGACGGGCGACCCCCCCCCCGCAGCGAGAGCCTCGTCATGGGCGTGCCTGTCATTTCGAGTGACGCCCGCAGTCGCGGCTGCAACTGCGACAGGCATCAAAACAACATCTAGTAATTGTGTGTATATTCATAGAACAATGAAATCGAATCGGCTATCCGAAGACATTAGTTTAGCGGATGGCACCCTGCGCCAGTCATGGCCGGACTCAGAATTGCGTCGTCGGTATTCAAATATTCAAGGCGCGCACCCATCGGCGCGGGCGTCGGTGTTGGCTGCTATGCGCTGATATTGCTGTCGGGTGGCCAGTTGCTCGACGATCCCGACAGTCACTGGCACCTCTTCGTCGGACAACAGATCCTGGCGACCGGTTCGTTCCCCCGTGCCGACGCCTATTCGCACAGCTTTGCCGGCACGCCCTGGATCGCCAAGGAATGGCTGTCGCAGGTGCTCATGGCCGGGGCCTATCGGCTGGGTGGGTGGCTCGCCGTGACCGCCCTGATGGCGGCGGCCACGGGACTGGCGCTGGCCATTCTCGCGCGCGACCTGCTCGTCCGGCTTCCGCCCTTGTTCGCGACGGCCCTGCTCGGTTTCGCGTTGCTGTGCATGGTGCCGCATCTTCTCGCCCGGCCCCACGTTATCGCACTGCCCGTCATGGCGGCGTGGTTCTCGATGCTGTTCCGGGCGGCGGAACGGGGCGACAGCCCGCCATGGCGGGCGGTGCTGCTCATGGCCCTCTGGGCCAATCTGCACGGCAGCTTCACCTTCGGGCTCGGCTTCGGGGGGCTGGTCGCAGTCGAGGCGGTGGCAAGGGCGGAGCCTGGGCAACGATGGCGCGTGTTCGGTGCCTGGGCGGCCTTCGGCCTGGTTTCGCTCGCCGCAGCCTGCGCCCATCCCTATGGCCTGGATTCGATCATGGCGGCAGGACGGGTCCTCAGCCTCGGCGAGGCCAAGGCCGTGATCGGCGAGTGGCGGCCACTCGATTTCTCGTCATTTGGCCTGTCCCAGGCCTTGCTGCTCGGCGGCATCGGCGCGGTTCTCCTGTCGGGTCTGCGCGTCTCGCTCTATCACACCTTCCTGCTCCTCCTGCTCCTCCATCTCGCCCTGACCCACCAGCGTCATCTGACCCTCTTGGGACTGCTCGCGCCGCTCGTCGTGGCTCCCGCGCTGCCACGCCGTCAGGGCGACGCGGCCACCGCGCCGGGGGCATGGGGCTGGGCCATCGCGGCAGGATTCCTGGGCTGGGTCGGTGTGACGGGCCTTGCCGTCGCCCTTGGCCACGATCCAAAGCCGGCGCCGCGCTGGATGCCGCAGGCGGCCCTGTCGGCGGTGCGCGAGGCGGGCGTGACGGGCAATGTCCTGAACGACTACGACTTCGGTGGCTATCTCATCGCGCGGAGCATCCCGACCTATATCGACGGGCGGGCGGAGCTCTATGGCGGCAGGTTCGTGGCGGCGACGGTCGAGGCCATGGAACTGGACGATCTGGCCAGGCTTCACACCATCCTCGACGACCCCCGCATCGGCTGGACCCTGCTCGCGCCCTCGCGGGCGGCCGTGGCCTATCTCGATCGACTGACCGGGTGGAGGCGTCTCCACGCCGACGAGGTTGCAGTCGTCCACGTCCGCGTTCCGGCAGTGGGGGATCGCGGGGAAGGCCGCTCTCGCGAAACAGCTCGGTGACGCCGCACCGCGACGACGTCAGGCCAGGACAACCTGCAGGCCGCGCGCCACGACATAGAGGCCGGCAAGGGCGACGATGGCCGCGAAGATCCTTGTCAGGGCCGCCTTGCGAGGCGCCAGCCGTCGGGTGGCGAGAGAGCCCAGGACACCACCTGCCAGTCCTCCCGCCACGAAGAGCGCCGCGACCCTCCAGTCGACCAGACCGGACAGGGCATAGGAGGTGGCGGTGGTGGCCCCGAAGGCCGTGACCGCGACGAGCGACGAGCCGATCGCCGCGACGATCGGCAAATGGGCTGCCGCCATCAGGCCGGGCACGATGAGGAACCCTCCGCCGATCCCGAAGAAGCCGGAGAGCCCTCCCACCGCTCCGCCGACGATCGCCAGCCGTGGCAGCAGGGTCGGTGCGCTCGTCCGGTCGAGCGCGCGGAAGGAAAGGCCGTCAGGTGTCCTGCCGAGTAGCATGGAGGCGGCGATGACGATCATCAGCAGGCCGAAAAGCAGCAGCAGCTTCTGGCCGTCGACGCTCTTGCCGATCGTCGACCCTGCGGCGGCACCGGCGATGCCGGCGGCGGAGAACACCAGGGCGCAGGGCCAGCGGACATTGCCGGCCCGTGCATGGCTGATGAGGTTCGCAAGGGCACTCAGAGCGACTGCGACCGAGCCGGTTCCGATGGCGACGTGGGGCGATGCGACGCCGACCGCGTAGACCAGCAGCGGCACCGCGAGGATCGAACCACCGCCGCCGATGAGGCCCAGGACGAAGCCGACCAGCGAACCGGAGGCGACCGAGGTGACATCGGAGAGGGCGATCATCGAGAAGAGTTCCTGGCCCGTAAGCCCTGGAATCGAGGGCTCCGGACGAACCTATCGCAACTTTCGACGATGCCGACGTCCGTTTCCGTCATGGCAGCGATGGCCATGGCGGACTGGTCCCCGGAGATGCCTTCGGCAGAACGGGCCGGCGTCGCGGCCCGTCGAGAGCTACTGCTGCTGCATGCCGGCCTTAGCGGCGACGTCCTTCCAGAGTTGGATCTGCTCCGTCACCTTGCGCGTCATCTCCTCCGGCGAAGTGGCACTGGGATATCCGCCGAGGCTGGCGAGGCGGCTGCGCACATCGGGGGAATCGACGGCTTGACGGATGGATGCATTGAGCCTGTCCACGACCGGACGCGGCAGGTTCTGCGGGGCGGCAAAGCCGATCCAGGCCATCATCTGGAGGTTCGGCGAGACGCTTTCCGAGAGGGTGGGTACCGACGGTGTCGCCGGCCACCTCTGCGGACCCGTGACGGCGAGCGCCCTGAGCTTGCCTGCCTCGATCGAGGACAGCACGGCGGCCCCGGGGGCGATGATGAAGTCGACGCTGTTGCCGAGCACTCCCGTGATCGAGCCGGCGTCGCCGCGATAGGGCACATGGACGAACTTCACCCCGAGAGCGCTCGACATGAGTTCGAGCCCCATGTGGTGGCCGGTACCAACGCCCGCGGTGCCGGCGGTCACGGTCGCGGGCTTGGCGCGCGCCTCGGCGACGAGATCCTGGATGGTTCGGAAGCGCGAGGCCTCGTTGACGACGATGAAGAAGGGAAAGTCCGTCACCATCGAGAGGAACTGGAAGTCGGCGACCGGATCGAAGTTCAGCGTCCTGATCAGCGCCGGCGAGATGGCGTGGGCGGTCGTCAGCAGCACGATGGTGTAGCCGTCCGCATCCGAGCGGGCGACCGCCTGGGAGGCGATGTTGCCGCCCGCACCAGGGCGGGCCTCGACGACGAGGGGCTGGCCGAGCGTCTTGCGCATCTCCTCCGCCATGATGCGGGCGACGATGTCGGCATTGCCGCCGGCCGCGAAGCCGTGCAGCACACGGATGGGGCGGTTGGGGAAGTCATTCGCGGCAGCCGGGGCGGCGAGGGCGATCAGGGACGCGATCAGGGCGACGAACATGCGCATCATTGGGGTCCTCCGGTTGTACGTTCTTGTTGTTGGACCGGGCGGGCGATGACCCGCCTGCGGCCTTCGCAGGTCAGACGAGTTCGGCAGGCACGGTGACGCCGAGTTTCCGCGCCAGGGCGGCGAGGCGGGACGCCGTCCCACCGGCCACGGGAATGCCGGCGGCAAGCCGGCGCTGGCGCTCGGCGTCTCCCCGCTCGCCCGGCAGCAGGACTGCGTCGCTGCCAACCGCGGCGGGCAGGGCCTTGATGGCGGCGGCGAGGTCGCTCACCCCGGCCGGGAAGGTCTCGGCTGCGCCGAAGGCGGCAGGATCGAGTGCGATGACGATGCCGTTGCCACCAGGCTCCGACCCGTCCCTGAGCGCGACGGTGATGAGGGGGTTGCCGATGAGCACGCTGGCCAGCACCTCGATCATCAGCGACAGCCCGCTGCCCTTGGGGCCTGCCATGGGCAGCACGGCCTTGACCGCTGCCGGATCGGTTGTCTCCCGGCCCTCGGCATCGACGGCCCATCCCGGCGGGATCGGTCGGCCGGCATCCTTCGCCGCAGTGATCTTGCCGGCCGCAACAGCAGCCGTCGACATGTCGAAGATGAGCGGGTGGCCGGCTTCCGCCGTCGGCGCGGCGATGGCCATGGGATTGGTCGAGACGCCCTCCACGCGGGCGCCGTGATAGAGCATCAGCGGCTTGGAGGCGGTCATCACCAGCGCCACGAAGCCTGCCGCGGCGATCGCCTCGGCATAGATGCCGATGGCCCCGGCATGGGTGATGCGGCGGGCGACACACCAGCCCACTCCGTGGTCTCGGGCCGCTGCCTTGGCCCGCGCGGCGGCGGCGTTCATCGCGACGGCGCCCGGGGCCCTGTCGGCGTCGAGGACGACCACCGCGCCCCTGCCGGCGACCTGGCGGATCTCGGCGGCGGGATTGACCAGCCCGAGTTCCACCATCTCGACATAGCGCGGGATGCGCAGAACCCCGTGGGAATCGACGCCGCGCAGATTGGCCCAGACCAGCATCCGCGCGGTCTCGGCCGCGTGGCCGGGCGCGAAGCCCCCCGCCGCGAGCAGCGCCGCGGCATAGGCTTCCAGCGTCGGTGCCGCGATGCGGCGCGGTTCCGCTGGCGCGGCCATGGTCACTGTCCCAGCGGGCTGGGGATGAACTTGTCCAGCCAGCCCTTCAGGATGGTCTTGGTGCGCGGCGCATCCTGGGGTGACAGGGGGAAGTGCGAGGTTCCCGTGACGATGAGGAGCTCGGCCGGCTGCCCCGCCTTCTCATACATCCGGATGGACTGCTCGGTCGGCGTGATGATGTCGTTGGCGGTGTGGAAGAACAGGATGGGCCGCGGCGCGATGTCGGCGACCACGTCCTCGGCGCGGAAGTTGTACATGCTCCAGGCGGTCTCCACCGGGATCTCCATGATCGCCTTGGGCGAGAGATTCTTGCGCAGGTGCTCCGGGATCGGCACCGCGTCGAAGCGCGAGATCCACATGCTCTGGCCGGTCTCCTGCTTGTGGCGGCGGCCCTTCTCCAGCAGGCCGGTGAACTTGGCCCAGGCCTCGGGTGTGGGATGCTGGCCGCGGAACTTGCGCTCGCCGTCGCCCCAGCCGCAGGACGAGATCACGCAAGCGAAACGGCTGTCGATGCCGGCGGCATAGACGGCGACAGCCGCGCCGAAGCTGTGGCCGAGCACGCCGATGCGCTCGGGGTCCACCTCCTCGCGGCTCTGCAGGAAGGTCAGGGCGTTCTTGGCGTCGACGACCTGGTCGAAGCAGCGCACCTGGGCCCGCTCCCCCTCGCTCTCTCCGCAGCAGCGGAAGTCGAAGCGTAGGGCGACATAGCCCATGGCCTCCAGCATGCGCGCCTGGATCTCGGCATGCGACTCGTCCTTGGAGCCGACAAAGCCATGCAGGACGATGAACCCGGGCAGCCGCTGGCCGGGCTTGCGCCCCTCGGGCACATGCAGGACGGCGGACAGCTTCAGGCCGTCCGACAGGAACGTGAGTCTCTCTTCCATGGCGGGTTCCTCGGATGCGGACTTTGGAGGGTGCTCGGGCGGCGGATCAGGCGACCGAGGCGAAGGGAAAGTGGAACTCGCGCCATTCGAGCGGCGCAGGCGTCCCCCAGACGTTCATTGCCCTCACATTCCCCGGGCGCTCCAGGTTGGTGATGACGTTGGCCTCGAAGGTCGCGTCGTCGGCGATCAGTGACATGCCGCTCGAGCACTCGAACATCGTACCGGCCGGATCGACATAATAGGAGTAGAGGTTGTCCCCTGGGCGATGCCGCCCCGGCCCCCACAGCAACTGCTTGTCGAATCGATCGAGCGTGTCGCCGAGCCGGATGAACTGGCTGCAGTCGAGGAACTCGAAGGAGACGTGGTGCACCCCGACCTTGCCCTTCACGAGGCCGAGGATGTGGTGCTGGCGGTTGCCGCCATACATCCAGCTCAGGCTGTCGTTGACCAAGCGCTCGGAAAGGCGGAGCCCGCCGATGATCTCGAGCTGGCGGCGTGTCGCGGCCGGGTCGGGCGTGAGCAGGTTGATATGGTCCATCCGGTTGGCGCCGACGCCGAAGGTCGGGTGGCGACGCCCGTTGATGTCATCGCGGATGGGCGTGTGGATCTCGAACCTGAGGCCCTCCGGCGTGACGAAGGTGAAGCCCGCCGCGATGCAGGCAAGGCTCGGCTCGCGGCTGACGACCCTGCAGCCGGCTTCCGCCACGCGCCGCTCGGCGGCGCGAACCGCGTCCACCGTCAGCGCTTCGAGTCCGATCGTGTGGGCGGAATTCTCATCCGCATGGACCAGCACCAGCTCCACGGCGCGGCCGTTGGAGCTGAGCCAGGTCTGGCCCGCGCTGCGTTCCGTCACCCTGAGGCCGAGAATCTCGGTGGCCTCGCGGACCACGGCGTCGGCGACGCTGGTGTTGATCTTCATATGGCCGATGGCATGCACCAAGTGCGTCATCCCGGCGCCTCCTCCTTGATCATTTTTCAAACTGGTAACCGACGCCGGCAAGCCGATCAATAGTGTTTTCGACGTTTTATAGGATTTTCGAAAATCCGAGCGCTTGGTGAGGCCCGATCTCGTCATCGCCCCTATTTGCGCCGCCTGTAGTGACCCATGCATGAGCCAAGTTTCGAAATTCGGACCGTTTGCGTTGCCGCGGCCAACCTGCGATATAGGGATTTCAGGGCGTGTGGCGCCGGGTCCACGGAGCCGTTCGATGGCCACGAAGTCAGAGCCGAAGGGTGTCGAGGAGACGCGGGCCGCCGACGTGCTCAACCGCATGCGGCTCGACATCATCAGCTGCGCGCTGAAGCCCGGCATGCGCCTGCGCTTCGAGGCCCTGAAGGAACTCTACGCCGTCAGCTTCTCCACCCTGCGCGAAGCGCTGTCGCGCCTCGTCGCCGAGGGGCTCGTGGTGAGCGAGGGACAGCGCGGCTTCATGGTCGCGCCGCTCTACCTGTCGGACCTCCAGGACCTCACGGACGTGCGGGTGCTCGTCGACCAGGAGTGCATCGGTCGCTCGATCCTGCACGGCGACGACGACTGGGAGGCCCAGATCATGGCTGCCTTCCACCGCATGGACCGGCTGAAGGCGCGCCTCGGCGACCTCTATTTCATGTCGGACGAATGGGCGACCCTGCACGGGGACTTCCACTTCTCGCTGGTCAGCGCCTGCCGGTCGCCGACGCTGCTCGACTTCCGCGACAAGCTGTTCCAGCGGGCGCACCGCTACCGGCGGATGTCCTGCCAGTTCCGCACCAAGTGGCGGCCGAAGGACGTCGAGCACCGGACGCTGATGGAAACGGTCATCGCCCGCGACGCTCCGGCGGCCAAGAGCCTGATCGAGCGGCACATCCGCGAGACGACCGAGAACGTCATCGTCAATGCCGGCCAGTTCCTGAGCGCGGAGCCGGGCGTGTTCCCTGGCTCGGTCCGCAGTCTCGCTGCGGAATAGCCGGAGACGCCTGCCGATCCGGCAAGGCGGCCCCCGCAGCGCGCGCCTTGCGTCCCCCGCGGCCCCGAGCGCCTCCACCCGTGGCGGCCGGGCGCGAGACTTCGAACGCGGCCGCACCGTGCCGGGACAAGAAGGCTGTCGGCGACGGGCACGACCAGCCGGTCAGAAGCGTCTCGATGCTCATTCCGCCGATCGCCGTCGGCGACCCCTGCCATGCGCGCAGCTTTCCGGAGATCAGTCGCCGCGATCACGCGATTATGAGGCTGTGGAGGTCCGGCCGCGCTCCCATCCCTACGCGCCACCTTGCTATGGTCCGGAAAAATCGGAACCCCGTCTGGATCCGGGAGTCCGCCGCCAGCCGCAACCAGGAGCCACTGTGTTGACCGTGCACCGAACCACCCGCCGCCGGTTTCTCGCCGGCAGCACGGCCGTCGCAAGCGCGGCCATCCTGACACCCGTACCGGGCCAGCCGGTGCCGGCGTGGGCGCAGGGCCTCGCACCGACCCCCTCGATGCGTGGCGGAACCAACAACTACATTCCGGGTGCCGCCATCGTGCAGCGCATCGGCGGCGGCGGGTTCTGGATGACGGGCACGGTCCGGCGCGCCGGCGACGGAGCTCCGCTGTCCGGCATCCGCATCCAGGTCTGGGCCCATACGACGGAAGGGCGCGAGTCCGACCCTCACAGTCACGGCGCGACCCTGACGGCCGCCGACGGCAGCTTCCGGCTGGAGATGCCGCAGATCGTCCCGATCTTCGGCCAGCCCCATGGCCATCTCGCCTATGAGGGCGCGGGTTTCAGGTCGGTTTTCCTCCGTCCGGTGATGGCGAGCGCCCGCGACACCACCCTTGCGGCCCATTTCGTTCTGCAGCCGACCTGACGCTGCTTTGCCGCCTCCGCGTACCATCCTGATATGGGCTGCCGTCGCCACCGCGATGGTGGCGCCTCTCGCCATCGCCACGACGAGCCCGCTGCTCGCCTGGCGGGAGCCGCTCTACACCGCGGCCGGCTTTGCCGGAATTGCCGCCATGGCCCTGCTGCTCGTCCAGCCGCTGCTCGCCGGAGGCTATCTGCCCGGGCCGGGCCCACGGACCGCCCGGCGAATTCACCGCTGGCTGGGCGTCCTGCTGGTGGTCCTCGTCGCCGCGCATGTCGGGGGGCTCTGGGTGACCAATGCCCCCGACGTGATCGAAGCGCTCCTGTTCGATTCGCCGACGCCCTTCTCGCCCTGGGGCGTGGTGGCCATGTGGGCGGTCTTCGCGACGGCCCTGCTGGCCGCCCTGCGCAGGCGGCTGCGCATCAGCCCGAGGCTCTGGCGCATCGCCCATACGGCCCTGGCGCTGGTGGTCGTGACGGGAACCGTGGTTCATGCGCTGCTGATCGAGGGCGCGATGGGGACGATCTCCAAGGCGGTCCTGTGCCTGCTCGTCGTCGCGGCCCTCGCCCGGGTCCTCATGGACCTCGCCGCCTGGATCGGGGCGAGGCGCGCCTGAGGCACCATCTCCCCGACGCGCACCTAGCGACGCAGGCCTGGCGATTCGACGGGCAGGCCGCGGGCGCGCACCGCGAGATAGAGTTCGAGGGCGTGATACTCTCTTGAGCCATAGTCAAACTGCGTCGCCCTCACCCCGAGCGAACAGGCGCGAAGCCGTCGGTGCAGCGAACCAAGGGTGTTCCATTCCAGCCGGTAGGCCGGATAGCCCGTGCCGACGCCGCTGGAGATGACATCGCCCCTCAGGCGGCGGCCGGCATTGTCGTCATGGCACTGCCCGCAGGAGAGGTTGAGCTGCCCCATCCGCGTCTCGTAGAGCCGCCGTCCCTCCGCGACGAAGCGTGCGGCGGGCCCGTCGGTTGCCACCGACACCGGCAGGCCGCGCGACTGCAGCGCGATCGCCGCCGTGAGGGAGAGGAGATCCTCGCTCTCGTAGCCGAAGGCCGGCGCCTGCTGCTTCTCCGACCGGCAGGCTTCGATGCGCCCCTCAAGATTGACCAGGTCGCCGGAGGGCGCCACCGCCGGATAGCGTGTCGCGACGCCCCGCATCGCCGCAATCTCGCCATGGCATCCCTGGCAGGACGGCCGACCGGTGGCCGGAGCGCCGCGCCAGAGAGCCTCGCCGGCATCGACCCACAGCCAGCCGGGATGTCGCGAGGGATCGTTCTGCAGCGCGCGAAGTTCGGGGGAGAGGAAGGTTGCGGGCGCACGGACATCGCCGGCCGTCGCAGCGGTCGAGGCGATGGCGGCAACGAGCGCGAGAACCCGTCTCATGTCACGGTCAGCTGCTGCCGGCGCTCATAGGTGACCCCGCCATCTTCGATCCACTCGAACACCAGTTCGCCTGTCTCGGTGGCGACCGTGGTGAAGGCGACATAGGGATTGGCGGCGATCCCGGACGACAGCTCCATGCGGAAGACCTCTGTGCTGCCATAGGTCACGCGCAGCGTGTGGATGATCTTCCGCGCGACGGGTCGCAGCCCCGGCGCATCGATGGCGCGCTCCATCGGGTGGCGGGCGAGGACGCGGATGGCGATGACCTCGCCGCGGCGCGCCTGCTCGGGCATGGTGATGCGGGCGGGAAGCGTTGCGTTTGCCATGGCTCAGCCTCCGTCGACGCAGGCGCCGAGGATGACGATGACCTCGCGGCTGCCGCGATGGACGATGCCGCGGCTCGTCTCGGCCAGCACCAGGATGGTCTGCGTCTCGGCGAGGCGAATGCGGGTGGCGACCTCGGCCCGGCCGGCGCGTGGCCCGAGGTGGAAAGAGGCCACTCGCGGGACGGGGTTCTTCTCCGCGAGGATATGGATGCGGGTGACATGGTCCTCGGCACTCGCCGGACTGTCGACGATGATGGCGACGTCGACCGAGTTGCCGTTTTCCGACAGCGGCGGCATATCGAGCGACAGCCCGGCCGGCGTCGGCGTACGCCCGGCGAGGATCGCCCGCTCCGCTTCCGCAAAGCCTTCCCGCGCCACGGACTGCGCCGCCGCCCGCAGCGGCGGGAGGCTGGTGGCGGCCGTGGC
>CAZPMD010000081.1:0-10803 GCA_964587395.1 uncultured Hyphomicrobiales bacterium
GGCCCGCAATCTCGTGGGGCCCCAGCTCAATGGCCTGTTCGGCCGGACGGCCGGCACCGTTCAGGGTTTCAACTACTCGCCCGCCTACAAGACCCCGGAGGTCGCCTCGAAGGTCTGGTCGCCGGAGAACTTCACCACCTACATCCGCAACCCGCGCGCCGTGACCCCCAATACCCGCATGGTCTTTGCGGGCATTCGCAGCGACAACCAGATCGCGGACCTCATCGCCTACCTCAAGCAGTTCGGCGCGGACGGAAAGCGCAGTCAGTAGGGGCACCGGGACAACCGCGACGGGGGCCCGTGCGGCCCCCGATCGCGTCTGGGCATGCCGGGCCCGCGCAGGCTCTGCCCGCTCCTTGCGCGCCGAAGGCGCGGCCGCGCGACGACAGGCAAAACAGATCAGCCAATGAGGTTGAGAGAAATGGTGGGTGATGAAGGACTCGAACCTTCGACCCGCTGATTAAGAGTCAGCTGCTCTACCAACTGAGCTAATCACCCACGCCCGCAGGGCATTGCCGCGCGGGAGCCGGGTCACTAGCAGAGGCGATGCCCCCTGTCCAGAATGGCGTGACGCTTTTTTGCCCGCGAACGCGGCGGCTCAGCCGGCAGGGTTACCGGCCGGCCAGAGCCAGGCGGCGCCACGCACCCCGGACGAGTCCCCGTGGCGCGCCTTGACGATGGGCGTGGTGCAGGAATCGGAGAAGACATAGGGCCGCATGGCCGGCGGCAGGTCGTCATAGAGCGACATGACGTTGCTCATGCCGCCCCCGGCGACGATGACGTCCGGATCGATCAGGTTGACCACGTGGGCGAGCCCGCGCGCCAGCCGCGAGACATAGCGGTCATAGGAGGCGCGCGACCGGGGATCACCAGCGAGTGCCCGCTCAGCGATCTCCGGCGCCGGGACCGCCTCGCCGGTGACCCGCAAATGATCCTCGGCGAACCCCGTGCCGGAGACCCAGGTCTCAAGGCAGCCCTTCTGGCCGCAGTAGCAGGCGGGTGCCGACCGGACCTCCTCGACAGAGGGCCAGGGCAGCGGATTGTGGCCAAACTCGCCGCCGATCAGGTGCCGGCCGCGCAGCACCTTGCCGTCGATCACGATCCCCGAACCAGCCCCTGTGCCGATGATGAGGCCGAAGACCACGCTGGCTCCGGCGCCCGCGCCGTCCACCGCCTCCGACAGCGCGAAGCAGTTGGCGTCGTTCTCCAGCCGTACGGGACGGCCGAGCGCCGCCTCCAGGTCCTTGTCCAGCGGATGGCCGATCAGGGCTGTGGTGTTGGCGTTCTTGACGAGGCCCGTGGCCGGCGAGATCGAGCCCGGGATGCCGACACCGACGGTGCCGGTCATTCCCAGTTCGGCTTCCACGCCCGTGACGAGGCCTGCAATGGCCTCGACGATGGCACGATAGTCGTGCCGCGGCGTCGGCACCCGGCGGCGATGCAGCTCCCGGCCCTGGTCGTCCAGGGCCAGGACCTCGATCTTGGTGCCACCGAGATCGATGCCGATGCGCATGCGGAGCTGCCTATTCCGCCGCGACGGTGCCGTGCTGGGGATGCAGGCGTTCGCGCTTGGCGATGAGCTTGTTCAGCGCCGACAGATAGGCCTTGGCCGACGACACCAGCGTGTCGGGATCCGCGCCCTTGCCGGTGAAGGTATTGCCATCCGCCTGCAGCCGCACCGAGACCTCCGCCTGCGCATCCGTTCCCTGGGTGACGGCATGCACCTGATAGAGTTCCAGCACCGCCTCATGCGGCACGATGGCCTTGATGGCGTTGAACACGGCATCGACCGGGCCGTTGCCCGAGGCCTGCACGGTCTTGTGCACGCCGTCGAGATCGAGGGTCAGGGTGGCCGCCTGCGGCCCCATCGTGCCGGCGACCACCAGCAGCGACATGACCTTCATGCGGTCCTGGCTGTGGGCGATCTTCTCGTCCACCAGCGCCTCGATATCCTCATCATAGATCACCTTCTTGCGGTCGGCGAGCTCCTTGAAGCGGACGAAGGCATCTTCCAGCTGGTTGTCGGAGAGCTGGTAGCCGAGGTTCTTCAGCTTGTCCTTGAAGGCGTTGCGGCCGGAGTGCTTGCCCATGACCAGCGAGGTCGACTTCACGCCGACGGAGTCGGGCGTCATGATCTCGTAGGTCTGGGTGTTCTTCAGCATACCGTCCTGATGGATGCCGCTCTCATGGGCGAAGGCGTTCCGGCCGACGATGGCCTTGTTGTACTGGACGGGGAAGGACGTCACCGTCGAGACGAGCTTGGAGGCCCGCGTCAGCATCTTCGCGTCGATGCCCGTCTCATAGGGGAAGATGTCGTTGCGGGTGCGGATCGCCATGACGATCTCTTCCAGCGCCGCATTGCCGGCCCGCTCGCCGATACCGTTGATGGTGCACTCGATCTGCCGGGCGCCACCCTCGACGCCGGCGATGGAGTTCGCCACGGCCATGCCGAGGTCGTTGTGGCAATGGACCGAGAAGATCGCCTTGTCGGCGTTCGGCACGCGCGAGCGCACCATTTCGAACAGCGCCTTGTACTCGTGCGGCGCGGTATAGCCGACCGTGTCAGGGATGTTGATCGTAGTGGCGCCGGCCTTGATCGCGGCCTCCACGCAGCGGCAGAGGAAGTCGTGCTCGGTGCGGGTGCCGTCCTCGGCCGACCATTCGACGTCCTCGACCAGGTTCCGGGCGCGGGTGACGGAAGCCACGACCATGGCCAGAACCTCGTCCGGCTCCTTCTGCAGCTTGTGCTTCATGTGCACGGGCGAGGTGGAGAGGAAGGTGTGGATCCGCGGGCGGCGGGCATGGCGCACCGCCTCGCCGGCGCGGTCGATGTCGTTCATGCCGGCGCGGGCAAGGCCGGTGACGACAGCATTCTTCACCCGCTTGGCGACGGCCACGACCGCCTCGAAGTCGCCGATGGAGGCGATCGGGAAGCCGGCCTCGATGATGTCGACGCCCATCTCGTCGAGGAGATCGGCGACCTGCAGCTTCTCCTCCAAGGTCATGGTCGCGCCGGGGCACTGCTCGCCGTCGCGCAGGGTGGTGTCGAAGATGAAGACGCGGTCTTTGCCGGAAGCGCTCGTGGTGGTGGTCATGGTCTCAGTCCTTGCTGCGGGCCGCGGCGGCGATCAACGCCTCACTTCGCACGCCCCTGGTTGCGGGTTGCGGTGGTGTGATCCCCTGAGCGCCAAGGCCAAAAGGCCCTGCCGGTGCTCAGGGGCGCATAAGCAGAAGGAGGGAAAGCGAGGTCGTGGCGCTGAAAGCGCGAAGGCTGATCGGTGCGGGCGCACGGACGATCGGCACGGACGTTCCTCGACAAGGCGGTTCCAGGACCGCGGTTGTTCTTTGCCTAGCCGATCCGGGGGGCGGGATGCAAGGGAGAAGTCAGGGGGCCGGCCTGCCCGGCGCGGACGTTAACCGGCGGACCGGGCCGGGAACAGAGCATGGCCGAATCGCTGACACCGCGACGTTGCGGTTCCGTACCTGGGACCGGAACGTCCCGAATTCCGCCAGCCTGGACATGGCGGCGCCGGACATGCCGCCTTCCCGGCGGCCCATAGCGCCTCCCGGTCTTAACCTTTCGGTCCCGGATCGGGACGCGCCGGCGCGAGTCCCTGCGCGCGGGCCCGCGTGCGCGATTCAAAATAGATGTTGATCAGCACGCCCGCGACGACGATCGCCGCACCGAGAAGCACCGCCGGTTCGGGCCGCTCGGCATAGACCAGCCAGCCGATGAGGCCGATCAGGGGCACGCGCATGAAGTCGATAGGCGTGACCACGATGGCGTCGCCATGGCGGAAGGCATTGGTCAGGCAATAGTGGGCGGTGAAGCCACAGATGAAGATGCCGAGGAGCGGCAGCCACTGCGCGAGTTCCATCTTGCCGAGGAACCAGACGGGTTCGCCGATGACGGCGTTGGCGACGAGGTTGAGCGGCAGCTGGATGAGGTTCATCCAGAGCATGATGGTCCAGGTCGAATTGGAGGCGGTGAGGAACTTGGTCGTCGTCTGCTGCACGCCGAAGCAGATCGCCGCCGCCGCCACGGCCAGGGCCTCGGGCCGGAAGCTGTCGAGACCGGGACGGAGGATCACCAGAACGCCGAGGAAGCCGAGGACGAGGGCGGCGAGCCGCGGCAGGGTCATCCGCTCGCCGAGGAAGAGGACGGCGAAGATCGCCACCCAGGTCGGCGTGGTGAACTCGATGGCGAAGACAGTGGCGAGCGGCAGGACCGTCAGCCCGTAGGCCCAAAGCGCCTGCCCGCCGAAATGGATCGTGTTGCGGATGAGATGGATGCCAGGCCGGGTCGCCGCCAGCCGCTGGCCCGGTTCCGGCGCCAGGAGAACCATGGTCGGCAGAATGACGAGGCCGCCGAGATTGCGCAGCGCCAGGATCTCGAACACCGTATAGGTTCCGTGCAGGGCGCGGATGGACAGGGCTATGGCGGAGAAGGACAGAAGCGTCCCCGCCATCCAGAGCACCACCATCACGAAGTTGCGCTGCGGGGAGGTGGACATGGGGGCTCGGCGCACGAGGGACGGGGCCATTGTTCTATTCAGCACCGCCCTCCGGGTCCCGCGCGATTTTCGCAGATCGGCCCCGTTCTGCGGTTGACGACCGAAAACCACGCGACTATACACGCCGATCCGTGGTGGCCCCGTGCCACCGCTCTCGTTTTTTTGCGCCCCGATCCATGAGGGGCCAGCCGCCGGGACACTATCGATGGCCAATACGGCTTCCGCAAAGAAAGCCGCCCGCGTGATCGCGCGGCGCACTGCAGTCAACCAGGCCCGCCGCTCGCGCATGCGCACCTTCCTGCGCAAGCTGGAAGAGGCCATCGCCACCGGCGACAAGACGGCGGCGTCCGCTGCCTTGCAGGCCGCCCAGCCCGAGATCATGCGCGCCGCCCAGAAGGGCGTGCTCCACAAGAACACGGCTTCGCGGAAAGTGTCCCGCCTCGCCAGCCGGGTTGCCAAGATCGGCGCCTGAGAGCCGGCGCCTGCGGGCGCCGCCACATCCTGATCGAGCCTTCCCGAAAGCCCGGCACCGCGCCGGGCTTTTGTTGTTTGGGCAGCTCGGGAGGTGACGCGACGGAGCCGTTGCGAATCCGCAACAGAGTCGCGTCAACCAAAATTTTTTGGTCGCCGGCCTTCCGTGGCACGGAGGGCATCGCTGACCCGGCTAAGGACGCGCCAGCAAAAAGGATGAAAATCAGATGCTTAGCCGGGGGACGCTCGTTCCGGGACCGTAACATCCGGATTCGAGACCTCGTCCTGCATCCTCTGGGAGCCCGCCGAGGGCGACCGCCAAGACCGACGCCGGCAAAGAGAACCAGAAACTTCCCGATTCATCAGAGGCTTGTTGAGACGGCCCGCGCAATCCGAAAACGGGCGGGGAGTCAAGCGGGACCCCTTAACCATTTGTTAATGGAAATCCGTTGCCGCGCCCGAAGCCCCTGTGTATCAATCTGATCACTCGGGGGGGCCACCCCGGGCTTCATCGAAGAGTTGGCGTGTGGAACCCGGTCAAACGGGTCCGGGGATGTTTTGTCTCTGAAGAGGGCAACCCATCCCATCACGATAGCCAGTATTCGCGGTGAGGCCGGGAGGCAAATGTTCCGCGCTGCCGTCGATCGACTGCAGCCGGCGCTGGCGATCGAGCTGAACAACTGCATCTGACAGGGGGCGCGCGGGCGCATGATGGCCGCGCGGGGGGATGATGTCGCTTTTGACCGAGGCCACCTATGCCGGTGACGCAACGCCAGGTGACAGCCTGGACGCGCTGATGCGGGATCCCGCCGCCCAGCTCGTTGACGTGCGCACGACGGCCGAGTGGGCCTATGTCGGATCTCCCGATCTCGCGGCAACATCCCGCGATGCGATCCGGATCGAATGGCAGGTCTTTCCGTCGATGACCGTCAACCCGGGCTTCGTCGAGACTCTGCGCCGAGAACTTGCCGCCCGGGGAGCGGCGGCGGACGCGCCCCTCTATTTCCTCTGCCGCTCGGGCGTGCGGTCCAAGGCCGCGGCAATCGCCGTGACGGCGGCAGGCTTTACGCGCTGCTACAATGTGGCCGGGGGGTTCGAAGGCCCCCACGACGCCGAGAGGCGTCGGGGCACCAAGGCCGGCTGGAAGGCCGAGGGCCTGCCCTGGATCCAGCCCTGACGGGCATCAGGGCTCCTCTCTCCACATTCGACCATCACCGCGTACCCCCGTTTCATCACCACCGGACTTTCTTGGAGAACCCCGTGTTTGCCAGTCCCGAACTCGTCCGCGAAACGACCGAAAGCAAGACCGACACGATGAGCGATGCCATGCGCGCAGGAGCAATCTGGGAGCGGGTCAGCCGGCGCCTTCGCGCCGAGCTCGGCGAGGATGTCTTCTCCAGCTGGTTCAAGAGCATCGAGATCGATTCCGCCACGGATGGTGCGGTGCGCCTGTCGGTACCGACACGGTTCCTGAAGAGCTGGATCGACCATCACTACAAGGACCGGATCATCACCCGCTGGTCCGAGGAAGCCGGCCAGCCGATCACCATTGACGTGACCGTCCGGACCGCGGCGAGTGCCCGCACGGTCATCCGTCCCCGTATGGTGGAGGACTCCGCCCGCGCGATGTCGCCACAGCCGCCGCTGACCCGCGCTCCCGCGGGGCCGCATCTGTCGGCCGCCCAGAACACGCTCGGCGGCTCGCCGCTCGATCCGCGCCTCACCTTCGAGACCTTCGTCCAGGGCCGCTCCAACACGCTGGCCCGCGCCGCGGCGCTGCAGGTTGCCCAGTCGCGCCCGACCGATGCCGTGCTGTTCAATCCGCTCTACATCCATGCCGGAGTCGGGCTCGGCAAGACGCACCTGCTGCAGGCCGTCGCCGGTACGGCGCAGGCAGGTGGTCGACGCGTGCTCTATCTCACGGCGGAGAAGTTCACCTTCGGCTTCGTCGCCGCGCTGAAGAACCAGACCGCCATCGCCTTCAAGGAGGCCCTGCGCAATATCGACCTGCTGATCATCGACGACCTGCAGTTCCTGCAGGGCAAGCAGACGCAGGCCGAGTTCTGCCACACGCTCAATGCCCTGATCGATGCCGGCCGCCAGATCGTCGTTGCCGGTGACCGTCCGCCGTCGGATCTCGAGAACCTCGACGAGCGGGTGCGCTCGCGCCTCGCCGGCGGCCTGACGGTCGAGATCGGCGCGCTGGACGAGAATCTGCGCTTCGACATCCTGAAGCAGAAGCTCACCCATGCCCGCGCCCAGCACCCGGGCTTCGACGTGCCGCCTGCCGTGATGTCCTATGTCGCCAAGAACGTCACCCAGAACGGCCGCGACCTCGACGGCGCCTTCAACCGCCTGATCGCCACCAACCGCCTGACCAACCAGCCGGTGACGATCGAGATGGCCGAGCGCTCGATCCGCGATCTCGTCCGCATCGCCGAACCCAAGCGGGTCAAGATCGAGGACATCCAGAAGATCGTCGCGCAGCATTACAACGTCAGCCGCTCGGACATCCTGTCGTCGCGCAGGACCGCCACGGTGGTGAGACCGCGCCAGATCGCCATGTATCTGGCCAAGACCATGACGCTGCGCTCGCTGCCCGAGATCGGCCGTCGCTTCGGCGGGCGCGACCACACGACCGTGCTTCATGCCGTGCGCAAGATCGAGGGCCTGGTGGGCCAGGACCCGGCGCTCAGCGAAGAGGTGGAAGTGCTGAAGCGCCGCCTCAACGACTGAGGCGACGGCCCCAGGCTCAGCCCTGGCACCTTGCCAGGGCGGGTTTCAGCACTCGCCTGGCCCGCGCCGATAGGGCCGCGCATCATGGCGCGCCGCCGCGAGGGCCATCATCGCGTCACCCTGGGTGCGGGCGCTCGAGAAGGCGTTCTCATAGGCGGTGACGCCGAGCGAGGTCATCGGGCCGGAATCAAAGCCGATGCGGTACAGTCGCGTGTTCAGGCGCGGATCGTAGCCGACCGCCTCGATGGCCCGCACGCAGAAGTCGCCGACGGTGACGACGCGGATGGATACCGTGACGCGGTTGTTCCGGGAGTCGGTGTCTCCCCGCCCGCTCTGGGCGCCGCCGCCATGGTGCTCATAGTACTGTGCGACAGCGGGGGCAGAAACGGCAGTGGCAAGCGCCAGGCTGCCGACGAGAACCGCGGCCGCGAGGCCGGAACGGAATGTTGCGCGGTGACTGAACATGACTGTCTCCTTCTCGCCCCCGAGAGGTTGGCAGATGCACTCTCTGCCTAGACAGATCGTGTGTCGGGGGTTTGGCGGCAAGGGAGGGACTGCGTTTCAGCCGCCGTTCGCTGCCCCGCACGACGGTGGACCGGGGAGACTGGCCACCGACAAGGGGAAAAGCACGTGGATAGGCCGCCCCGCCATGGACTTGCCCTTGCATCATGTTGCGGCGCGGGGTTGACTGACGCCCCTTGTTTTCGGGGTGGGGTGCCGTCCGCGCCCAGCCGTCTGTTGGAGCATTGTTGATGAAGGTCACCGTCGAGCGGGCCCAGCTCCTGAAATCCCTCGGCCACGTGCATCGCGTCGTCGAGCGCCGCAACACCATCCCTGTCCTCTCCAACGTGCTGATGAAGGCGGATGGCGCGTCACTGCGCCTCAAGGCGACGGATCTCGACATCGAGGTGGTGGAAACCCTGCCCGCCGAGGTCGCCAGCGCGGGGGGCACGACCGTCCCCGCCCACATGATCTACGACATCATCCGCAAGCTGCCCGACGGCTCGCAGGTGCAGCTCGAGATGCTCGGCGACAAGGGGACCCTGGTGGTGAAGGCCGGACGCTCCCGCTTTACCCTGCAGACCATTCCCGAGAGCGATTTCCCCGACATCGCCGCCGGCGAGATGAGCCACTCCTTCCAGGTGCCGGCCGGCCACCTGAAGCGTCTCATCGACAAGACCCAGTTCGCCATCTCCACGGAAGAGACACGCTACTACCTGAACGGCATCTTCCTGCATGTCGTGGAGAAGGGCGGGCAGAGCCTGCTGCGCGCCGTCGCCACCGACGGCCACCGCCTCGCCCAGGTCGAGTTCGAGGCACCGGCCGGCGCCGTCGGCATGCCCGGCGTCATCGTGCCGCGCAAGACGGTGGCGGAGGTGCAGCGCCTTGCCGAGGACCCGGACGCCGCCGCGACGGTCGAGCTCTCCACCGCCAAGATCCGCTTCCGCTTCGGCGAAACGGTGCTGACCTCGAAGCTCATCGACGGCACCTTCCCCGACTATGCCCGCGTCATTCCGCTGGCCAACGACAAGATTCTCACGGTCGAGAAGGGTGAATTCGCCGCCGCCGTCGACCGCGTCTCGACCGTCTCCTCCGAGCGGGGCCGCGCCGTGAAGCTCTCGGCCACCGACGGCAAGCTGACCCTGTCGGTCACCAACCCGGACTCCGGCAGCGCCACCGAGGAGATCGAGGTCTCCTACGAGGCTGACGGCATCGATATCGGCTTCAACTCCCGTTACCTGCTCGACATCACCAGCCAGATCGACGGCGACACGGTGGAGCTGAAGCTCGCCGATCCCGGTTCCCCCACCCTCATCCATGATCCCGCGGGCCCCGGCGCACTCTACGTGCTGATGCCGATGCGGGTCTGACCGGTGGCCGCGACGATCATCGACGGCAAGGCCGTCGCTGCCCGCGTGCTGGCGCAGGCGAAGACGGCCGCCGATGCCTTCCGCTCCGCGAAGGGACGGCCGCCGGGCCTTGCGGTCGTGCTTGTCGGTGAGGATCCGGCGAGCCAGGTCTATGTCCGCAACAAGGGCCGCGAGGCGGATGCCGCAGGCTTCCGCTCGGAACAGCACACGCTTCCGGACACGACAAGCCAGAGCGAGCTTCTCGCCCTCGTCGCCCGCCTCAACGCCGATCCCGGCATCGACGGCATTCTCGTGCAGCTGCCGCTGCCGAAAGGTATCGACACCGAGACCGTGCTGATGGCGGTCGACCCGGCAAAGGACGTGGACGGGTTCCACCCGGTCAATGTCGGACTTCTCGGATCGGGGGCGACCGCGAAGGCGCTGGTTCCCTGCACGCCGGCCGGAAGCCTGATCCTCGTCGAGAGCGTCCTCGGACCCTCGCTCGCCGGCAAGCACGCCGTGGTGGTCGGCCGCTCCAACATCGTCGGCAAGCCCGTCGCCCAGATGCTGCTGCAGCGCGATGCGACCGTCACCATCGCCCATTCGCGCACGGCCGACCTTCCTGACGTCTGCCGCAGCGCCGACATCCTCGTCGCCGCCGTCGGCCGGCCCGAGATGATCCGCGGCGACTGGGTGAAACCGGGTGCCGTGGTCATCGACGTCGGCATCAACCGGATCCCTGCCCCCGAGCGCGGCGAGGGCAGGACGCGCCTGGTCGGCGACGTCGCCACTGCCGAAGCGGCCATCCATGCTGCCGCCATCACGCCGGTGCCGGGTGGCGTCGGCCCCATGACCATCGCGCTGCTGATGGCCAATACGGTCACCGCCGCCCACCTGCGCGAGGGGCTGGAGCGCCCGCGCTTCACCGCCTGACGGAGCGGCCATGGCGCAGAGCTTCGTCATCATCGGAGCCGGCGCTATCGGATGCCATGTCGGCGGCCTGCTGGCCTCGGCCGGCGTGGATGTCATCTTCGTCGCCCGCGGCGCGCGTCACGAGGCCCTCGCCCGCAAGGGCCTCATCGTCGGCGACATCGACGGGCGCGAGACCATCCTGCCGCCTGACCGCTATCGCGTCGCCACAACGCTGGCGGAGGCCGCCGCACTGGCTGGACCCGACCCTTTCCTGATCCTCTGCACCAAGGGCGGCGCGACGGCAGAGGCCGCCGGCGATG
>CAZPMD010000081.1:10830-19826 GCA_964587395.1 uncultured Hyphomicrobiales bacterium
TCCTGTCGCTGCAGAATGGTGTCGACAATGGCGCGCGCATCCGGGCCGCTGCCCCCGGCCTCGTCGCGCTCGCAGGCATGGTGCCCTTCAACGTGACGCTCGATCCCGACGCGAGCGGCCGCCCTGTCGCTCGCCGCGCCACGTCCGGCGTCCTCCATGCCGAGGACAATGCGGCAACGCGCACCATCGCCCCCGTCTTCGACAGGGCCGAACTGCCACTACACCTCGTCGCCGACATGGCCTCCTTCCAGTGGGGGAAGCTGCTGCTCAACCTCAACAATCCCGTCAACGCCCTCTCCGGCCTGTCGCTGCGCGAGGAGCTCTTGGACCGCGACTACCGGCGCGTGCTCGCCCTGCTGCAGGACGAGGCGCTCGCAGCCATGACGGCGGCCGGCATCAGGCCGGGCAAGGTGGGGGCCGCCCCGCCCCGGCTCATTCCCGTCATCCTGCGGCTGCCCACCTGGGTCTTCTCTCGTATTGCCGCCAGCATGCTCACGATCCATCCGTCGGCGCGCTCCTCCATGGCGGACGACGTCGCGGCGGGACGCCCAACCGAGATCGACGACCTCTGCGGGGCCGTGGTCAGCCTTGCGGAGGCCCATGGCCGCACCGCGCCGGCCAATGCCGCGATGGCAGTGCTCATCTCACGCCATCGCCCCGGGGAGCGGTTCACGGGAGCCCAGCTCATGGGACTTGTCGCATCCGGCCATTGACGCCCGCCGACGGCGCGGCCAACCGCGTACGGCGAAGGGCCCGATGCAATGAGCTTGCTATCCGGGTCGAAAGGGCGCTGCGTCGAGGTGGCTTCGCCCCATTCGGGGAAAGCCCGAGAAGGATCACAACAATGACCGCTCTTCCTCACGCAGGTCTCGGCCGGCGCATGATTCTGCCATGCCTGGCGATCGCGACCGTACTCGCCCTGTCACCCACTGCGGCCCTGGCCGATTGCCGACCGCAGGTCAGTGGGCAGGGACTGCCCTCGCGCACCAATGCAGCGGCACAGCTCGCCGCCCGCGCCGCCTGGCAGCTCAATGCGGGCAATCAGTACGGCTCCGCCTATGCCCGCTGGGTGAAGGCCCAGCAGAAGCAGGCGGCGGTCTGCTCCACGACGGGAAGCGTGCCGAACCGGCGGCACACCTGCATCTTCAGGGCCAATCCCTGCAGTTGATGGAGCGGCGCGCCCGACGTCCGGATGGCTTGACGGAAAGCGGGCGCGCCCGTCGCGCAATGGCAAGTACGGAATCGCGATCACCGCGGCCCATGACGGGTATTGGCTGGCGGAGCCCGCGTGCAACTCTTGATTTTGCGGCGCAAAGCCTCGATATCCGCGCCAACCCTTTCCACCACAGGCGAGTTGCCATGACCAACCCGAAGAACGGGCACGACGAAGTGCCGATCGACGAGGCGAACCAGACCGCCGAAGGCCCCGGGGCGGAAGCCACCCTGGCCGATGCCGGCCCGGCACTGCTGGAGGCCGCGCGCGCCGAGGCGCGCGATATGAAGGACCGCATGCTCCGCACCCTGGCGGAAATGGAGAACCTCAGGAAGCGCACCGAGCGTGAGGTGGCGGATTCCCGTACCTATGGCGTGACCTCCTTCGCCCGCGACATGCTCAACGTCGCCGACAACATGCGCCGCGCCTTCGAGACCCTGTCCGATGAGTCGCGGCCGGCCGACGGACCGCTCAAGGCCTTCGTCGAGGGCATCGACCTGACCGAGCGCGAGCTTCTCAAGACGCTGGAAAAGCACGGCGTCAGGAAGATCGAGCCGGACGGCCAGAAGTTCGACCCGAACCTGCATCAGGCCATGTTCGAGATCCCCAATGCCGAACTGCCGAAGGGCACCGTGGTGCAGACCGTGCAGGCCGGCTTCGTCATCGGCGATCGCGTGCTGCGTCCCGCCCTCGTCGGCGTTTCGACCGGCGGCCCGAAGGCGCCGCCGCAGCCGACCTCCTCCGGCGAAGGCTGAAGGCCATGACCGGGCTCCTGCCCTGGCTCGAATGGGCGGGAGTGGCGGTCTTCGCACTGACCGGCGCCCTTGTCGCGGCACGCAAGCAGATGGACCCCTTCGGCTTCGCGCTGCTCGGAACCGTCACCGGCATCGGCGGCGGCACGCTACGCGACATCCTTCTCGGCGCTCGCCCGGTGCCGTGGATCGGCGACCCGACGGTCGTCGCCATCTGTGTCGCGGTCTCTCTGGCCGCCTTCTTCACGGCTCACCATTTCGAGAGCGAGGGCCGCGCCCGCACGCTGCTGTGGGCCGATGCGCTGGGTCTGGCGCTCTTCGCCGTCACCGGCACGGCCAAGGCCCTGGGCGCCGGCGCGCCGGCTGTCTCGGCCGTGGTTCTGGGCGTCATCACCGCCACCTTCGGTGGCATCATCCGCGACATTCTCGCCGGCGACGTGCCCATGGTCCTGCGCCGCGACATCTACGTGACCGCAGCGCTGGCCGGGGCCGGCGCTTTCGCGCTGCTGCTGCTGGCGGTGGCCGAACCCCTGGCGGCTCTCGCGGGCTTCGCCGTGGCCTTCGGTGCCCGGGCCCTCGCCATTCTGAAGGGCTGGTCGTTGCCGCAATATGGTGGCCGGCGGGACTGATCCCTACTCCACCTTCTCCAGCATCCGTCGCGGCGGGCAGCGCAGGCCCGGCTCCCTCTCGCAGCTTGCCAGCGAGTAGAGGATGGCCCCGGCCCGGCCGATCAGGTTCTCCAGCGGGATGAACCCCATGGAGGCGAAGCGGCTGTCGGAGGAATTGTCGCGGTTGTCGCCGAGCATGAAGAGACGCCCCTCGGGCACCACCTGCTCGGCCATGTCGCCGGCCGCCGACCGCCGGTCGCGCAGCAGGATCGTGTGCGGCTCGGCGCCGGGAAACGTCTCCCGATAGGCGGTGACGGCGGCAATGCCGCCATTCGTCTCGCGATAGCTCCAGCGGCCGGCCTCGGCGAGCGTCACAGGTTCGCCGTTCAGCCAGAGACGCCCCTCGCGGATCGCCACCCGGTCGCCCGGCAGGCCAGCGACGCGCTTGATGAAGTCCTCGCCCGTGCGCGGATGGCGGAACACCACCACGTCGCCGCGCGCCGGCATGGCGCCGGGAATGCGGCCGGTCTCGCCGGGAAAGCGCGGCAGGTACTGCCCGCCGATCAGCGAGTAGCGCGAGAAGCCCAGCGGGAACTTCAGCGCCGCCACCCGGTCACCGACCTCAAGCGTCGGCACCATGCTCTCGGAGGGGATGTGGTAGGTCGCAAAGGCGAAGGACCGCATCAGCACGACGATGATCGCAGCGCCGATGACGGTGTTGGCGAGATCGCGGAATTTCTTCATGGGGTGTCCGACTGGCCTTCCTCGGGAGACATCACGCCCCCCGACAGGAGCCGTGTTCTGTCTCATGCGCCCGGATGGTACTGGTAGAGCCAGCTCTCCGACGCCACCTGGTCGCCGACCCTGAGATAGCAGCGCATCTCCACCGGTTCGCTGCCCTCGACCTTGAGGTCGAACTGGGTGCGCCAGTGGCCCGGAACGTCGTTCGGCACCGCCTCGGTATACTGGTACTCGCCGAAGGTGCCGCGCGAGGCCCAGAGCACCGGCTTGGGGATGGTGCCCTTCGGCAGGTTGACCAGCGGCCCGCCCTTGAACTCGACGAGGAACTTGCGCACGCCCTGCGGCCGCGGCTGGCCAGGCTGGCCCCCGCGGCCAAGGCGGGTCGCCACGACTCGGGCGAGCGGCGTCGGATAGGGCTCGTCGGCGAGCCAGTGCAGCCGGTAGCGGAACTCGCGCGGCTGGCCTGGCTCAGCCGGCGTTTCCGGCACCCACATGGCGACGATGTTGTCGTGGATCTCGTCGTCGGTGTTGAGCTCGACGAGCTGCACCGCGCCGCGGCCCCAGTCGCCCTGCGGCTCCACCCAGGCGGAGGGCCGCTTCTCGTATTTCACGCCATCGAGATAGTGGAGGAACTCCCGATCGCGCTGCAGCAGGCCGAAGCCGCGCGGCTTCTCGTCGACGAAGCTCGAGGTCATGGTGCGTGGCGGGTTGTTCAGCGGTCGCCAGATGCGCTCGCCGGAGCCCGTCCAGATGGCCAGGCCGTCGGAGTCATGCACCTCCGGGCGCCAGTCGATGGTGCGCGAGGAGGCGGTCTCCGAATACCAGTACATGGAGGTCAGCGGGGCGATGCCGACATGGGTGACGCGGCGGCGGAAATGCAGCGTCGCCTCGATGTCCATGACGACGCCGGACGTGCGCCGGCAGAGGAAGCGGTAGGCGCCCGACAGCGACGGCGAATCCATCAGCGCATAGAGCGTGACGGGATCGCTCTCGTTCTCCGCCGGGGCAATCCAGAAGCCGACGAAATCGGGGAACTCTTCCGGCCCCGGTGCCTGGCCCGGCGACAGCGCGAGACCCCGGGCGGAGAGCCCGACCTGACCGAGCTCACCGACGCCGCGGAAATAGGAGGCGCCGAGCCAGGTCGCCCAGGGCTCCTGCGTCTTCCACGGGCCGGACTTCGCCTCCTGCAGCCAGAGGCCGGCGAAGGCCGAAGGTTCCGGCGGCAGCGCCGCGGCCGGATGGTCGGCAGAAATCGTGAAATAGCGCGGGTCGTAGACGATCTCGCGCGCCGTCTCGCCCTGCACCACATGCATGTGGACGGTCTTGGGGAAGTAGCGGCCGACATGCTGGAAGGTGACGGGATAGGCGCCCGGGCCTTCACCGAACAGGGCATTGTCCTTGTCGAAGCGCAGCTTGCCGTGATTGTCGTAGTCGATGCGCTCGACGATCTCGGGGTTCGGCCGGGTCGGCGGCACATAGGGCTTGCCGGCGCGGGCGAGCGCCGCGAGCTTCAGGTCGTTGTAGGAAAAGGGCGTCGCCGGCCCGTAGCGCAGCGGCGTCGCGGCCTTCGCCCTGCCAGAGAGGACGGGTGCAAGGCCTGCCGCCGCAGCGATGGTGAGGAGGTTGCGGCGGTTGAGGGTCTGTATCATCGGGCTCTCGGCATGCGGCAAGTGAGGCGTCCCTGATGGCACCGCATTCCCGGCGAATCTTGGGCGCCTTCGTGCCTTTGCCAGCGCCAAGGCCATAGCGCGATTGACATTTCGCCGCACCTGGTGTTTTTCGCTGCCCTCACGGCACTTTCGCCGAGGACACCTCTCCGAGTCATGGCTTTCGGTCGCACCAAAACGACGACGAAAACCACGCCGGCCGCCAAAGGCGGCACGGCAGGCTGACGCTTCGTCCTCGCAACCGGGTGCTCCCCCGACGGGGAGATGGGCGCCACGGGACCCGGTGACGGGGCCCGATCCGGGGGAGAGTTGCAAGCCAAAGAGGCCAGACATCATGGGTTACAAGGTCGCGATCGCCGGCGCCACGGGCAATGTGGGCCGTGAAATGCTCGCCATCCTCGAAGAGCGCGGTTTTCCCGTCTCCGAGGTCGTGCCGCTCGCCTCGCGCCGCTCGCTCGGCCAGGAGGTGTCCTTCGGCAACAAGACGTTGAAGGTGAAGGCGCTGGAGAACTACGACTTCTCCGACACCGACATCTGCCTGATGTCGGCCGGCGGCGCGGTGTCGAAGGAATGGTCGCCGAAGATCGGCGCGCAGGGCTGCGTCGTCATCGATAACTCATCCGCCTGGCGCTATGATTCCGATGTGCCGCTGATCGTCCCGGAAGTGAACGCCGACGCCATCACCGGCTTCTCCAAGCGCAACATCATCGCCAATCCGAACTGCTCGACCGCCCAGCTCGTCGTGGCGCTGAAGCCGCTGCACGACCGCTTCGGCATCAAGCGCGTCGTCGTCTCGACCTACCAGTCGGTCTCCGGCGCCGGCAAGGACGGCATGGACGAGCTCGACCGCCAGACCAAGGCGCTCTACTCGATGAAGGACCCGGAGACGAAGAAGTTCCCGGCCCGCATCGCCTTCAACGTCATCCCCCACATCGACGTGTTCATGGAGGACGGCTACACGAAGGAAGAGTGGAAGATGACGGTCGAGACCAAGAAGATCCTCGATCCCAAGATCCGGCTGACCGCGACCTGTGTGCGCGTGCCGGTGTTCATCGGCCATTCCGAGGCCGTCAACATCGAGTGCGAGCAGCCGATCACGCCGGACGAGGCACGCGAGATCCTGCGCGCCGCGCCGGGCATCCTCGTCATCGACAAGCAGGAGAACGGTGGCTACGCAACCCCGCTCGACGCCGCCGGCGAGGACGCGACCTACATCTCGCGCATTCGCGAGGACGCGACGGTCGAGAACGGCCTGGCCTTCTGGTGCGTCTCCGACAACCTGCGCAAGGGCGCGGCGCTGAATGCGGTGCAGATCGCCGAGGTGCTGGTCAACCGCAAGCTGATCCAGCCGCGGGCGAAGGCGGCGGCCTGAGAGGCGCCATTCCCTTCGTATTCTTCCGATCATGTGCGACGGCGGGCCTCAGGACCCGCCGTTTCTGTCTGGGGAGCCGACATGGCCCGCTGGATCGCCCTCTTCGAAGACAATCCCGACGCCGCCTGGGTGAGGCAGAACCACGCCCGGGCGCATTTCGACTATCTCGCCGCCCATGCCGACCGCATCGTCATCGGCGGCGGCCTGCGGCCGGAGCCGGACGCCTGGTGGGAGGGCGGGCTCTGGGTGATGGAGGTGGACAGCCGGGAGGAGGCGGTGCGCCTCGTCGAGGCCGATCCCTACTTCACCCTCGGCCTGCGCAGGGGCTATCGCCTCGCTGTCTGGGGCAAGGCGCCCTGCTACGGCGACATCAGGCTGTAGGCTCGCCTTACCCCACCGGCGCGCAGGCGAACACCCGGCCGGGCCCGTTCATGACCGGACGGAATTCGCCGGTCGGCTCGTCGAGCACACTGAGAACACCGGTCGCGACGCCGAAGAAGGCGCCGTGCAGCCTCAGTTTGCCGCGCCCCTCGAGGATGCGCACGCATGGAAAGGTCCTGAGGTTGGCAAGCGAGTTGACCACGGAGCCGTGTTCCAGCGCCCTGAGGTAGTCGTCCATGCGGCGGCCGCCGCGCGGCCCTACCCGGTCGATGGCGGGGGCGATCATCGACATCCACTTGCCGATGAAATCGCCCGGAGACAACGGCTCGGCGTCCTCGGCCACGGCGGCGCGGATACCGCTGCAGCGGGCATGGCCGAGCACGACGATGTCGGTGACGCGCAGCGCCTGGACAGCGAATTCGAGCGCAGCCGAGGTGCCGTGCTGGCTGCCGTCCGGTGCATAGGGCGGCACCAGATTGGCGACGTTGCGGACGATGAAGAACTCGCCCGGCCCGACGTCGAAGATCACCTCCGGAGAGACGCGGCTGTCACAGCAGGAGATGACCATGGTCTTCGGGCTCTGGCCATCCTCGCCGAGGCGGCGGTAGCGCTCGGATTCCTGGGGAAAGCGGCCTTCGAGGAAGGCGGCGTAGCCATCGACCAGACGTTGCGGCAGCATGATGGGGCCCTCCTGCACTCGGTGAAGCCCGCGCATGAAGACCGTCCGGTGCCGAAGGTCAATCCCGTCCTTCGGCAGCGCAGCAATCAGAGCCAGCCGGGCAGCCGGTCCAGCGCGATGATGGCGTCGACGTCGAGGCGCGGCCGCACCACCGCGTAGTCCCCGCCCTTCACCAGCACTTCCGGCGACAGGGCCCGCGTGTTGTAGGTGCTGCCCTGGACGGCGCCATAGGCGCCGGCGGTCATCACCGCGAGCAGGTCGCCGGGGCCGACCTCGGCAAGCTTGCGGCCGAGCGCGAGGTAGTCGCCGCTCTCGCAGATGGGACCGACCACGTCCACCTTCGGCTTCGGCGCGCCGGGCTGCGGCTGGATCACCGGCTTGATCTCGTGGTGCGCCTCGTAGAGCGTCGGGCGGATCAGGTCGTTCATAGCGCCGTCGACGATGACGAAGGTGTGGCCCTCCGTCTCCTTCACATAGATGACGCGGGTAACGAGGATTCCGGCATTGCCGACCATCATTCGTCCCGGCTCGAGAATGATCCGGGTTCCGAGGCCGGCGAGGTGGCGCTTCACCACCTCGGCATAGCGCAGAGGCTCAGGCGGCGGCTCGTTGTCGTCGCGATAGGGGATGCCGAGGCCACCGCCGACATCAACGTGGTCGATGGCATGGCCGTCGGCGCGCAGCGTGCCGACGAACTCGGCGAGAAGCGTATAGGCATCGTCGAAGGGCTGCAGGTCGATGATCTGCGAACCGATGTGCATGTCGACGCCGGCGATGTGGATGCCGGGAAGCTTCGCCGCGCGGGCATAGGCCTCGCGCGCCGTCGAGATCGGGATGCCGAACTTGTCGCCCTTCTTCCCCGTCGAGATCTTCGCATGGGTCCTGGCGTCGACGTCCGGGTTGACGCGGAAGGAGACATGCGCCGTCCGCCCCATGGACGAGGCGATGCGCGAGAGCTGCCGAACCTCCGGTTCGCTCTCGACATTGATGCAGAAGACGCCGGCCTCGAGCGCCGCGGCATGTTCCGCCTCGGTCTTGCCGACGCCGGAGAACATGATGCGCTCGCCGGGCACGCCGGCGGCGAGCGCCCGCTTCAATTCGCCCCCCGAGACGACGTCCATGCCGGCGCCGAGCCGGGCCAGCGTCCGGATCACCGCCTGGTTGGAATTGGCCTTCATCGCGTAGCAGACCAGCGCATCCGTGCCGGCGAAGGCCTCGGTGAAGATGCGGTAGTGCCGCTCCAGCGTGGCGGTCGAATAGCAGTAGAAGGGCGTCCCCACCTCCGCCGCGATGGTCTCGAGCGGCACGTCCTCGGCATGGAGCCGGCCGTCACGATAGGCGAAGTGATGCATGGTCGGGGTCTTTGTCTGGCAAGGGGCGTCGGGTTGGCGTGGCCTCAACGGCAACGCCGCCCGCGCGCTCACAGGAGCGGATCGAGGACGAACTGGCCGTTGGGCAGGAGCTGGCCGCGGCCCGCGGGACGGTTGCGATCATAGTCGCGCCGCGGCTCTGATCCTGCCGCACGCGGCGCCGGGTTCGCCGGATCGGCCGGCGCCTCGGCGCGCGGCGGCAGGTTCGGCGGG
>CAZPMD010000082.1:0-19756 GCA_964587395.1 uncultured Hyphomicrobiales bacterium
GCCTCGGCCGCCGCCCCTGTCACGGCCAACGCCCAGCCGCACCGCCAGGTGATCCAGGCCGAGACCGCCCCGCCCCCGGCCGCGGCCGCGATGCTGTCATCGGCCTCCTCGCGTCCGGTCCCGACGCCCGTCGCACCCGCCGGCAATCCCAATCCCCGGCCGGGCGTGCTCGGCACACTCAACGCTTCGCAGTTGACCACCGCCTCGGTCGCGCCGCGGGCCGTGCAGATGGCCTCTCCCGGTTCCGCTCCGGTGGCCGAGGCCGCTCCGCGCCGGCGCGGCGAATGGTCGATCCAGATTGGCGCCTTCCCCACCGAGAGCGCAGCGCAGGAGATGCTGCAGGAGGCCCGCGAGGCCTCCGGCCGCCAGCTCGGGGCCGCCGATCCCTATACCGAGAAGGTCGAGGCCCGCGGCATGACCCTCGTCCGCGCCCGCTTCGCCGGCTTCGACCGGCCCGGTGCGGATGCCGCCTGCCGCGCCCTCAAGGCCCGCGACTTCGACTGCATCCCGGTCCGCAACTGACGGACCGGCCTCATCCGGATGACACGTGTTTCAGGAGTTCCGGCGATGACGTTCCAGGAGGGTGTCCTTGGCCTGGTTGACACGCGAGGCGAGCCACGTCGAGCCGCCCTGGTCGGGGTGCAGCTTCTTCATCAGCGCGCGATGCGCGCCGCGGATGGTCTCCTCGTCCGCCCCGGGCTGAAGGCCCAGGATCTGGTAGGCCTCTTCTTCCGTCATCGCGCTCGAAGCCGCCGCGCCGCCCTGCCCCGCACCCGCATAGCCATTTCCGTGTTCACGCCAGCCGGGCTCCCGGCGGTCAAGATAAGCCTCGAGTAGCTGCGCGCTCTCCCCGTCGATCTCGGCGAAGGCCTGGATCAGCCGCGGCACCGGGATCTGCTCCAGCGTCTGGCCGGCAAGCGAGCCGGCGACGAAGCGGCCGGTCATGTGGCCGGTATCGATGTCGAGCACCATTTCGACGAACCGCGACCGCACCGTCGACGACTGGTTCGGGGTCTTGGAGCCGGCCTGGCCCCATCCCGACAGCATGCCCTGGCCGGGCACGAGGCCGAGCAGGGTCGCGCCGGCGAGGAAGGCCGGAAGGGCGAGCTCCCACTGGCCGCGCGTCAGCAGGAACAGGCCGAAGGCCATGACCGCATAGCCGCCGACCTTCTTCACCTGGCCGGACAGCCATTTGGGGTTGGCGCCCAGGATCTGGTTGAGGGTGCCGGAAAACACGATGAGGGCGATCAGCCCCGCGATGAAATAGGTCATGGAGCCAGTCTAGCCCATCTGTCCGAGCAGGAGCTGCGCTCCGCGTGAGCCTTTCGCCGCATCCGCCAGCGCCAGCCGACCGCCGGAGGCGAAGGCCGCGACGGCCTTCAGGAGCTCGGCCAGCTGTGAGGCCGCGCCCGGATCGAAACGGGCGAAGGCGCCACGGGTGATCCGGGCGATCTCGCGATAGGCGTGCTCGGCGACGGGGTCCCCGCCCTCCAGGAATGTGAAGACCGGCACCTTCGCCATGGCGAGGCGTCCCGCCTTGGCGCAGAGGTCGTCGAGGCTCTCCTCCATGGCATCGCCGATATAGACAACGGCATGGATGCGGCGCGCACCCGCCTCCTCCGCCGCGTGGGCCAGGACCCGGCCGATCTGCGTCTGGCCGCCGATGCAGGAGACCTTGCGCATCAGCTGCTTGAGCCTGGCCGCCTCGGCGATCCAACCGGAGGAACGGCATTCGCCCATGCCGCGGAAGAAGACGAGCTGGATATCCAGCGTGCCGACCCTGGCGGCCTCGGTGAACATCTGCCCGGTGATCTCCTGCGCCATGCCCCAGGCGGGCTCGCGGCTCGCGGTCGCGTCGAGCGCGAAGACCAGCCGTCCGCGCTCGCCGGGCACCTTCGGCGGACCGACCGCGGCAGCGGTCTTCAGAAAGGCGGAAATGTCGGCCGCGCCTGACACGGCGACGCCGCCGGGAGCCCGTCCCGCCGGCGTCGTGGCCCCGCTCGTGCCGGGGGCAATGGGATTCTTCTGGGTCATGGCCTGAATTTGGCTGAGGCGGCGTCGAATGCAAGTCGCCATCCCGCCGGACCGCAGCCTTGGCCTAGGCCACCACCGTCAGTTGCCGGCCGCCTTCCGCGCGCTAGCATGTCGATGGTTGCCTCTGAAACCTGGTGAACGCGATGATCCACCTTTCCCGTCGCCTGATGCTGTCGGGCGGCCTCGCCGCCGTCTCCGGCGCCGCACTGGCCCAGACCCCCCACTCCCAGCACGGCCCCCACCATCCCCACCGCGACGGCCAGTTCGAGCGGCTCAACGCCCCCGGGCGCGTCGACATCCCCGACATCCATCACAGCCAGGCCGACACCGCGAGCCCGGTGCCGAAGGCCGCCAATCCCGGCCGCTGGCTGCCTCGGGCGCCCCTGCCCATCCCGCGCACCGAGATGGCCTGGGCCGTCGGGCGCGAGGGGCGCATGCACCTCGTCGGGGGCTATGCCGAGCAGCGGGTCGACCGCCCCTATCACCACGTCTACGACCCCGCTGGAGACCGCTGGATCGCCGCGGCCGAGGTTCCGCGCGGAGCCAACCATGTCGGCGTCGCCGTCTCGGGCACCAGGCTCTATGCCATCGGCGGCTTCATCGAGCAGAACCGCACGCCCCACAACGAGTGCTTCGTCTGGGGCGTCGACGGCGACCGCTGGACCTCCATCCGCCCCCTTCCCGAGGCCTGTGGCGCCATCGCCTGCATCAACATCGGCGAGCGCATCCACGCCATCGGCGGCGCCATCGGCAACACTTTCGCCAACCGCAAGTCGATCGACTGGCACCTCGTCTATGACCCGAAGGACGACCGCTGGACGAAGCTCGCGCCCATGCCGCTCGGCCGCGACCATGTCGGCATCGTCGCCCTCAACGGCCTGATCCACCTGATCGGCGGGCGCGTGGACAGCTTTCACACCAATTCGGTGCTGCACCACACCTACGACGCCCGCGAGGACAAGTGGACGGCGCGCAACCACATGCCCACCGCCCGCTCCGGCCACGGGGCGGTCCTCTATCGCGGCAAGATCTTCTGCATGGGCGGCGAGGGCTGGAACCGCGTCTACGGCCAGAACGAGGCCTACGACCCCGTCGCCGACAAGTGGGAAGCCTATGCGCCCATGCTCACCCCGCGACACGGCATGGGGGCGGTGGCCATCGATGACGCCATCTATGTCGCCGGCGGCGGCCCGCAGATGGGCGGCGGCGTGAAGAGCGCCATCCACGAGGCCTTCACGCTCGCCTGACGATTGTGATTCGCCATCAACGACTTGGCGCGACTTGCGGATTCTGTTCCGCAGGCCGCCCGGACACAGGCGGCCGCTGAATCATCGTGTGAAGCAACGGAATCACCCTCTCAGCATTCCGCGCCAAGTGACTCGCCCGACTCGCTATTCCGGCGACACCGCCTTGAGTCCGATGGCCCAGCCGATCTCGAACGGGCCGGCGACCAACAGACTGATCCAGGCCATGGCGGCCCTCCGTCATGACAGGGTCGTTCCAGCTCGCGTGAATGTGGGAAATGCAGAGTCGTCCCCGCTCAAGCGCCGGCTGGGACATCGGCGGGCACGCGCAAGGCATGCCCCCCCCGGATGCAACCGGACGCTGGCATCACGCGCGCCGGGTCAGAGATCGTAGAGATAGAAGGCGACGGCTGCCTCTTCCTTCGGTCCCAGTCGCCGGTAGAGACCCCGCGCCGCACGGTTGCCGGTCTCGGTCGCAACCCACGCCTCCGCGCAGCCCTGCTCGCGCCCGATCTCCATCACCGCCTCGACCAGCCGCCGGCCGATCCCGTGGCGGTGAAGCGCGGGCGTCACTCCCAGATTGTCGATGTAGAGTTCCGTCGGCATGTCGGGGTGCCGGTGGATCACCGCCGCGACCTGGCCCACCACCTCGCCGTTGCTGATAGCGACGACCATCAGATGCCCGGGACTGCCGAGATAGGCCGCGAGCCGGTCGGCGGGTACCGGCCCGTCGAAGACATCCGGGGCGACTCGCGCGAAGAGGCCGCCATCGGCGGGACCGACGGGCCTGATCTCCACCCCGCCGGGCGCCACGCGTCAGGCTCCCGCGATCCGCGCCACAACATCGGCCGGGCTGAGCAGTTCACGTTCGCCGGTCGCGCGCAGCTTGAGCTCCACCTTGCCTTCGGCGAGGCCGCGGGGGCCGATCATCACCTGGTAGGGAATGCCGATGAGATCGGCGGTGGCGAACTTCGCACCCGGGCGGTCGTCGCGGTCGTCGTAGAGCACGTCGACGCCCTTGGCCGCGAGCGTGCGGTAGAGTTCCTCGCAGGCGGCGTCACAGGCGCTGTCACCCTGCTTCAGGTTCATGACGGAGACCGTGAACGGCGCCACCGCCGCCGGCCACTTGATCCCAGCCTCGTCATGGCAGGCCTCGATGATGGCGGCAACGACGCGCGTCGGGCCGATGCCATAGGAGCCCATGTGGACGGGCACGGGCTTGCCGTCCGGTCCCTGCACGGTCGCGCTCATCGGGTCGGAATATTTGGTGCCGAAATAGAAGATGTGGCCGACCTCGATGCCGCGGGCCGACACGCGCGAGGCCTCGGGAATCGCCCCGTAGGCGGCCTCGTCGTGCATCTCGTCTGTCGCCGCATAGAGCGAGGTCCACTTCGCGACCGTCGCCTTGATGCCCTCGACATCGTCGAAGTTCGTGTCGACAGGCGGCACGGGAAAGTCGAGATAGTCGCGGTGGCAATAGACTTGGCTCTCGCCGGTCTCGGCGAGGATGATGAATTCATGGCTGAGGTCGCCGCCGATCGGGCCGGTATCGGCGCGCATCGGGATCGACTTCAGGCCCAGCCGCTCGAAGGTGCGCAGATAGGCCACGAACATCTTGTTGTAGGCGTGAACCGCGCCGTCCTTGTCGAGGTCGAAGGAATAGGCGTCCTTCATCAGGAACTCGCGCGAGCGCATGGTGCCGAAGCGCGGACGCACCTCGTCGCGGAACTTCCACTGCAGATGGTAGAGGTTGAGCGGCAGATCCTTGTAGCTCTTCACATAGGCCCGGAAGATCTCGGTGATCATCTCCTCGTTGGTCGGGCCGAACAGCATCTCGCGGTCATGCCGGTCGCGGATGCGCAGCATCTCCTTGCCATAGGCGTCATAGCGCCCGCTCTCGCGCCAGAGGTCGGCCGACTGGATGGTCGGCATCAGGAGTTCGATCGCACCCGAGCGGTTCTGCTCCTCGCGCACGATCTGCTGCACCTTGTTCAGGACCTTCAGGCCCAGGGGCAGCCAGGCATAGATGCCGGCGCTCTCCTGCCGCACCATGCCGGCACGCAGCATCAGGCGATGGGAGACGATCTCGGCTTCCTTGGGCGTCTCGCGCAGGATGGGCAGGAAATAGCGGGAGAGACGCATCGAGGACCTCGGAACGGCGGTGGCATGAGGGCGCGACGCCTTCGGCAGCGCGGGAGGCGGAATTGACCCCTTTTTGACGGCGGAAGCAAGTCGGCGGGCCGAAAATCCGGGGCGTCGCCATGGCTGCCGCCCCAACGCCGCTGGCCGGGCCGCGCACCATAGCGAGAGCGGATCACCAGAAAAAGGAAAGGCGGGATCAGGGATCCCGCCTCCTCTAGGCCATGCTTTCGAAGTTCAGCGTCGCGGAGATCGCGCCGGCCGTCTTCTGTTTTGTATCCCGTGACGAGGGCTCTTCCGAACCTCCGCCCCAGGGGGTCTTCCTCCCAAGACCTGAGCCATGAAACCTTTCCGCCTTCGCGAGCGGACGGTTTCTTTCTTGCAGCGTGGAGACGCTAGACGACAGAATATGCTTTGTCACCAACTTGGGCATGGGGTGGCGAAAAAAAGTGCATAAACACCCTTCCGGAAGAATACGGACCCGCCCTTGCGCTGCACCGCAGCATACAGGTCCCGCCATGCGACCCTAGTTGACCGCGGCGCGCGGCAGGAAGGGAATGTCGTCGAGAGTGATGAAACCCTGCGTGTAATTCACATAGTAGAGGCCGAACACGATGGCCGCGACGATGGTCGTCCAGATCACGTTGCGCAGCATGGCCGCCCGGTAGGGCGCCCCCGGTTCGCTGCCGGGGACGACATGTCCAGCCTCGACCTGCGACCGCACGCCGAAGGGCAGGATGGCGAACAGGGTCAGCCACCAGATGATGAAGTAGATGGCGAGGGCGGCCGCGATGCTCATGCCTGTTCGAGCTCCACCAGGGTGCCGTTGAAGTCCTTCGGGTGCAGGAACAGCACCGGCTTGTCATGCGCTCCGATCTTCGGCTCGCCGTCTCCCAGGATACGTGCGCCCTGTGCCTTCAGATGATCGCGCGCAGCGATGATGTCGTCGACCTCGTAGCAGACATGGTGGATGCCGCCATCCGGGTTCTTGTCGAGGAACCTGGCGATCGGGCTGTCGGCGCCCAGCGGCTGCAGGAACTCGATCTTGGTGTTGGGCAGTTCGACGAAGACCACCGTCACGCCGTGGGCGGGCTGGGCCACCGGGGCGGTGACCTTGGCCCCCAGCGTGTCGCGATAGAGCGCGCTCGCCTTCTCGAGGTCGCGGACGGCGATGGCGACGTGGTTGAGGCGTCCGATCATGAGGGGCTCCGGAAGGCGAGTGACAAGAATATGCGGCGGCGCAAGGACCACCGCCCGTATGCCGCCTTATACCGCCACCACCAGCACGTGGCACATCGGCTTTTTGCCCCATCGACCGTTCAGGGTGCCGCGGATGGCGCGGGTGACGCTTTCGGCCACCGCATCCGGATCACGGCGGCGGGCCTTGGGCAGGCCCTCGACACAGTCGATGACCGTTTCCTCGACCAGTTCGGCGAGATTCTCGCCCAGCGCATCCCTCTCGGGAACGCCGGCCATGTCCATCTGGATGTCGCCGACGATCTGGCCGCGGTCGTCCATGGCGATCGCCACCGAGACGATGCCGGCAAAGGCGAGCTTGCGCCGCTCGGGCACCACCCGCTCCGCTTCCTCGATGAGCAGCGATCCGTCCTTGAACAGCCGCTGGGCCGGCACGGTGTCGACGACGTCCGGCTCGCCGGGCGCAAGACGCACCACGTCGCCGTCATTGGCGAGGATGACCTCCTTGACCCCCATCTTCTTCGCCAGCGCGGCATGATCGGCCATGTGCAGGGCCTCGCCGTGCACGGGAATGGCGATCTTCGGCCGGACCCAGGCGTACATCTGCTCCATCTCGCCGCGGCGAGGATGACCCGAGACATGCACCAGCCGATCACGGTCGGTGATGATCTTCACCCCCTGCTTGATCAGGTTGTTGATGATCGTGCCCACCGCCTTCTCGTTGCCGGGAATCGTGCGCGAGGAGAAGACGACGGTGTCGCCAGGGGTCAGCGTCACCTCCGGATGATCGTCGTTGGCGATGCGGGCGAGCGCGGCGCGCGGCTCGCCCTGGCTGCCGGTGAGCACTGCCACGACCTTGTCGCGCGGGATGTAGCCGTAGGACTCGGCGCCGACGAAGGGCGGGATGCCTTCCAGCATACCCTGCTCGCGGGCAATGCCGATGACGCGCTCCATGGCGCGGCCGACCAGAACCACCTGGCGGTCGCATCGCATGGCGGCTTCCGCCACCGAGCGGATGCGGCCGGCATTGGAGGCAAAGGTCGTCACCGCCACCCTGCCCTTGGCGGCGCGGATGATCTTCTCGAGCTCCGTCGCCACCTCCCGCTCCGAGGGCGAGATACCCTCGCGGATGGCATTGGTGGAATCGCCGATCATGGCGAGCACGCCCTCGTCGCCGAGCGCCCGGAAGCGGGCCTCGTCGGTGACGTCGCCAAGAACCGGCGTCGGGTCGATCTTCCAGTCGCCGGTATGGACCACCAGGCCGAGCGGCGTGCGGATCGCCAGGGAGGTCGATTCCGGGATGGAATGGGCCACCGCGATCATCTCGACGGAGAAGGGTCCAAGGTCGATCCGCTGGCCCGGTCGGATGATGGTGATCGGCATCTTCGGCGCGCCGGCCTCCGACAGACGCTTGGCCTCCAGCATCGCCGCCGCGAAGGGGGTGAGATAGACCGGGCAGCCGAGACGCGGCCACAGGTCGGCCACCGCGCCGATGTGGTCCTCGTGGGCGTGGGTGATGATGAGGGCGCGCAGCCGCTTGCTCTGCTCGGCGATGTAGCGCGGGTCCGGCATGATCAGATCGATGCCCGGCAGGTCCGGGCCGGCGAAGGCAACGCCGCAATCGACCGCGATCCAGTCCTTCTTGGCCGGCGAGCCGAAGCCGTAGAGCGAGAAGTTCATGCCGATCTCGCCGACGCCGCCGAGCGGGCAGAAGACGAGTTCCTCGGCGGGGCCGTGGGGGAGGCGTCTGGTCATGTCAGTGCACCGTCGCCGGCAGGGTCGGCACGACTTCGCCCACCGTCACCGCCTCGCGCCCGTCCGGCGTGTCGAGGAGCAGCCGCCCCAGCGGGTCCAGCCCCACGAAAATCCCCTCGATCCGCCGGTCGTCGGTTCTCACCACCAGATGGCCTCCCAGATTGTGCGCCCGGGCGATCCACCCGGCGCGGATCGCGTTGAAACCGTCACCCCGCCGCCAGATGGCGAGGGCGGTGACCATGGAACGGCTGAGCGCGGCGAAGACCGCGTCGCGCGTCACGTCGATGCCGGCGGCCTGCAGGGACGTCGTCGGATAGGGCATGCCGTCGGGGTGGCGGGCGATGTTGACGCCGATGCCGATGGCGACCTGAGTGATCGATCCGCGCGTCGTCGCCTCGATCAGCGTGCCGGAAACCTTGGCACCGTCGAGCAGGGCGTCGTTCGGCCACTTCACCTTGAAACGCGCCTCGAGATCCGGCGCAAGGGTCAGCAGCGCATCGTCCAGCGCCAGCGCCGCGACGAAGCACAGCTCGGCCACCTTCGGCGCTGGAGCGGGATCGGTCAGGAGCAGCGTCGCGAAGAGATTGCCCTCGAATCCTGTCCAGCCGCGGCCACGCCGCCCCCTGCCCGCCATCTGGCGGTCGGCGACGAACCAGGTCGGCCGGGTCTCGCCGGCGGCGGCCCGCGCCAGCGCCTCGGCATTGGTCGAACCGACCTCGGCGAGATGGACGAGGTGAAAGCCAGCCGCCACGGCGGTGTCGGAAAGGGTCAGCACGGAACTCTGTTTCTCGGGGCGTCATGCGGACGGAGGGCCCGCCACGGCCGTCGCCGGGGCGGCATGCCGCCCAGATGGCAGTCCTATAAGCGACGAAAGGCCGGGACAAGCCCGGCCCTTCCGATATGCGGCAGGAGCCGCAATGGTTCGGCCATCCGCCTCAGAAGAGCGACCGCGCGGCCGCGGCGGCAGCCGAGACCAGCGGCGCCGGATAAAGAACGAAGAAGGTGTTGAACAGGGCGGAGGCCACGAGCACCGTCTTCAGCTCGATCCGCACCGGCGAGAAGGCCGGCGCCGGCTCGTCGAAATACATCAGTTTGACGATGCGCAGGTAGTAGTAGCAGCCCACCACGCTCGACAGCACGCCGATGACGGCGAGCGTGTAGAGCTTGGCCTCGATCGCCGCGGAGAAGACGTACCACTTGGCGAAGAAGCCGGCGAGCGGCGGAATGCCGGCGAGCGAGAAAAGCAGCGCGGCCAGCGCCGCCGCCATCAGCGGATTGGTGCGCGACAGGCCCGCCAGATCCTCGATGGTCTCCACCGCCTCGTCGCCGCGGCGCATCGCGGTGATGCAGGCAAAGGTGCCGAGGGTCATGATCATGTAGATGGCGATGTAGGCCGCGACGCCCTGAACGCCGGTGGCCGTGCCGGCGGACAGGCCGACCAGTGCAAATCCCATGTGGCCGATGGAGGAATAGGCCATCAGCCGCTTGATGTTGGTCTGGCCGATGGCCGCGAAGGCGCCGAGCAGCATGGAGCCGACCGACACGAAGACGACGATCTGCTGCCACTGGTGCGTGGCGGCCGGAAAGCCCGTGGTGAGCGCCCGGGCGAAGATGGCGATGGCAGCGACCTTCGGCGCGGCGGCGAAGAAGGCCGTGACCGGCGTCGGCGCGCCCTCGTAGACGTCCGGCGTCCACATGTGGAAGGGCACGGCCGAGACCTTGAAGGCCATGCCGGCGATGAGGAAGACGAGGCCGAAGACGAGGCCGAGGCCGATGGGCCCGCCCTTGAGCGCCGTGGCGATGCCGGCGAACTGCACCGTGCCGGTGAAGCCGTAGATCAGCGAGCAACCGTAGAGCAGCATGCCGGACGACAGGGCGCCGAGGACGAAGTATTTCAGGCCGGCCTCGGTCGACTTGGCGTTGTCGCGGTGGATGGAAGCGATGACGTAGAGCGCCAGCGACATGAGCTCGAGGCCCATGTAGAGGGCAATCAGGTCACCCGCCGAAATCAGCACGCCCATGCCGGTCGTCGACAGCAGGATGAGGATCGGGAACTCGAACTTCTCGACCTTCTCGCGGCGCAGGTAGTCCTGCGACATCACCAGGGCCACCGCCGCGCCGAGAAAGGCCAGCACTTTCATGTAGCGGGCGAAGGCGTCGAGGACGAAGGAGCCGCCGAAGGTGGTGCGCGGCGCGCCGCCGATCATCATCACGACGACGGCCGCAGCTACCAGCAGCGCGACGGAGGCGGCGGTCACGGTGCCGGCCGACCGCTCGCCGGCGAAGACACCGTACATCAGCAGCGCCATGGCGCCGACCGCGAGCATCAGCTCGGGCAGGACGGGGACCAGGTCGAGGACAGGAGCGTTCATCATCGGCACCGTCAGCGCGGCTGGACGGCAACGGCCGTGCGGGCCGCTCCGTTCGCCTGTTTGTAGGATTCCACCAGCGCGTTCACCGCGACCTCGGAGGTCGCGAGGATCGGACGCGGATAGACGCCGAAGAAGATCGTCAGCACCACCAGCGGGACGAGGATCGTCAGCTCGCGGCGGTCGACGTCGGTGATGGTCTTCAGCGACGGCTTGGTCAGTTCGCCCCAGATCACCTGGCGGTAGAGCCACAGCGCATAACCGGCCGAGAGGATGACGCCGGTGGCGGCGAGGAACGTCACCTTGGTCGAGGCCTTGAAGGTGCCCATCAGGGTGAGGAACTCGCCGACGAAGCCCGACGTGCCGGGCAGGCCGACATTGGCCATGGTGAAGACCATGAAGATGACGGCATAGACCGGCATGCGGTTGACGAGGCCGCCATAGGCGGCGATCTCGCGGGTGTGCATGCGGTCATAGACGACGCCGACGCAGAGGAAGAGCGCGCCCGAGACGATGCCGTGGGAGATCATCTGGAAGACGGCGCCCTGGATGCCCTCGGCATTGCCGGCGAAGATGCCCATGGTGACGAAGCCCATGTGGGCGACGGACGAGTAGGCGATCAGCTTCTTGATGTCCTCCTGCATCATCGCCACCAGCGAGGTGTAGATGATGGCGATCACCGACAGGGTGAAGACGAAGGGCGCGAAGAAGGCGCTGGCCTCCGGGAACATCGGCAGCGAGAAGCGCAGGAAGCCGTAGCCGCCCATCTTCAGCAGCACCCCGGCCAGGATCACCGAGCCCGCCGTCGGCGCCTCCACGTGCGCGTCCGGCAACCAGGTGTGGACCGGCCACATCGGCATCTTCACCGCGAAGGAGGCGAAGAAGGCGATCCACAGCCAGAACTGCATGTCGCGCGAGAAGACCTTCGGCCCGTTCTTCAGGAGTTCGGCGATGTCCGAGGTGCCCGCCGTCCAGATTATCGCCATGATGGCGAGGAGCATCAGGACCGAGCCGAGCAGCGTGTAGAGGAAGAACTTGTAGGCCGCATAGACGCGCCGCTTGCCGCCCCAGATGCCGATGATGAGGAACATCGGGATCAGGCCGGCCTCGAAGAACAGATAGAACAGCACGATGTCGAGGGCGCAGAAGACGCCGATCATCAGCGTCTCGAGCACCAGGAAGGCGACCATGTACTCCTTCACCCGCTTGTCGATGGCGACCCACGAGGCGAGGATGCAGAAGGGCATGAGGAAGGTGGTGAGGATCACCAGCGGCAGGGAGATACCGTCGACGCCCATGCGGTAGCTGATGACGCCGCCGAGCCAGGCGGCCTTCTCGACGAACTGGAACTCCGCCGTCGCCGGGTTGAACAGCCACACCGGGATCAGCGACAGGGCGAAGGTCACCAGCGTCGCGAACAGCGCGATCATGCGGATGTTGCGCTTCGCGGCCTCGTCATCGCCGCGCACCATGAGGACGAGCGCGGCGCCGAGCAGCGGCAGGAAGGTGATCAGCGAGAGGATCGGGGCATTCGACATCAGCGTGCTCCTCCGACGCCGCCGGAGAACATGAACCAGGTGGCGAGAGCCGCGACACCGATCAGCATGGCGAAGGCATAGTGGTAGACGTAGCCGGTCTGCAGGCGCACCACGCCGCGGGTGATGTCAACGACGCGGGCCGCGATGCCGTCGGGGCCGAAGCCGTCGATCAGCCAGCCGTCGCCCTTCTTCCAGAAGAAGCGACCGAGCCAGCGGGCGGGACGCACGAAGATCCGGTCGTAGAGCTCGTCGAAGTACCACTTGTTGAGCAGGAACTGGTACAGGCCCTGGTGCTCGCGGGCGAGCTGCGCCGGCACGTCCGGGCGGCGGATGTACATGTACCAGGCGAGCACGAAGCCGATCGCCATCATGACGAAGGGCGTCCAGGGAACCCAGCCGGGAACGCTGTGGAACTCGTGAATGATGTGGTTCTCCGGCCGCATGAAGATCGAGTCACGGAAGAAGGCCTTGATGCCCGCCTCGTCGGTGAACTTCTTCATGAAGACGACGCCCGACAGCACCGCGCCGACGGCCAGCAGCCCGAGCGGCACCAGCATGACCAGCGGGCTCTCGTGCGGCTGATGGGCATGGCCGTGGTGGCCGTGGTCGTCATGGGCACCGTGCGCCGCGGCATGCGGATCGGCATGGCCGTGGGCCTGCTCGTCGCCATGCGCATGGGCATGGGCATCGGCGTGATCGCCGTGATGCTCCCACCGCGGCTTGCCGTGGAAGGTCATGAAGATCAGGCGCCAGGAGTAGAACGAGGTCATCAGCGCGGCGACCACCGTCATGAAGAAGGCGTAGGGACCCATGGCGCCGTGGGCGGCATAGGCGACCTCGATGATCGCATCCTTCGAGTGATAGCCGGCGAAGCCGATGTGCAGGAACGGAATGCCGAAGCCGGTCAGCGCCAGCGTGCCGATCACCATCATCGCGTAGGTGAACTTGATGTGGGAGGCGAGGCCGCCCATGCGGCGGATGTCCTGCTCGTGGTGCATCGCGTGGATGACCGAGCCGGCGCCGAGGAACAGCAGCGCCTTGAAGAAGGCGTGGGTGAAGAGGTGGAAGATGCCGACCGAATAGGCCCCTGCCCCGAGCGCCACGAACATGTAGCCGAGCTGCGAGCAGGTCGAATAGGCGATGACGCGCTTGATGTCGTTCTGCACAAGACCGACGGTGGCGGCGAAGAAGGCCGTCGTGGCGCCGAAGAACATGACGACCTGCAGGGCGCCCGGCGCATATTCGAACACCGGCGAGAGGCGCGCCACCATGAAGACGCCGGCGGTGACCATGGTCGCCGCGTGGATGAGGGCGGAGACCGGCGTCGGGCCTTCCATGGCATCGGGAAGCCAGGTGTGCAGCAGGAACTGCGCCGACTTGCCCATGGCGCCCATGAACAGCAGCAGGCAGACGACGGTGAGCGCGTCGAGCTGGTAGCCGAGGAACTCCATCTTCTTGCCGGCGAGGCCCTGGGCCGCGCCGAACACCGCCTCGAAGCCGATCGAGCCGGTGAGCGTGTAGAGGCCGAAGATGCCGAGCAGGAAGCCGAAGTCGCCGACGCGGTTGACAATGAAGGCCTTCATCGCCGCGGCATTCGCCGAAGGCTTCTTGAACCAGAAGCCGATGAGCAGGTAGGAGGCGACGCCGACGCCCTCCCAGCCGAAGAACATCTGCAGGAGGTCGTTGGCCGTCACCAGCATCAGCATGGCGAAGGTGAAGAAGGACAGGTAGGCGAAGAAGCGCGGCCGGTCCGGATCCTCGTGCATGTAGCCGATGGAATAGAGGTGCACGACGAAGGACACAGAGTTCACCACCACCAGCATGACGGCGGTGAGCGTGTCGATGCGCAGCGACCAGGAGACGTTCAGAGATCCCGCGCTGATCCAGCGGAAGAGCTCGACCGTTGTGCCCTGGCCGGCATAGCCGACCTGGTAGAAGGCGACCCAGGAGAGGAGCGCCGAGATGCCGAGGAGGCCGGTGGTGACGATCTCGGAAGCGCGTGCGCCGATGGCGCGGCCGAACAGGCCGGCGATGAGGAAGCCGATCAGCGGAAGGAAGACGATGGCCTGATACATGGACCTGTCAGCCCTTCATCATGTTGACGTCTTCCACCGCGATCGAGCCGCGGTTGCGGAAGAAGACGACGAGAATGGCGAGCCCGATGGCCGCCTCGGCAGCCGCCACCGTCAGCACCAGCAGCGCGAAGACCTGACCGACCAGATCGCCGAGATGGGTGGAGAAGGCGACGAGATTGATGTTCACCGACAGGAGGATCAGCTCGATCGACATCAGGATGACGATGATGTTCTTCCGGTTGAGGAAGATGCCGAGCATGCCGAGCGTGAAGAGGATCGCGGCGACGGAGAGATAGTGGGACAGGCCGATGGTGAACATGGATCAGACCCCCTCGCCCGTCTTGACCTTGACGACCGTGATCGCCGTCTCCGGCGTGCGTGCCGCCTGGGCGCCCGGGTCCTGCCGCTTGACGCCGGTCTTGTGGCTGAGCGTCAGGACGATGGCGCCGATCATGGCGACCAGCAGCACCAGCCCCGAGAGCTGGAAGAAATAGACATATTTCGTGTAGAGCACCTGCCCCAGCGCCTCGGCATTGGTGATGCCGGCGGGGATCGGCGCGGTCAGCGTCTTCGGCGCTGCACCGCCGATGGTCCAGGCGCCGAACACCATGAGCAGCTCGGCGAGGACGACGAGTCCGATCAGCGCGCCGACCGGCAGGTACTGCAGGAAACCCTGGCGCAGCTCGACGAAGTCGACGTCCAGCATCATCACGACGAAGAGGAAGAGCACCGCCACCGCGCCGACATAGACGACCACCAGGATCATCGCCAGGAACTCCGCGCCCATCAGCACGAAGAGGCCCGAGGCGTTGACGAAGGCGAGGATCAGGAACAGCACCGAGTGCACGGGATTGCGCGCGGCGATCACCATGAAGGCGGAAGCCACGAGCACCGCGGCGAAAAGGTAGAAGAAGAGACCGGCGAGCATCTGCCCCTTTGCCCCGTTCCTGTTTTTCAAGGGCGCGCTCGGTGAGACTCGGGGGGAGCCCTGCGCGCGCCACTCATAAAGTCCAAGTTGGAACCCGTCCAGACGGCGAGCCGCCCGGCCGCATCCCGCGTGTCGTCACCTGTAAGGCGCGTCCTTCTTCAGGCTGTCGGCGATCTCGCGTTCCCAGCGATCGCCGTTCGAAAGCAGCCGCGCCTTGTCGAAATAGAGCTCCTCGCGCGTCTCGACGGCGAACTCGAAGTTCGGCCCCTCGACGATGGCATCCACCGGGCAGGCTTCCTGGCAGAAGCCGCAGTAGATGCACTTGACCATGTCGATGTCGTAACGCGTCGTCCGCCGCGTGCCGTCGTTGCGGCGCGGGCCGGCCTCGATGGTGATCGCCTGGGCCGGGCAGATCGCCTCGCACAGCTTGCAGGCGATGCAGCGCTCCTCGCCGTTCGGATAGCGGCGCAGCGCATGCTCGCCCCGGAAGCGCGGCGAGATCTGCCCCTTCTCGAAGGGGTAGTTGATCGTCGCCTTCGGCTTGAAGAAATAGCGCATCGACAGGAAGAACGCCGAGACGAACTCCGTCAGGAACAGGGCTTTGGCCGCGCGGTCGAGCCGGAACGTCGACGCCATGGACCTCTTCTCCTCAAATGCCCCAGCCGCTGAGCGAGCGGCCGAGCCAGTATCCAAGACCCGCGAAGGCGGGCACGATGACGACCATCAGGATCCGCTGCGCCAGAACGATCCGGCGCTCGTAGTCCTGTCGCTCGGCCGCAGTGGTCGAACGATCGGTCTGCCTCAGCTTGCCCGCCACCAGACCCGAGACGATCCGGTAGTCGACCCAGCCGACCGCGGCTCCCACCAGGGCGCCCATCAGTCCGGCCGGGGTGAACAAGCCTTCCACGCCGGGCCCCCTACGGCGCCCAGCCGGTGAACTGCAAAACGCCCGCAACCACCACGACCATCGCCAGCGAGATCGGCAGGAACACCTTCCAGCCGAGACGCATGAGCTGGTCGTACCGGTAGCGGGGCACGAAGGCCTTCACCATGGCGAACATGAAGAAGACCAGCGAAACCTTGAGCACGAACCACACCACGCCCGGCACCCACGTGAAGGGCGCGATCGGGAATGGCGGCAGCCAGCCCCCGAGGAACAGGATGGTGGTGAGCGAGCACATGGTCATGATGGCCACGTACTCGGCCAGCATGAACATCATGTACGGGGTGGACCCGTACTCGACCATGAAGCCGGCGACGAGCTCGGATTCGGCCTCGGGAAGGTCGAAGGGCGGGCGGTTGGTCTCCGCCAGCGCCGAGATGAAGAAGATCACGAAGACCGGGAAGAGCGGCAGCCAGAACCAGCCGAACATGCCGATGCTCTTGTCCTGCGCCCTGACGATGTCGGAGAGGTTCAGCGAGCCGACGCAGAGCAGCACGCAGATGATGACGAAGCCGATAGAGACCTCGTAGGACACCATCTGCGCCGCCGAGCGCAGGGCGCCGAGGAAGGGGTACTTCGAATTCGACGCCCAGCCGCCCATGATGACGCCGTAGACGCCGAGCGACGACACCGCGAAGATGAAGAGGATGCCGACATTGAGGTCGGCGATCGCCCAGCCGTCGGCGAGCGGGATCACCGCCCAGGCCGCCAGTGCCAGGAGCACCGAGACGAAGGGCGCCAGCAGGAAGACGCCCTTGTTGGCGCCGGCCGGGATCACCGGCTCCTTGAAGACGAACTTGAGGAGGTCGGCGAAGCTCTGCAGCAGGCCGAAGGGGCCGACGACGTTGGGGCCGCGGCGCAGCTGCACCGCCGCCCAAATCTTGCGGTCGGCGAGCAGGATGAAGGCGACGAAGACCAGCAGCGCCACCATGAGCACGAGGCTCTGGATGGCGATGAGCACGATCGGCCAGAGATGGGTCCAGAAGAAGTCCATGGCTCTGCCTTACTCCGCCGCCTGCCGGTGCGCGGCCTTGGCGATCGCCGAGCATTCGGCCATCGTCGCCGAGGCGCGGGCAATCGGGTTGGTCATGTAGAAGTCATCGACGATGGCCGCGAAGGGAGTGGCCTCCACCTTGCCGCCCTTGGCCGCAAGCGCGCCGATGGCGCCGGCATCCACCGGGCCGAGCGCGCCGATGCGCAGCGTATGCGGATGGTCCTTCGCCATGGCCGCGCGCAGCTGCTGCAGCGAGTCATAGGGCAGCTTCACACCCAGAACGTCGGAGAGGGCGCGAAGAATAGCCCAGTCCTCCTTGGCGTCGCCCGGCGGGAAGCCGGCGCGGTTCACCGCCTGGATGCGGCCTTCCGTGTTCGCGGTGAGCCCCGCCTTCTCGGTGTAGGCGGCACCCGGCAGGATGACGTCGGCGCGATGCGCGCCACGGTCGCCATGGGTGCCGACATAGACCACGAAGGGGCCGTCCGCGACGGCGATCTCGTCGGCGCCGAGGTTGAACAGCACGTCAATGCCGCCGCCGGCCATGGCCGCCGCATCGAGACCGCCCTCGCCCGGCACCAGGCCGAGATCGAGCGCCCCGACCCGCGAGGCTGCGGTGTGCAGCACGGCAAAGCCGTTCCAGCCCTCGGCCACGGCGCCGAAGGCGGTCGCGGCATGGGCGGCAAGCGACAGAACCGCCGCGCCGTCGGCACGGGCGAGGGCCCCCTGCCCCACGATGACCAGCGGCTTCTTGGCGCCCTTCAGCACCTCGGCGAAGGAATGCTTGCCGGAGACGACGTCGGCCAGCGTGTCAGGACCGGCGCCGAGATAGTCATACTTGTAGGTGAGGTCGACCACCTCGCCGATGACGGCGATCCTCACGCCGCCCATGCGCCAGCGCTTGCGGATGCGGGCATTGACGATCGGCGCCTCGCGGCGGGGATTGGTGCCCACCAGCAGGATGGCGTCAGCCTCCTCGATGGCGGCGATACCGGGGTTGAACACGTAGGACGCGCGGCCGAGCGCCGGATCGAGCTTCACGCCGTCCTGGCGGCCGTCGATGCTCTGCGAGCCCAGGGCCGCAACGAGACCCTTGAGCGCGTACATCTCCTCCAGCGTCGCCATGTCGCCGGCGATCGCACCGATCCTCTCCGGCTTCGTCGCCTTCACCTTCGCGGCGATGGCGTTGAACGCCTCGGGCCAGGTGGCGGGGCGCAGGCGGCCGTTCTCGCGCAGATAGGGCCGGTCGAGGCGCTGCGAGCGCAGGCCGTCGGCGACGTGGCGGGTCTTGTCGGAGATCCACTCCTCGTTGACCGCCTCGTTGAGGCGCGGCAGCACGCGCATGACCTCGCGGCCACGGGCATCGACGCGGATGGCGGAGCCGACCGCATCCATCATGTCGGTGGATTCGGTCTTCAGCAGTTCCCACGGGCGGGCGTTGAAGGCGAAGGGCTTCGAGGTCAGCGCGCCGACCGGGCAGAGGTCGACCACGTTGCCCTGCAGTTCCGACGTCATCGCCTGCTCGAGATAGGTGGTGATCTCGGCGTCCTCGCCGCGGCCGATCAGGCCGAGCTCGGAGATGCCGGCGACCTCCGTGGTGAAGCGGACGCAGCGCGTGCAGTGGATGCAGCGCGTCATCACGGTCTTCACCAGCGGGCCGATATACTTGTCCTCGACCGCCCGCTTGTTCTCGGAATAGCGCGACTTGTCGACGCCATAGGCCATGGCCTGGTCCTGCAGGTCGCACTCGCCACCCTGGTCGCAGATCGGGCAATCCAGCGGATGGTTGATCAGCAGGAATTCCATCACGCCCTCGCGGGCCTTCTTCACCAGCGGGGTCTTGGTGTTGATGACCGGCGCCTCGCCGTTCGGACCGGGACGCAGGTCGCGGACGTTCTGGGCGCAGGAGGCGACCGGCTTCGGCGAGCCCTTCACCTCGACAAGGCACATGCGGCAGTTGCCGGCGATCGACAGCCGCTCATGGTAGCAGAAGCGCGGAATCTCGGCGCCCGCCGCCTCGCACGCCTGCATCAGCGTGTACTCGGCCGGTACCTCGATCTCCTGCCCGTCGACGATCACCTTCGCCATCGGCTCATTCCATCCGGTCTTGGCCAGCACCACCCGACGGCGGCCCCGGCATCCTCGCGAGGCGGCTCGCGCCGCCCCTCACCTCATCACCGCCGCCCCGGGAAGGGCGGCGAAACGCATCAGCTCTTGCCCGGCGTGCCGCCCGGCTTCTTCTGGAACGACACCTTGGGCAGGGAGATGCCCTTCGACGTCGATGTGGTCTCGATTGTCAGCGGCCTGGCCGCCATGGGGGTAACTTTCTTCGTGGCGCCACCGGCAGCGGCAGCCTTCGCCTTTGGCGCCGCGGCCATTTTCGGCTTCGGAGGCGATCCGCCGGGTGTCGTCGGCTTCGGCGGGATCCCCGTCGGCCTGGCCGGAACAGGCTTGGCGGCCTCAACCGGGGCCGCGGCCGGAACCTCGGAGACCGGCGGCTTCATGGCGCCGGCCTTGGCGGCGGGCGCGGAAGCCTTGGTCGG
>CAZPMD010000083.1:0-13450 GCA_964587395.1 uncultured Hyphomicrobiales bacterium
GGTCGCCCGCCCGGCCGGCAAGCCGATGATCGCCTTCTCGACCGATACCAGCGTCGCGACCCGCGGTGTCTACCTGATGAGCTTCACGCCGCAGAACACGGTGGACCGCATCGTCCAGCACGCCGCCCAGACCGGCAAGCGCTCCTATGCCGCCTTCATCCCCGATTCCGCCTTCGGCCAGGTGGTGCAGGGCGCCTTCCAGGAGGCGGTCAGCCGCTCCGGCGGCCGCGTCGTCGCCATCGAGAAGTTCCCGCTCGAACCGAACGGCGTCACCGCCGCCGCCGCCCGCCTGTCCGGCATCGCCGGGCAGATCGACGCCATCTTCGTGCCGGACCCCTATGACGGCGCGGCGATCCGCGCCCTGTCGGCGGCCGGCATCGACACCCGCCGCGTCCAGGTTCTCGGCGTCGGCCCGTGGGTGGGCAACCGTGCGGCGGCCCAGGCGGCCCCGACGGCGCTCTATGCGGCGCCGGACGAGGCAGGCTTCCAGAGCTTCGCCGGCCGCTACCGCGCCCGCTTCAACCAGGACCCGGCGCGCATCGCCTCGCTGACCTATGACTCGGTCTCGCTGATCGCGGCTCTGGTGCGCACGCAAGGCTCGCAGCGCTTCTCCGAGACGATCCTCACCAACTCTTCGGGCTTCAACGGTGTCGACGGCCTGTTCCGCTTCCGTGCCGACGGCACGCCACAGCGCGGCCTCGCCATCATCCAGGCCGGCGGCCGCATCGTCAGCCCGGCACCGCGTACCTTCTCGGGCGGCTCGTAGCGACTGCCTCGACCCGACCCGGAAACGTCCGGAATGACGAAAAGGCCGGCCCCTGCGCCGGCCTTCTTCCTTTGGCGGTGATCGGAAAGGTCAGCCCAGGGTGAGTTTCACCGCCACTCCGAGGCCGGCCATGGTGCCGATCAGCGGCAGCAATCCAAGCTTCACCCGGAAGGCCAGCACGAAGGCCACGGCCGCGAGCGCGGCGGCCTTCCAGTCGAGCGCCCGCGGATCGAAGGTCGGAAGGCTCAGCGGACCGAGGGACAGGCTGCCGACCTTGCCGAAGAAGACGTGCAGCGCGAACCAGATCGCGAGGTAGAGGATCACGCCGACGACGGCTGCCGTGATGCCCTTCAGCGCCCCTGCGAGGAGGCGATTGTGCCGGAGATCCTCGACGAAGGGCGCCCCCGCGAAGATGAAGAGGAAGGACGGCGCGAAGGTGACCCAGGTGGTCATCGCCGCGCCGAGGACGGCCGCGACCATCGGCGAGAAGGGTTCGGGCATGCGCCATGCGGCCAGGAAACCGACGAACTGGGTCACGAGGATCGTCGGCCCCGGCTTGGTCTCGGCGAGACCGAGGCCGTCCGCCATCTCTGCCGCCGTCACCCAACCCTTCTGTTCGACGGCAGCCTGCGCCAGCCAGACCAGCAGCGCATAGGCGCCGCCGAAGGTGACGACGGCGAGCTGCGAGAAGAACAGCCCGATCTGGGTGAGGATATGCGTCGGTCCCAGAAGCACCGCGGCGAGCAGAACCGGCGCCCACCAGAGGCCGCCCCAGACCGTGGCATTGACCAGCAGGGCAGCGTAGCGCCCCGGCGCGGGAGCCGGCACCGGTTCGCGCCCGACGGGGGCAGGCAGCAACAGGGCGCCGCAGGCCGCCGCCGCGACGACGATCAGCGGATAGGGGACCTTGAACAGGAGAATGGCCAGAAAGGACCCGGCGATCACCGCCTTCAGCACGGGGGAATCGCCGACGCGCTTCGACATCTTGATCACCGCCTGGACGACGATGACCAGGACCGCGGCCTTGATCCCGAAGAAGATGCCGTCGACCACCGGCACTCCGCGCGCTGTGACGTAGAGCATGGACAGGGCTAGGACGATCAGCGCGCCCGGCAGAACGAAGAGGAGGCCTGCGGTCAGGCCGCCGCGCACGCCGTGCAGCAGCCAGCCGATATAGGTGGCGAGTTGCTGCGCTTCCGGGCCCGGCAGGAGGGTGCAGTAGTTCAGCGCATGCAGGAAGCGCTTCTCGTCCAGCCACTTCTTCTCCTCGACGATGATCGTGTGGAGCATGGCGATCTGGCCGGCTGCGCCGCCGAACGACAGGAAGCCCACCTTGATCCACACGGCGAGGGCTTCGGAGAAGGGGACAGCCCGCCGGTCGGTTCGGGAATGATCGATGGTGGTCATGCGCGATGCGTCCAGCTGTGGGTTTCCGAGCGGGCCATGGTGATCCAAGCGTAGAGCCCATCGAGCACGACAAATCCATGACGAAGCATCTGCGCGTCATTGTCGCGCGCCAGTGCCGACAGGCCGAGAGACACGGCCAGATATCCGGCGGCTTGAGGACTGGCCGCCAGATCGTCGGTGTCGGCGGCCCTGACGATCGTCGCGAACGCCGCCAGCGGGGCGAAGCGGACGAGGTCGAGCGCCTCGAGAAGCGTGTCGAAGGAGCAGCGTGGGCCGTCATGCTCGATCGGGGCGCCGGGTGTGTCGAAGGCGATGCCGCCGACATCCGCCGCAACCGCCAGGACCTGATCCGGGTCGACGAACAGGAACGAGGCCGAAGGGTCGACGAAGCGGCGGATGAGCCAGGGGCATGCGACACGATCGATCTTCGGTCGCCGGCGCGTGACCCAGACACCACCGGGTCCGCCCCAGCGGTCGGCACCGGGGCGTGGGAGCATCGGATGACCGGCGGCGGCGAAGGCGAGCGTACCGCCTTCGAGAACACGCGCGGCAACCCCCATGGTCCGCAGCTCTGCAGCCGTACGCTGACTGCGGTTGTGGCCGGCCTTGCAGGCGATCACGACAGGACGCGAGGGATCGATCAGCCGCGCTACGGCCGTACCGGACGGATCGTCGGTCCAGCGTGCCGCCGGGAGGTCCGGCTGGAGAGCCCTGATCGCCGCCGCGCGGACATCGATCACCTGCGGCCAGTCTGGACGGCCGAGCCGCTCGGCAAGATCGTCAGGAGAGATGAAGAAGGATGGATCGGACAAGCAGACCTCCACCGCCAAGCGGTCGGGAGGCGGTGCTTGGGCAGAGGATGAACCTGCCTCGCGGGGCGACCGCCGTCTGCCCCGATGCCCGAAGAGTGTCACCGATCAGGCCGCCCGGCAACCCCGCACGGCTCCCATGCGGACACAGCGGGACGTTGCACCCCAAATCAGCTAGGTCTGCTCCGATACGGACCAACGGGCGGAGATCATGGACCAGGCCGCAGGCCATTCAGGCATCGCGACCGGGGCCTCCAGGGAGGCGACCGCCGCTGCTGCTCGGGCGCGCCTCAAGGGCATCGGCCTGATGTGCGGTGCGCTCGCCTGTTTCGCCTGCCTCGATGCCCTCGCCAAATGGCTGGGCACGTCGATGGACCCGATGCAGGTGGTGTGGACGCGCTACTGCTCGGCCCTCGTGATGGTGCTGATCATCTTCAATCCGCTGCGCAACCCCGCGGTCTTCGTCTCGCGCCGCCCGTGGATCCAGGCGATCCGATCGGCACTTCTGTTCGGCTCGACCGCCTTCAACTTCATCGCGCTGCAATACCTCCAGCTCGACCAGACCGTATCGATCATGTTCGCGACGCCGTTCATCGTGGCCATCCTCTCCGGCCCCTTCCTTGGCGAGTGGATCGGGCCGCGCCGCTGGGCCGCCGTCATCGTCGGCTTCCTCGGCGTGCTGGTCGTGACCCAGCCCTGGGCCGGCACCATGCACTGGGCCATGCTGCTCACCTTCGCCGGAGCCTCTGTCTATGCGATCTACAACCTGCTGACGCGGATGCTCGCCGGCCACGACTCAGCCGCGACCACCTCGATCTATTCCGTCGCCTTCGGCGCGGTCGTTGCCACGATCCTTGTCCCGATGGTGTGGACGACGCCGACCAGCCCCGGCGTCATCCTCGGCATGGTCGCCATCGGCGCCTTCGGGGCCTTCGGCCACTGGCTGCTGATCGTCGCCCACAGCTATGCCTCGGCGGGGATCCTGGCACCCTTCATCTACACGCAGATCGTGTGGATGACCGCCCTCGGCTGGTTGATCTTCGCCCAGGTCCCGGCCGCCAACACGCTCGCTGGTGCGGCGATCGTCATCGCCTCCGGCCTCTATCTCCTCTACCGCGAACGCGTCGTCGCAAGTCAGGGCTGACGCCCTCATCTGTGGCAATCTGTCGCATAGGGTATCATTCGTTCACGACGGACACTTCCCCGTGATGTCGGGTCACGGCGGCCCGGCAGTGTCGAGGCAGCCGCGGGGGATAGCGGTCATGCGGACGGAAGCGGTGAGGTCCGGCGACCTCTTCATCGTCGACGACGACGCGGCTGTCCGCGACAGCCTTTGCCTTGTTTTCGAACAGGCGGGATACCGGGTCACCTCGTTCAGCGACGGCACGGCCCTGCTGATGGCTCTCCAGCAGCGGCACCCCGATGCCGTGCTGCTCGACTTCTGCCTGCCTGGCTCGAACGGTCTGGAACTGCTCCGGCAGATCGCGATGCGCCGGTTCGACGGACCGGTCGTGATGATGTCCGGCCGGGCCGACATTCCCATGGCCGTCGCTGTGATCCAGGCCGGTGCGGCCGATCTGGTCGAGAAGCCGGTCGATGCCGACAAGGTCTTGCGCCAGATGGGCCAGGCCCTGGCCACCTATGCCAGGCGCAGCGCCGAGCGCTCCGACCCCGTCTCGGCCCTGGGCCCCGGCGGAGCGAGCCTGCTCACCCCGCGAGAGCGCGACGTGCTGCAGGAACTGGTGCGCGGCGCCTCCAACAAGGAGGCCGGCCGCAGCCTCGGCATCAGCCCGCGCACCATCGAGGTGCATCGGGCGCGCATCATGGAGAAGCTCGGCGCCCGGAATGCCGCCGATCTCGTCCGCGTCATCTACGACGAGCGTCGCCACGACGCCCGCTGACCGGCATCGCGCGCAGGCTGGTCCCGCGCCGATGATGCAGTGCCTGACAGGACGACGGCTCGACATGGCGCGCGGCGGCGGGGCCATGAGTGAGGTTGCGTCGGTATTTCATGCGACACCGCGAGGCCCGTCATGTCCGAAGAGCCCGTCCTCTACGCCCGCCTGCTGGGGGATGTGCTGGAGATCGTCACCGACCGGCTGACGCTGCGCTCGTCCTCAGGCTCGCTCGTCCCGATCGAGGATCACGTGCGGCAGGTCTTCGTCCGCGTGGCGGAAATCCGCATCATGACGGTGGAGGAAGCGCCCTGGGTTCTCTCGCGCCATGTCATTGCACCGCCGCTGCAACGGGCGGCGTGACAAGGATTGTCTGGTCCTCGGCGGGCCTCCGCAGTGACACACCATTAACATTGGCCACAGTTAACCTTTCGACTGCGGCCGTCGCAGCGAAATTTGAATAGAATTGGACGTATTGGTGAAGCCACGGAAACGGCGTGCCTTGCTTCTGCGGCGCTGGCTTCCACGCCAAATTTGCCTCCGCCGTCGCGCTTCCCCCAAGACGCCTCGACGGGTCTCTCGACAGGATCCCGAGAATGTCCACCGGTTCGGTTACCGTCTCAGGCGCCATCGTTCAGCAACTCGCCCAGCTCGGCGCCGAGAAGAGTTCCGACAAGAGGTTGGCGCTGCTGCGCAGCGTGGCCGACCTGTATTTCGCCCACACGACAAGCCCGACCCTCGCGGAGGAGTATCTCTTCACCGAGATCGCCACGACCGTCATGGCCAGGCTGAAGCCCGCGCAGCGCCCAAAGGTCAGCGACGCGCTCTGCGACAGCGACCGGTTGCCCCACGATCTCGCCATGACGCTGGCCGCGGACGCGGACATCGCCGTCGCCCGGCCGATCCTGTCGCGCTCTCCCGTGCTGCGGGAGGCCGACATCCTGCAGCTCGCCCAGGCGAGCAGCGACGACCATCTCGACGCCATCGCGACACGCCCGACTCTCTCGACGCACATCACGGACGTGCTGATCGACCGCGGCAGCGACAGGGTGCTTCGGACGGTGTCCGCCAACGCTGGCGCTCAGGTTTCCGAAAGCGGCATGCGTCGCCTCGTGGACCGGGCGCGCCATGACGACGAGCTCTGTCTGTCGCTCGCCGACCGCGGCGATCTCTCGCCGACGGTGCTGGAACAGCTTGAGACCATTGTCTGCGAGCGCGCAGCAGAGGGCGCGGGCGACGACGCAACCGGCGACACTGTCGCCGCCCTGCGGGCCAAGGCCAGCGCCCTGATCGCCGAGGAACTGCGCAAGCGGAAGGCCAACATCTCCGCCACCGAGCGGATCATCGCTGCGGTGGAGGCCGGGTCGATCTCGCTCGATGGCGGACTCCGCTCCCTGCTCGACGGCGGCCGCCTGCTCGACCTCTCGACCGTGATTGCCCATTTCCTTCGCTTCGACCGCAACTTCGTCTTCCAGCAGATCGCCGCCGGTGACCTCAACACGGTGCTGCTGGCCTTCCGCGCCCTCGAAATCTCCTTCGACAACCTGACGACGACACTCGCCCTGCGTGCCCGCAAGCGCAGGGGCGACAAGGCAGCCGAAACCCTGGCCCGCAAGGAATACGAGGCCATCGACGTCGCCTCCGCCCAGCGGGCCATGCGCTTCCTCAAGGTCCGGTTGACCGCCGGAGGGCAGGCGCAGGCCGCCACCGAAGCCGCCTGATCGCGCGGCCGGCTCCGGGCCGGAGTCGCAACACGGCACACGAACACCTCATCTCACGGCATTTGGATTGCGGCGGGAACTGCGGCGCTCATCGGCCGTTCATCCCTGTCGTGGCAAGCCGTGACCCGCGGCATGGGCATTTCCGCGCCGCAACGGTATAAGCGCCCCCTCCCCGCGCGTGTCGACAGAGGCCCTCTCCCGCATGTTCCCGAAGCCGCTTGCAAGCCTGAAACCCAACACCGCCGCCTATGAGTCCCTTCCCATGGTCAAGCCGACAGGCTTCCGGGAATACGACGCGCGCTGGTTCTTCGGCGAGGAACTGAACCTGATGGGCGTGCAGGCCGTCGGCATGGGCCTCGGCACGCTGATCGGCCGCATGGGCGTCAAGCGCGAGATCGTCGTCGGTCACGATTTCCGCGGCTATTCCTCCTCCATCAAGATGGCGCTGGTGACCGGACTGATGGCGGCCGGCTGCAAGGTGCGCGACATCGGCCTCTGCATGTCGCCGATGGCCTATTTCGCCCAGTTCGAGCTCGACGTGCCCTGCGTCGCCATGGTCACCGCCAGTCACAATGACAACGGCTGGACGGGCGTGAAGATGGGTGCCCAGCGCCCGGTCACCTTCGGCCCCGACGAGATGGGGGCGCTGAAGAAGATCGTCCTCGAAGCCGATTTCGACCTGATCGGCGGCGGCTCCTACCTCTTCGTTGAGGATTTCGCCACCCGCTACATCCGCGACCTCACCAACCGGCCGAAGGTCACGCGCAAGCTCAGGGTCATCGCCGCCTGCGGCAACGGCACGGCCGGCGCCTTCGCGCCGCAGATCCTGGAGAAGCTCGGGGTGGAGGTGATCCCGCTCGACGCGGAGCTCGACCATTCCTTCCCGCGCTACAATCCCAATCCCGAAGACATGAAGATGCTCCATGCCATGGCGGACGCCGTGAGGGAGCATGGCGCGGACGTGGCGCTGGGCTTCGATGGCGACGGCGACCGCTGCGGCGTCGTCGACAATCACGGCGAGGAGATCTTCGCCGACAAGATCGGCGTCATGCTCGCCCGCGACCTCTGCAAGGTGCACGGCCCATCGCAGTTCGTCGTCGACGTGAAGTCGACGGGCCTGTTCGATTCCGATCCGGAACTGAAGCGGCTCGGGGCGAAGACCGACTACTGGAAGACCGGCCATTCCTACATCAAGCGCCGCGTCCGCGACCTCAACGCCCTCGCCGGGTTCGAGAAGTCGGGGCACTTCTTCTTCAACGCTCCGATCGGCCGCGGCTACGACGACGGCCTGGTCACCGCCATCGCGGTCATCGACATGCTCGACCGCAACCCCGGCAAGTCCATGGCCGACCTCTATGCAGAGGTGCCGAAGACCTGGGGTTCGCCGACCATGGCGCCGAAATGCGCCGACGAGATCAAGTACGAGGTGGTCGACCGCGTCGTGAAACGTTTCCAGGACATGCAGGAGCGTGGCGAGACGGTGGCGGGCGAAGCCATCACCTCGCTCGTCACCGTCAATGGCGTGCGCGTCGGCACGTCCGATGGAACCTGGGGCCTGGTGCGCGCCTCCTCCAACAAGCCCGAACTCGTCGTCGTTGTGGAGAGCCCCGTCTCCGAGGAGCGCATGCGCGCCATGTTCCACGCCGTCGACGGGATTCTGCGCGAGAATTCGGAAGTCGGCGCCTACAATCAGACCATCTGAGCGTCGGCCTTCCGTTCTGCGTCAGGTCTTCACCAGCCGTTAACCATGTGATGCGAGCTTCACAACAGGTCCGAGGGGGTCAGTCGTGAAGCTCGTTTCCGTCAGCCAGAACATGCAGCGCCCGAACGGGCTCTCGGAACTCGAGATCCTGCGATCCGTCACCGCCGGGTTTGCCGCCTTCGGCAGCGCGGTGCGCGTCAGCGCTATTTCGGACGCCCAGAAGTCGAAGGTGCTGGCGGAACTGGCCGAAGCCTCCAACCGCATGATGGACGCCACCAACGCCTACCTGTTTGCGCTCGGTGAGGCCCACAAGGCCATGGACGCCGCCGCGGCGCGGGCTCCCCAGCTGAAGATTGCCGACTAAGCACAGCTTGTTGCGCCGGCTGCACCATCGACACGTCACGGATCTGTCGCCGGCGCGTCATCGCCCTGTCGAGGGGATGCGGCACGAGGCCCTCTGACGCGATGGCTGACGATTCGGCTAGGATCGCGCCAGGGGGTCCGCAATGACCGAGCCGGTCGCCAACAACATCAATCCCTTCTCCCGTCACTTCAATCCGGCGCTCTGGGCCGACCAGGGTCGCCGCATCATTCCGATGATGCGGGCCTATGGAGGCATCCGCCAGCGGGAGGCACGCGCCGCCCTGCCGCAGACCCTTGGCCGACTCGGGACCCTCGAGGTGCGGCTCGCGGCCAACGCCGCCGAGGTGCGCCGGGCCCAGAAGCTGCGCTGGCGCGTCTTCTACGAGGAGATGCAGGCCGTCGCCGACGGCGCCTCGCGCCTCGCCCGCCGCGACATCGACGCCTTCGACGCCATCTGCGACCATCTGGTCGTCATCGATCATGCCGTGACCGAACGCCCGCCCCTCGGTGCACCGCGGCCGGCCATCGTCGGCACCTACCGCCTGCTGCGTCAGGAGGTGGCGGACCGCCACGGCGGGTTCTACACCTCGGGTGAGTTCGATCTTTCGGGTCTCCTGGCCCGCCACCGGGGCAAGCGTTTCCTCGAACTCGGTCGCTCCTGCGTCCTGCCGGCCTATCGCAACAAGCGCACGGTGGAGTTGCTCTGGCACGGCATCTGGAGCTATGTGCTCACCCATCGCATCGACGTCATGTTCGGCTGTGCCAGCCTGGAGGGAACCGATCCCCGGCGCCTGTCGCTGGAGCTCTCGTTCCTGCATCACAACGCACGCCCGCCGTCAGAATGGGCGGCCTCCGCCCTGCCCTCCCGCCATGTCGCAATGGGCCGCCTGTCGCAGGACGCGGTCGACATGAAAAAGGCGCTGCACGCGCTGCCGCCGCTCATCAAGGGCTACCTCAGGCTCGGCGCCTATGTCGGCGACGGCGCCGTGGTGGACAGGCAGTTCAACACCACGGACGTGCTGATCGTTCTGCCGGTCTCGGCCATCAGCCCGCGCTATATCGGCCACTTCGGCGCGAGCGCCGAGCGTCACGCGGCGTGACGCATCGCGGCCCTGCCGTCCGGGGGGCTTAACCGCCGCCGCGAGGCTGCTATCGTTCCCCTCAAGAACGGTAGGAAGCGCCTGTCATGCCCGATGCCCACGCCCTCGGCCCCCGCCTCGCCGCCGATGGATCGGTGATCCCCGCGCCGATGACACGGCGCGTCATGAACCTCGCCGATCTCCTCCACGGCACGGCCCGCCGATTGCCCGACCGGCCGGGCCTCGTCTGGCGCGACACCATATGGTCCTGGCGGGAGATGGCGGACCGGGTCAAGGCGGCGGCCGCCGCACTGACGGCCCGTGGCATCCGCAAGGGTGATCGGGTCCTCTGCCAGTCCCGCAACGGCAATGCCATGTTCGAGGCGATGTTCGCGGCCTGGACCATCGGCGCCATCTGGGTGCCGACGAACTTCCGCAACACGCCGCAGGAGGTCGCCTACATCGCCCGGGCGGCACGGGCGAAGGCCATGATCTGCGAGAGCATCTTCGCGGGCCACGCTGCCGCCGTGAAGGAGTCCGACCCCGATCTCGCCCTGACCATTTCCATCGGCGATGCCGATTTCGCCGCCGTGGAATGGGAGGGCCTCGTCGCCGAAGGACGCGCGCATGGCGCCGCCTGTCCAGTCGCAGCCGTAGACTATGACGATCCCTGCTGGTTCTTCTTCACCTCCGGCACCACTGGCCGTCCCAAGGCTGCCGTGCTCACCCACGGCCAGATGGGCTTCGTCGTCACCAATCACCTCGCCGATCTCGTCCCCGGTACCAGCGATCGGGACGCCTCGCTGGTCGTGGCCCCGCTCTCCCACGGCGCCGGCATCCACCAGTTGACCCAGGTGGCGCGGGGGGCGCGGACAGTCCTTCTGGCGTCGGAACGGCTCGACTGCGAGGAGGCCTTCCGCCTCATCGCCGAGCACCGGGTCACCAACATGTTCACGGTGCCGACCATCCTGACCATGCTGGCCGCGCACGAAGCCGCTGACAGGCACGACCATTCCAGCCTGAAATTCGTCATCTACGCGGGCTCGCCCATGTATCGCGCCGACCAGCAGATGGCCCTCCAGAAGCTCGGCAAGTGCATCGTCCAGTATTTCGGGCTCGGCGAGGTGACCGGCAACATCACCGTCTTCCCGACGCGCGAGCACGACGTCGACGACACGGTGCAGGGACGAATCGGCACCTGCGGCTATCCGCGCACCGCCATGGACGTCCGCATCTTCGACGAGAAGGGCACGGAGCTCGCCCCCTTCGAGACGGGCGAGATCTGCGTGGCGGGACCTGCCGTCTTCGCCGGCTACTTCGACAATCCGGAGGCCAATGCGAAGTCGTTCCGCGACGGCTTCTTCCGTACCGGCGACCTCGGCCACAAGGACGAGGACGGCTACGTCTACATCACCGGCCGGGCCTCGGACATGTACATCTCCGGCGGCTCCAACGTCTATCCGCGCGAGATCGAGGAGGTGATCCTCACCCATCCCGCCGTGGCCGAAGTGGCGGTGCTCGGCGTGCCGGACCGGCGGTGGGGGGAAGCGGGCGTCGCCGTGCTGGTGGCGCGCCCGGGCGCGAGCGTCGAGGAGGGCGACATCCTGAAACACCTCGACGGCAAGCTCTCGCGCTACAAGATGCCCCGCCAGGTCTTCGTCTGGGACGAGTTGCCCAAGTCGGGCTACGGCAAGGTGCCGAAGAAGCTCATCCGCGAGATGCTGATCGAGAAGGGCGCCGTCAGCGCGGAGGGGTGATGCTCACCCGAACCGCACCTTGAGCACCTCGAACAGGGCACGCGCCGCCTGCATCTCGCCGCCGACGGGGCGGCCCGGCTTGTCGGACGGCACCCAGCCATAGACGTCGGCATGCAGCCAGCTCGCCGCCTTCTCGACGAAGCGGTCGAGATAGAGCGCCGCCGTGATCGAACCGGCAAAGCCGCCGGTCGTGACATTGTTGAGATCGGCGATCTTGCTGTCGAGGCCGCTCGCATAGGGCTTCCACAGCGGCAGCCGCCAGACCGGGTCCCCGACCGCGAGGCCGGCCGCCGTCAGTTCGGCCGCCAGCGCGTCGTCGTGGGTGTAGACGGGCGGAAGGTCGGGGCCGAGCGCCACCCGCGCCGCACCGGTCAGCGTGGCAAAATCGGCGATGAGGGTGGGGGTTTCCTCGTCAGCCAGCGCCAGCGCGTCGCAGAGGACGAGTCGCCCCTCGGCATCGGTGTTGCCGATCTCGACGGTCAGGCCCTTGCGGGTGGGGAAGACGTCGCCGGGACGGAAGGCGGTCCCCGAGACGGCGTTCTCCACCGCCGGCACGAGCAGGCGCAGGCGGACCGGCAGCTTCGCCGCCATGACCATGTGGGCGAGGCCGATGGCCGCCGCCGCGCCACCCATGTCCTTCTTCATCAAGAGCATGGCGGAGGAGGGCTTCAGGTCGAGGCCGCCGGTGTCGAAACAGACGCCCTTGCCGACCAGCGTCACCTTCGGGTGCTTCTCGTTCCCCCAGACGAGGTCGATCAGCCGCGGCTCGCGTGGAGAGGCCGCGCCGACCGCGTGGATCATCGGGAAATTCTGTTTGATGAGGTCGGCACCGACGATGGACGTCACCTTGGCGCGATGGCGCTTGCCGAGGTCGCGGATGGCGGCCTCGAGTTCGGCGGGACCGAGATCGTTTGCCGGCGTGTTGATGAGGTCGCGGGCAAGCTCGGTGGCTTCGGCAGCGTGGCTGACCGCTTCGCCATCGACCCCCTCCGGAACGACAAGGAGTGCCGGCCTGGCCGGCGCCTTCTTGTAGCGGGAGAAGCGATATTGCCCGATGATCCAGGCCAGCGCCGCGCGCTCGGCATCGCCCGGATCATTGGCGAAGCGGTAGAGCCCCGGCGGCAACTGGCCCGGCAGCTTGCCGGCGAGCAGCGGATCGCGATGCGCCGCATCCTCCGCCTCGATGGCGAACAGCACCGCGGCGATGGCGCCCTTCGCGTCCGGGACGACGGCCGCCTTTCCCGCCTTTGGCTCGTAGCCCACCGCATCGAGATAGGCCTGTTGCGGCGCCTTGAGCTTCGCCTTCGCCGCGCCAAAGGTCTTCGCGGTGACGAAGGTGACGGGAATGGCGCCGGTCGTGCCGGCAGGTCGCAAAAGGGAATGCATGGGCGGCTTTCGACGAGGGGCGGCGGGGCGTTCACGCTAGAGCCTGCGACCCTGCCCTGTCACCCCGCGCTTGCCGTGCATGGAGGGCGCGCGCTCGCCATGGTTTACGCTGGCCGCATCCTGCTCTCTGATGCGCGCCCGCGCCGAAGAGCCGAAGAGGACACGCGATGAGCACCCCGAAGACCCTTCTCGAACTCGCCGGCCGCAAGCCGGTGCCGCCGAAGCTCGCCGAGAGCATCCTCATCCTCATCGACATCCAGAACGAATATCTCGACGGCCCCATTGCCCTTCCCGGGGCGAAGGCCGCGGTGGAGACGGCGGCTGACCTGCTGGCGCGGGCCCGGAAGGCGGGGACCAAGGTCATTCACGTCGCCCACAAGGGCGGCAAGGGCTCGCTCTTCGACCGCGAGGCCCATCGCGGCGCCATCGTCGATGCGGTCGCCCCCGTCGCCGGGGAGGCGGTCGTCGAGAAGCCTCATGCGCCGCGCATCTTCCGCTATTATTACGCCGCCGGCCGCGGCGTTTCTTCTCCGGCCGGCGGGGACTGGAGCGGCAAAGCCGGCTT
>CAZPMD010000083.1:13460-19670 GCA_964587395.1 uncultured Hyphomicrobiales bacterium
CGCTCCCGTCGCCGGCGAGGCGGTGATCGAGAAGCCGCGGCCGAATTCCTTCTCCGGAACCAGTCTGGCGGATGTCGTGGGAGCCCCCGGCGCGCCCCTGATCATGATCGGCTTCATGACGCATATGTGCGTCTCGTCCACCGCCCGCGCGGCGCTCGACCTCGGCTACCAGACGGTGATCGCGGCGGATGCCTGCGCGACCCGCGACCTGCCGACGCCGAACGGCGGCGTGATCGATGCCGCGGGCCTGCATGACGCCGAGCTTGCGGCGTTGTCCGACCGCTTCGCCGGCGTGTTCAAGGCGAGCGAGATCGTCTGACGCGGCGCTCTACCGTTCTGCACAGGCAAAGTGCGTCCTTCGAGGCTCGCTTTCGCTCGCACCTCAGGATGAGGAGGTGGGATATCTGCATGGCGGTGGATCGAGGTTCAACCTGGAGGCGGCCGCTCGGCCGCCCGTCGTGCAACCCTCAACCCACCTCATCCTGAGGTGCGAGCGCGCGCAGCGCGGGAGCCTCGAAGGACGCACTCCGGTCCCGCAAGGCATTTCGGAACTGCAGGGCATAGCGCCCCGCCGGCTACCGACGGGGCGTACGCCATCTGAGCCCCTGCCCTACGCCCTCAGCGTGCCGCCGGTCTTCTTGGTGACCTCGGCCACAATCTTCGCCGCAACGGCGTCGATCTCGGCATCGGTCAACGTCTTGTCCTTCGGCTGCAGCGTCACGGCGATTGCGACCGACTTCTTCGCCTCGTCGATGCCCTTGCCCTCGTAGACGTCGAAGACCTGCACGCCGCTGATCAGTTGCTTGTCGACACCCTGCGCCGCCTTGACGAGGTCGCCCGCCTTCACCGTCCGGTCGACCAGGAAGGCGAAGTCGCGCTCCACCGGCTGGAAGGACGAGAGGGCGAGCTGCGGCTTGGTGCGGGTCGGACGGACCTTCGGCGGCGGCAGCTTGTCGAGCAGCAGTTCGAAGGCGAGCACAGGCCCCTTGACGTCCAGCGCCTCCAGCACCCGGGGGTGCAACTCGCCGAAGGATCCGAACACGGTTTGCGGCCCCATCTGGAAGGTGCCGGAGCGGCCGGGATGGAACCAGGCGGGACCGCCCTGCACCACCTGGATGCCGGCCATCGGCGCGCCCACCGCGGCCAGCACCGCCATGGCGTCGGCCTTGATGTCGTAGACGTCGGCGGCGGCCGATGCCTGCCAGTGGCGACCAGTGCCGGCGGGCCTTGCGAGACCACGGCGCAGGCCGGTGGCAGCCATGAACTGGTCCTCGGGCCTGTCACCCTTGAACACCTGGCCGACCTCGAACAGCGCCACGTCGCCATAGCCACGATCGGCATTGCGCTGGGCCGCCGAGGCGAGCCCGACCAGCAGGGTCGGACGCATGTCCGAGAGGTCGGAGGCGATCGGGTTGGCGAGGGCCAGCGCCGGCTGTCCGCCGCCGAACAGCTCGGCCTGAGCCTTGGAGATGAAACTCCAGGTCACGGCCTCCACCATGCCGCGCCCGGCGAGCGTCCGCTTGGCCATGCGGGTGCGCTTCTGGATCAGCGTCAGCACCGGCTTCGGCACCGTGCCGCCCCGGTCGAGCGGGGTCGAGGGCACGCGGTCGACGCCGGCGATGCGCATGACCTCTTCCGTCAGGTCCGCCTTGCCGTGGACGTCAGGCCGCCAGGAGGGCGGCGACACCTTCACCATCGGTCCGTTGCCGGAGATGTCGAAGCCGAGCGCCTCGAGGATGCGCTTCTGCTCGCGGTCCGAGACCTCGAGACCGGTCAGGCGCTTGGTCTCGGAGAGCGGGAAGTTGATGATGGCGCCGGTTTCGGGGATCGCACCCGCGAGCGTCACCTCCGAGGGCTCGCCGCCGCACATGTCCATGACCAGCTTCGTCGCCAGCTCCACCCCGGAGAGCGTGAAGTTCGGATCGACGCCACGCTCGAAGCGGTAGCGGGCATCGGTGACAATGCCGAGGTTGCGCCCGGTGCGGGCGATGTCCATCGGGTCCCACAGCGCCGATTCGATCAGCACGTCGGTCGTCGCCTCGTCGCAGCCGGAATGCTCGCCGCCCATGACACCGGCGATGGATTCGACGCCGTTGTCGTCGGCAATCACCGTCTCGTTGCCGGTGAAGCCATAGACGCGCCCATCGAGGCCGAGCACCGTTTCGCCCGCCTTCGAGCGGCGGACGACCAGCGCACCCGCCACCTTCTTCGCGTCGAAGACGTGCAGCGGCCGGCCGCGGTCGAATGTGACATAGTTGGTGACGTCGACCAGAGCGTTGATGGGCCTGAGGCCGATGGCCTTCAGCCGCCGCTGCATCCATTCCGGCGAGGGGCCGTTTCTCACCCCGCGCACGAGGCGGAGGGCGAAGGCGGGGCAGAACTTCTCCTCGCCCTTGCCGAAGGCGAGTTCCACCTTCTGCGGGTTCGGGAAGGTGCCCCTCACCTGCGGGACGATGTCGGACTTCAGCTTGCCGAGCCCGGCCGCGGCGAGATCGCGGGCGATGCCGTGGATCGAGGTGCAATCCGGGCGGTTCGGCGTCAGGTTGATCTCGATGACCGGATCGGAGAGCTGCGCCCAGTCGACGTAGCGCGCGCCGAGCGGCGCATCAGCCGGCAGGTCGATGATGCCGTCATGATCCTCGGAGATTTCGAGCTCCGCCGCCGAGCAGAGCATGCCGCGGCTCTCGACGCCGCGGATGGTACCGACACCGAGCGTGATGCCCTTGCCCGGGATGAAGGTGCCGGGCGGCGAGAAGACGGACTTCATGCCGGTGCGCGCGTTCGGCGCGCCGCAGACGACCTGCACCGGGTCGCCGGAGCCGGTGTCGACCATGCACACCCTGAGCCGGTCGGCGTTCGGGTGCTGCTCGGCCGAGATGACGTAGGCGATGGTGAAATCCTTCAGCTTGGCGCCGGGATCGTCCATGCCTTCGACCTCAAGGCCGATGCGCGTGAGCGTTTCGGTGATCTCGGCGAGGGAGGCCTCGGTCTCGAGATGGTCCTTGAGCCAGGAGAGGGTGAACTTCATCGGATGTCTCTCCTCAGCTCGACAGGCCGCCGGCCAGGGTGGGCAGGTCGAGCGGGCGGAAACCGTAGTGCGACAGCCAGCGCACGTCGGCCTCGAAGAACTGCCTGAGATCGTTGATGCCGTATTTCAGCATGGCGATGCGGTCGATGCCCATGCCCCAGGCGAAGCCCTGGTAGATGTCCGGGTCGAGGCCGCAGTTGCGGATGACGTTCGGGTGGACCATGCCGCAGCCGAGGATCTCCAGCCAGTCCTCGCCCTCGCCGAAGCGCACCTCGCCGCCCTGGCGGTTGCACTGGATGTCCACCTCCATCGAGGGCTCGGTGAAGGGGAAGAACGATGGGCGGAAGCGCATCTTGACGCTGTCGACCTCGAAGAAGGCCTTGCAGAACTCCTCGAGGATCCACTTCAGGTGGCCGATGTGGCTGCCCTTGTCGATGACGAGGCCCTCGACCTGATGGAACATCGGCGTGTGGGTCTGGTCGCTGTCGCAGCGATAGGTCCGGCCCGGGCAGATCACGCGGATCGGCGGCTTCTTCGACAGCATGGTGCGCACCTGCACGGGGGAGGTGTGGGTGCGCAGGAGCAGGCGTTCGCCGTCAGCCTTCGGGTTGAAGAAGAAGGTGTCGTGCATCTCGCGGGCCGGATGGCCTTCGGGGAAATTCAGCTTCGTGAAGTTGTAGTCGTCCGTCTCGATGTCCGGACCTTCGGCGATGGCGAAACCCATGTCGGCGAAGATGGCGGTGAGTTCGTCCATCACCTGGCTGATCGGGTGGATGCGGCCGGTCTCGGTGGGGCTCTCGCGGACAGGGAGCGTGACGTCGACGGTCTCGGCGGCGAGACGGGCGTCGAGGGCGGCGGCCTTCAGCACCTCACGGCGGGCGGTGAGCGCCTCGGTGACGCGGTCCTTTACCTGGTTGATGGCGGCGCCCGCCGTCTTGCGCTCCTCAGGCGCCATCTGGCCGAGGGTGGCGAGGAGGGCCGAGAGCGAGCCCTTCTTGCCGAGGGCGGCGACGCGCACGGCCTCCAGCGCAGCCTCGTCGGCAGCGGCGGCGATCTGCGCCGTCAGGTCGGATTCGAGCGTAGCAAGATCGGTCATGTCGGGATCACGCGGGATGAGGGCTGGGTTCGTGTGGCGGCTGGCATCGGGCGGGTCAGGCGGCGAACAAAAAAGCCCGCGCCACCCTCGGGGAGGGTCGCGCGGGCCGAATTGTCAGACTTCAGAGGTTTGAAGTCAGGCGTTCGCCGGCAGCGATCCCTTGGCCTTTTCGACCAGGGCCGCAAAACCCTCCGGCGCCGTGATGGCGAGATCGGAGAGGACCTTGCGGTCGACGGCGATGCCGGCACCGATGAGGCCGGCGATGAAGCGCGAATAGGTCAGGCCGTGCTCGCGGACCGCGGCGTTGATGCGCTGGATCCAGAGGGCGCGGAAATTGCGCTTCTTGTTGCGACGGTCGCGCGTCGCGTACTGCATCGACTTGTCGACGGCAGCCTTTGCGGCGCGGATGGTGTTCTTGCGACGACCCCGGAAGCCGGAAGCGGCCTTGAGGACTTTCTTGTGCTTGGCGTGGGACGTAACGCCCCTTTTGACGCGGGCCATGGCTGATCTCTCTTACAATTTCGCTGAGGGTGCTTCTCGAACCGGGCCGATCAGCCGTTCGGAAGGAAGTACCGCTTGACGTTGTAGGCATCGGTTTCGAACATCGCAGTGGTGCCGCGATGCTCGCGGATCTGCTTGTTGGACCGCTTGATCATGCCGTGGCGCTTGCCGGACTGGGTGTACATCACCTTGCCGGTCGCCGTGATCTTGAAGCGCTTTTTGGCGCCCGACTTCGTCTTCATCTTGGGCATTTGGCTCTCTTCATTCGTTGCGAGGCGCCCGCTGCCTCTCTTGTGGAGAAGCGGAGTTCCTCTGAAGGCTCGCGATTGAGCTTTCGGGATCGCCACGGCAGCCCTGATCAGCCGGTCGATCCGAAGAGCCGGGCCTATACAGGAGAAGAGCGTGCCCGGCAAGGGGCCGGTGTGAGGCTCAGCGACGAGCGCCGGCCCTCACCGGCGCCAGGGCCGGCGGCGGAGCGACGAAGCGGATGAGCCAGGCGCCGACGCGGGACGAGCCGCCGCCTCCTCCGCCGCTCTTCTCGTCGTGGGGCAGCAGCATGATGGCCGCGCCCATCTGGACGCTGGCGAAGGTCAGCCCGAGGAAAAAGGTCAGCACGGGAAAGGCGACCAGCGTGGAGTCGCTCTTGGCCGCAAGGGTGCGCAGCCCCGCGATGTCGAACCAAGCCATGACGCCGACGAAGGCGGCGGCGAGTGCAAAGCCTATCAGCGCATGGCGGGCGAGAAAGACGACGTGTGCCGGCATGACATGCCTCCCCGGGCTCAGGCAGGACGCACCCTGGCGGGCGCGATGTTGGGGGACAGGCGCAATATCGACCCTCGCGCGCCGCTCCGCAAGGTGCATTGCAACATGCCTTCACGGCGATCGCCGGGCGGGCCCGGCAGGGCGCGGCGGCGCTTGCGGTCGAGCCGGCCTGCACCGAAGATGCGCGCCTCAACGAAGGAGAAACACCGCATGCCCAAGGGATACTGGATCGCCCGCGTCGATGTGAACGACACCGAGGCCTACAAGAACTATGTCGCCAAGAACGGCATCGCCTTTGCCAAGTTCGGTGGGCGTTTCGTCATCCGCGGTGGCAGGTTCGAGACGCTGGCCGGCACCAGCCGCGCCCGCAATGTCGTCATCGAGTTTCCGAGCTACGAGCAGGCTCTCGCCTGCTGGCGTTCACCCGAGTACCAGGCAGCGAAGGCCGAGCAGAAGGGCGGGGCCGTCATGGATGCCATCGTGATCGAGGGCTATGAGGGCCCGCAGCCCGGCTGAGCCGGCGAGCACGGGCGGCCTCAGCCGCCCGTCGCCTCGATGACGTCGTCGAGCGTGCGCAGGCCCGGACGGGGCGCGTTCACCAGCACGGCCATGTTGCCCGGCGCGTGCTTGTTGGCCAGCATCAGCGCATGGGCTGCCGGGATCTTGTCCCAAGGGAAGAGCTCGCTCATGCAGGGATCGACCCGCCGGTCCAGCACGAACTGGTTGGCGGCGGCGGCCTGCTTCAGATGCGCGAAGTGCGATCCCTGGATGCGCTTCTGCCGCATCCAGACGTAGCGCGCGTCGAAGGTGATGTTGAAACCGG
>CAZPMD010000084.1:0-19443 GCA_964587395.1 uncultured Hyphomicrobiales bacterium
CCAAACGGGAATCACAACCTGCTGATATCGCTCAACTACTTTTCAATCGGGCTCTTAAGTCAATAAAATCAGCTGCTTGAATACTCTGATTTGGAAATGGCTAGGGGCACCACCCGGAATTTCTTATGTTTTTTCAGTCAACCGGGCTCTTCAATCTTGCATGTCTAAGTCGCATTTGAGCGCGGCACAGGCACGACCATTGCGGTGTGACGAACCCACAGGGGCGGAGACTGCGCGCGCCGTCCGGTCTTGGGCCAGACGGTGGGGGCGACCAGAGTCCCATGCCCGCGGCCTTCCCGCAGTTCGACGCGGCCGCCTCCACGCCGGAAATTGACCAGCATGGGCATGATGCGCCGCGACCATGGCGACGGGTCGTTGAGCCGCGCCAGATAGGCAGGGCTCGCCATCACCTCCGCGGACTCCAGCGTGTAGAGGATGAAGAAGCGCCGATACTCGGTGCGGGTGCTCCGGAACAGCCGAACGTTGCGGAACCCCGGGATGGCGAGCCGCTCCTGGGCATGCTCGCGAGTCATCCAGTGCAGGTAGTCCGTCTCCTGCTCCGGAGGAACGTCGCTCCAGATCGCCAGGAAGCCCTGGCCCGCCCTCACGGCGTGCGCCCCGCCAGATGGACCGCCGCCTCCAGGGCGGCGACGTAGCCATAGGGGCCGAGCCCGCAGATCACCGCCGTCGCGGCGGTCGAGGTGATGGAGTGGCGGTGCAGTTCGTCCCGCGCATGGATGTTGGAGACGTGGAGTTCGATGATCGGCTTGCCGAGCGCCTTCATCGCGTCGATCAGCGCCACCGAGCGGAAGGAATAGGCGGCCGGATTGATGATCAGCGCATCGGCCGCCTCGCGCGCCTCCTGGATCCAGTCGACGAGGACGCCCTCGTGATTGGACTGGCGGAACGTCAGCTCCACGCCGAGCTCGCCTGCCCGGGCCCGGCACATGGCCTCGATCTCTGTCAGGGTCGTGTAGCCGTAGATGTGCGGCTCGCGCGTGCCGAGGAGGTTGAGGTTCGGCCCGTTGAGGATGGTGATGCGAAGCGTCATGGGATCAGTCCTGGCAGGCATCGGGAGCGGCGCCGGAGCGCCGCGCGGGCTCAGCCCTGGTAGCCGAGCAGGCGGGGAAGCCACAGGACCAGGGAGGGGAAATAGGTGATGAGGGCGAGGGCCCCGATCATCGCCCAGAGGAAGGGGAGCGTCTCGCGGACGAGGTCGCGCAACGGCACCTCGGCGATCTGCTTCATGATGAAGAGCAGGAGGCCATAGGGCGGCGTGATCAGCCCCAACATGATGTTGATGACCACCACCACGCCGAAATGGACCATGTCGATGCCGAGCGCCTTGGCGGTCGGGATCAGCACAGGGACGATGATGAGGAGGATCGTCGTTCCTTCCAGCAGGCAGCCGAGGATCAGCAGCAGCACGTTGACGAGAATCAGGAAGGCGAGCGGCGACAGGTCCCAGCTGGTCAGGAGAACCTTCAGTGCATTGGGGATGTTCTCGATGGTGACCACGTAGTTGAACACCAGCGCTCCGGCGATGAGCATGCCGATGGTGGCCGTCGTGCGGGCGCTGTAGGCAAGCGACCGGTAGAGATCGGGAAAGCTGACGCTGCGATAGAGGATCACCGAGATCGCAAGGGCATAGGCGGCGGCGACCGCGGCGGCCTCGGTGGGTGTGGTGGCACCACCATAGATGCCGCCGAGCAGCACCACGGGCATGAGAATGACGGGAAGAGCCCGCCAGGTGATTCCCGGCAGGGCACGCACCGGCACCGGCGCCTCGACGGGGAAGTTCCGCCGCCGTGCCGTGGCCGCGACTATGCCCATCTGGCTCAGCCCGAGGAGCAGGCCCGGGATGACGCCGCCGAGGAAGAGGAAGCCGATCGAGGCGTCGGAGACGAGCGCATAGAGCACCATCGGAATCGATGGCGGGATGATCGGCCCGATGACGGAGGAGGCGGCGGTCAGCGCGGCGGCGAAGGCCGGCGGATACTTGCCGTCCTTGGTCATCATCGCCTGCATCATGCGACCGGTGCCGGCGGCGTCCGCGATGGCCGAGCCCGACATGCCCGCGAAGATGATGCTCTGCACGATGTTGACCTGGGCGAGGCCGCCGCGGAAGCGCCCGACCAGCGCGTCGCAGAACTTCAGCAGACGCTCGGTCATCGAACCGATGTTCATCAGTTCGGCCGCCAGGATGAAGAGCGGCACGGCGAGGATGACGTAGTTCGTGTACATGCCGTTGAGCAGCTGCTCGGCGGCGATGCTGAGGTCCTGCCCGGCCATGAAGAGATAGATGATCGAGCCCGCGATCATGGCATGGCCGATCGGCAGGCCGAACAGCGACAGCGCCACGATCAGCGCGATGGAACACTGGAAGGCAAGGCTCATATGCCCGACCCCATTTTGGTGGGATCGTCATCCTCCGGTTCGTCGCCGCGCAGCGCCGCGAAGCCGAGCCAGAGGTAGCGGACGATCGCCGCAACGGCGAAGACGATGTAGATCGCATAGACCCAGGAGAAGGGCAGCTTCATGTAGGCCGTTCGCTCGACCTTCATGAACGTCACGTAGTCTATCATGGCCGGCAGTGAGCCGGCATAGACCACGACGATGACGAGAGCGGAGACGAAGGCCATCCCCCGCCTTGTCCGCCGGCTCACCGCGGCGTGCAGCAGGTCGAAGCGGATCTCCTCACGCTCGGTCAGCACGAAGGCAGCGCCCCAGAGAACCAGCCAGAGCCAGAGAATGACGCTGATCTCGTGGGTCCAGCCGATGGGCAGGTTGAAGAGATAGCGGAAGGCGATCTGGATCAGGAAGGCGAGGAACAGCGCCGCGAGCATCAGCACGGCGACGTTCTCGGCGCGCCGTGCGAGCCAGGGCGCCCAGCTGTGGAGAGTAGACTTCACGGGGAGCGCCTCCGGCCCGCGCGGAGCGGTTGAGGGGAGTTGGTGGCGGACGGCTGCGTCAGAGTGCGTTGATCTTCTCCAGCATCCCGGGCACCCAGGACTTCGCCAGATCGGAAGCAAGGTACATCTTCTGCGCATGCTCGCGGAAGGCGGCGAGGTTCGGCGTGTAGACGTCGAGGCCCTGCTTCTTGAAGAAGTCGACGAGCTCGCCTTCCCGTTTGACGTGTTCCGCCGTGCTCCAGTCGATGGCGGCGTCGGCCGCCTGCTGGAAGGCCGCCTGCTGCTGGGCGTTCATGGCATTCCAGGCGCGGTTGGTGATGCAGAGGAGATCGAATCCGACCAGGTGGGAGGTCAGCACGATCTGCGACATCACCTCGAAGAATTTCATGTTCTGCACGTTCGGTAGCGGATTGTCCTGCCCGTCGATCGCACCCGACTGAAGGCCGGTGTAGACCTCGCCATAGGCCATTGGCGTCGGGTTGGCGCCGAGCGAGCGGCCGAGGAACTGCCAGGCGTCGCCGCCGGGCATGCGCAGCTTGATGCCGGCCATGTCGGCGGGCGTGTTGATGCGGGTCTTCGGCTTCAGGCCCACCTGCCGCGCGCCGAAATAGGTCGGCCCGAGGATGCGGATATTGAGCTTCTCCTCGGCCATCTTCTTGAGGTCGCGGCCGACGTCGCCGGCGAAGACACGCTTGAGATGATCGGCATCCTTGAAGAGATAGGCGGAGGTGACGATCGACCAGGCAGGGACCTGGTTGGAAATGTCCTGCGGGGCAATGTTGCCCATCTCCAGGTTGTTGCGCTGCATGGCGACCAGTTCGGTGCCCTGCCGGAACAGCGTGCCGCCGTAGTAGGGCTGCAGCGTGAAGTCGTTCTTGATGGCCTCGGCGAAGCGCTTGACCATGTCGGCGCGGATGTCCTGCTCGGAGAACACCGCCGAAAAGCGCAGGTTGGGCTTGGCCTGGGCAAGCGCACCAGTGGCGGAGCCGGCCAGGCCGGCAGCGGCGGCACCCGCCATGAACAGTCGACGATCGATGCTCATCATCATTCCTCCCTTGGCCCTCTTTCGGGGCTCGTCCTCAACACTATCGCCCGATCCTCATCCGGAAGCAACAGACAATCATTATTTCATCGGATGATTCTCGGATTCTCATACACTCAATCGCGACCCAGAGGGCGTGGCAGGGTTGGCGGCGCGAGATGTCGCTTCTGGGCGGCGATCCGGAACGGTGCGTTGAATGCCCCATAACCGGCGTAGCCGCGGCGCTCGACCACCTCGAAGAAGAAGCCGTCGTCGCCGGTGCGCCCATAGAGCTGGTAGAACTCGCCGCCAGCATCGCGATCATAGAGGATGCCCGCCGCCTGGAGCGCCGCGATCTCCGCGGCCGGCAGGCCAAAGCGCGCGGCGAGGTCGGCATAGTAGTTGGGCGAGACCCGCAGGGGTTCGAATCCGTTGGCGGCGAGAGCCTGCGCGGTGCGCTTGATGTCGCCGGTCGAGAAGGCGATGTGCTGGATGCCGGCGCCGAAGAGTTCGCTGACGAAGTGCCCGGCGAGCGTGCGGCGGTTCTCTGCACCGTTGAGGGTCAGGCGCAGGCCGCCCTTCTCGTTCTCGATGACCTGGCTGCGCACGAGACCGCCCGGATCGACCACGTCGACCATCGGCAGCTTCCGGACGTCGAAGAGCGACGTGTAGAAGAGCAGCGACGTCAGCAACTCGTCGACGAACATGGTCTGGGCGACATGGTCGATGCGCTCCAGCCCGGCATCGACCGCGGCGGCGCCGTCGGCGACGTTGACGAATTCATGCTCCCAGAGCCGGACGAGATCGGGCGAGCGGTCGATGAAATAGATGACGCTTCCGCCGATGCCGCGGATGCCCGGCAGGCGGATGTCGCCGGGGTTCGGATCCTGATCGAAGGGTTCGGCACCCAGCGCGACGGCCCTCGCCAGGGTGGCCTGCGCATCGTCCACCTGCAGGCCGATGGCGTAGGCCGCCGTGCCATGGGCGAGGAAGGCGGAGCGCGCCTGCCCGGCCTGTTCAGTGTTGACCACGAGGTTGATCTGGCCCTGGCGGAAGAGGTCGACGGCCTTGGAGCGGTGACGGCCGGCCTTGCGGAAGCCCAGCGTGCGCAAGGTCGACCCGAGCGCCTCGGCGCGGCGCTCGTCGGCAGCAAATTCGACGAACTCGACGCCGTGGACCACGGAACGCTCCGGCAGCGGGCGGGCGGGCGTCCGGCCTGTTTGGCTCTCGCGCGACACCTGGTCCATCAGGTGGACGAGCGAGCGGTGGCCGTCCTTGGCCACGATGCGTGCCGATCCGCCGCGAAACTGGTCGTTGAAGATCTCCAGCGACAGGTAGCCCTCGTAGCCCGTCGCGTAGATCGCCTTGACGAAATCCTTCACCGGAAGATCGCCTTCCCCGGGCATGTTTCGCAGATGCCGGCTCCAGTGCAGCAGATCCATGTGGATGAGCGGGGCATCCGCCAGCTGGACGATGAAGATGCGGTCTCCCGGGATGGAACGGATCGTCTCGGAATCGATTCCCTTCGCCAGCGAATGGAAGCTGTCGAGGACCAGACCGATGGCGGGGTGGTCGGCGCGGCGAACGACCTCCCAGGCGTCGCGATGATCGCTGACGTGGCGCCCCCAGCACAGCGCCTCGTAACCGACCCTGAGGCCCCGCCGCGCGGCCCGCTCGCCAAGCTCGCGGAAATCCGTCGCCGCACGATCGATGCCGCCGAGGGCCTGCGGGGCGACGCTCGAGCAGACCAGCATCAGGTCGGCGCCCAGTTGCTGCATCAGGTCGAACTTGCGCTCGGCCCGGTCGAAGGCGGCCGTGCGATAGGGGTCCGGAAGCGTCTCGAAGTCGCGGAACGGCTGGTACAGGGTCAGGGCGAGGCCGTTGTCCTCGATCATCCGGCGGACGGCGGCGGGTGTCTCGTCGGTGACGAGCAGGTCCTGCTCGAACAGCTCCAGCCCGTCGAAGCCGGCCGCGGCGATGGCGGCGATCTTCTCGGGCAGGGTGCCGCTGACCGACACCGTGGCGATGGAGGTGCGCATCAGGACGCTTCCCTCAGCTCGACGCCCGCCAGCGCCCGACGCAGGGCGTCGGCATCGACGTCGTGCCCGGTGAAGATGCGGAAGGCATCGATACCCTGGAAAAGGAAGAGCTCATAGCCGCTGAGGATATCGAGGCAGGCGTCCCGGGCGCGGGTCAGGAACTCCGTCCACTCGGGTGTGTAGACGGCATCGAAGGCCCAGCCCGAGCCATCCAGCGCCACGTCCGGAATGGCGTTGCCGCCGACGCCGGCCATGCCGAGAGGGGTGGCATTGACGATGCCGTCGGCCCGCTCGCCCGCCTCCGCCATGCTGTCGCAGATGACGATGCGGGTCCCTTGGGCGCGCGGCGCCAGGGCGGCGGCGAGGGCCTCGGCCTTGCTGCGGTCGGCGTCGCACAGCCTGATCTCATCCGCGCCCAGCGACACCAGGGCAAAGGCGATGGCCTTGCCGACGCCACCCGCTCCTGCCATGGCGACGATGCCGGGCGAGGCGTCACCGAAACGGTGGCGGAAGGCGGATGCAAAGCCGGTGCAGTCCGTGTTGGCGCCCTGTGGACCATCCGCGCCGAAGACGACGGTGTTGCAGGCCCCGAGCGCCAGCAGATCCTCGCCAGGCGCGGTCAGGCGCGACAGCACCCTCTCCTTGTAGGGATAGGTGACATTGATGCCGCGATAGCCGCCGCTGCGGCAATGATCGAAGACGGCATCGAAGGGTTCGCCACGGGCGGGTGGAATGAGCAGTTCGTAGCTGACATCGAGGCCGCAGATCCGGCCGGCCAGCCGGTGCAGGTCCGGCGACCGCGAGGTCTGGATCTTGTCGCCGATCAGGCCGAGCTGAACATGCTGCATATGGACGCCCTGACCTCCCGGGAGCTTCGAGGCGACCAGTCATAACTCATTTCATAGGAGATTCAACAAATCATCTGACGTTAGGAGATTGCTCCAGTGGCGAGGGCGTGCTCCACTCCTCCAGCAATGTGTCGTTCGAGCAGGGCGCATCCCTCGTCCGCGTCGCGGCGCAGGGCAGCTTCCTTCATCGCCAGATGCTCGGCGGCCGCGATGGCGCCGCGATAGCTCAGGGCGACCATCTGGTAGCGCAGGTAGCGCTCGAAGATCGCGGCGTGCGCATGCATCAGGACCTGCGACCCGCAGGCCGAGACGAGCGCCTGGTGGAACTGCCAGTCGTAGCGCTTCCACAGGTCGGTATCGGCGCGGTCACCGGTGGCCATCCGCGCCTCCATCTGGGCGAGCTTGTGATGGGCGGCGATGACCCGCGCCTCCCATTCGAGATCGCCCTGGGCGAAGGACTGGCGAAGCGCGTGGCACTCGAGCAGCTGGCGGAGCGCGGCGATCTCGCGGAGGTTGGCGGCCGAGATCGGGCCCACCTCGAAACCACGCTGTCCTTCCGCGACCACGAGCTTCTCGGAGACCAGGCGGTTCAGCGTCTCCCTCAGCGTGCTAATGCTCGCCCCGTAGTCGCGCCGGAGCCCATCGAGCCTCAGCCGGCTTCCGGGGGCCAGCCGCCCGGTGATGATGTCCGTCCGGATCCGCTTGTAGGCACTCTCGCCCGCCGACGGGAACAGGTCTGTGGTCATGCCGCCACCCGGGTTTCGGGAAGGGCGTGGCGCGCCTCGATGGCGTCCACACAGGAGCGAATGTGGGTGGCGAGGATCGCCTTGGCCCGGTCGGTGCGCCGGGCGAGCGCTGCCTCCAGCAGGTCCGCATGTTCGCGAGCGGCGGCCTCGCCCCGGAAGATGCCGACCACCATCTGGTAGCGCAGGTACTTGTCGTAGACGCCGGCATGGATGTCGAGCAGTTCCGCCGAGCCGCAGGCCGAGATCAGGCTGTGATGGAACTCCCAGTCGTAGCGCTTCCATTCCGCGGGATCCGCGGTCTCGCCGGCGAGCAGGCGCTGCTCGATCCGCGCAAGCTTGTGATGGGCGGCCACGACGCGACCCTCCCATTCGAGATCGCCGGCCGCCAGCGAGAGTTCGAGAGCGTGGTGTTCAAGGAAGAGCCGCATCTCCGCAACCTCCCGCAGATCCGGCACCGAGACCGGCGCCACCTCGAAACCCTTCTGGCCTTCAGCCAGGACCAGACCTTCCGAGGCCAGCCGGTTGAGAATCTCCCGCAGGGTGGAGACGCTCGTCCCGTATTCCGCCCGCAGGCGGTCGAGCTTCAGCCGCTGGGCGGGCTTGAGCCGTGCAAAAAGGACATCGGCGCGAATCTGGCGATACGCGACCTCGCCAACGGATGTTTGAGCGTCGAGAGAGGCGATTGGCATGTTACCTGACCGGGTCGACCCAGGCTCGCCAGAAAAGCTGGCGCAGCGGCATCTTGCAACCAGCCATCCAGCGGGTGGCCCTGCGTCACGGATGCAAGCACATTCAGACGGGCGTGACGAAGGTCGACAGACTGGCACCGGATCGGCGCTGCGCGACCGGATGACCAGGCCGCCTGCGTCCTTGATCCTGTATCGGTCCTGGCATTCAGCTTCGGCGTCATTACGATTGAAAGGGCCCTGAGCAACCTCCTTTCAGAGATCCACCAAAGGCCCGCCGTGGAAGGTCTGCTGACGGGCATCCGAACACGACCTGCGACGGCGGCGGCCCCGCGCCTGCCCAGTGCGGGCGCATGCTTGCCAGCTTCCAAGTTCGGGATCATGCTCGCTCCGAGAACAGGTGCCGGATGAACGTCGGCGAGGATGGGGGAAGTGCGTGCCATGTTTAAGAAGATTCTGGTGCCTGTCGACATCCACGAGCCAGAGATCGCAGCTCCCGGCGTGATGGTCGCCACGGAACTCGCGAAGACCTATGGCGGCGAGATCCGGCTCGTCCATGTGCGCGCGTTGATGCCGACCGGCTCGCTCGAATCCGTGCCCCACGACTACTATGGAAGGCTCGAGGCGCATTCCAATGCAGGCCTGGCATTGGTCGCCAAGACCGTGACACTGCCGGCCGAACGCGTGTCGACGATCAGCCGCATGGGCTCGGTCCATGACGAGGTGCTCGACGAGGCGAAATCCTGGGGCGCCGACCTCATTGTCATCGGCGCGCACCGGCCCTCCATGGCGACCTATCTGCTCGGCTCTTCCGCCGCGGCCATTGCCCGCCACGCCACGTGCGCGGTGTTGATCGAGCGCAGCGACAAGACAGCCAGGCTGTTCGCTTGAAACAGCGGGAGCTTTCGCGGCTCCTCCGACCGCCGTGACCGCGATCTCTGGGCCCATGCCAGGGGCGCGGCCTTGGACTTCTCCCGGCCGGGCCAGCCGGGGCCGACGATGCCTTCATCGAAGCCTTCAATGGACGCCTCAGGGCCGAACGCCTGAACGCCCATTGGTTCCTGACGCTTGCGGATGCCGTCGAAGAACTGGAGGCTTGACGCAGATACTGCAACGAGGATCGGCCGCACCCGGCCATCGGCAGCAGCCTCCGATCTCGCGGGCAGTTCCCGATGGCGCGTCCAGCCCGCCACCGTGGCCAAGGCCCGCAAGCTCCATCCTCGGGCGGTCCAAAGATCGGTCCCAGATCACGCCTCGACCGCGGGCCTCAGGTCTAGGCCGACGAGCGGATGTTCAGCTTTGCCATGGTCGGCAGACAGCAGGTCGACCCTCGCCGCAAGTGCTGCGCCCCTGTGCATCCGGCGGGCCGTGTCATCCAGCTTTCGATTGCTTGCCGAGGAGCGACGACACCTCGTCCGCCGGTGTGGGCAAACCGTACCGATAGCCCTGCAGCATGTGAACGCCTGCTGCCGACACGAAGCGCTCCTGGGCTTCCGTCTCGATCCCCTCCGCAACGATCTTGAGCCCGAGGGAGCGTCCGATGGCCACCACGGCGTGGACGATGGCTGCGGCGTCCATGGCACTGTCCACCTCGGCGATGAAGGAGCGGTCGATCTTGATGCGCGAGAAGGGGAACCGGCGCAGATAAGCCAGACTGGAATAGCCGGTTCCGAAGTCGTCGAGCGCGACGCCGATGCCTCTCTCCCTCAGGCGCCGCAGCGTTTCGACGGTCCGCTCCTCGCTACCAATGAGCGCGGTCTCGGTCACCTCGAGGGTGAGGTCTGCGGCGGCGAAACCGGTCTCGGTCAGGGCATCGAGGACGAGAGCTTCGAAATCATCCTCCTGCAGCTGCAGTGGCGAGACATTGATGGACAGGTTGATCCCCGGCCATTCACGGGCACAACGCATGGAGTCCCGCAAGATATGGGTACCGAGCGGAATGATCAGCCCGCTGGCCTCGGCCTCCGGGATGAACTTCGTCGGCACGATGACGGTCCCATCCGGCTTCACCCAACGGGCGAGGGCCTCAACTCCTACAAGCCGATATTCGCCACGGGAGACGATCGGCTGGAAAAAAGGCCTGATCTCTCCGGCCTCGATCGCCTGCAGGAGCTCCTCAGCGAGGGGCTGGGCCGGTGCCTGTGGCCTTCCCGCTGCTGCCGGAGCGACGACCGGAACCGATGCTACGCCGAGATGAGTGTCGATGGCCGCCGCAGTCGCGTCGACCGCCGCCCCGAGCGCTGCGACGAGATCGCGGTCAGGCAGGCTTCCCTCTACCCGGGCGATCGTCTCGATGGTGCGCGCGAGGTCGGCCACGCGGGCGGCGCCGGCATTGAGGCTCATGGACTTCAAGCTATGGGCGGCGCGACCTACCGCCTCGCAATCAGCCGCGGCCATGGCCTCGTCGATGGAGACGCGCGCGGGCTCAGCGTGCGTCTTCCACAGCCCCAGGATCCGCTCTGCGAAGTCCGGACGGCCGAGCGCGGCCATGCTGGCGAACTCGTCGAGCTTCTCGCGGCTGAGGAGGTCGTTCTCGCCCGCCAGGGTGGAAGTCTGGATGGGCACGTCCTCTGGCTTGGGCAGTGCATCCACGCGGGGTGCCACGGAAGACGATGCCGCCGGTGCCCAGCGGCGCAGAATCTCGGCGAGGTCCTCAAGGGTGAAGGGCTTGAGGAGGATGTCGTCCATCCCGCAGGCCCGCCAAGCCTCGGCTGCGGTGCCGATGACGTCAGCGGTGAGCGCGACGATGGGGACACGGGCGGCACCCCTTGCCGCCTCGTCCGCGCGAATGCGGCGGCTCGCCTCGAAGCCGTCCATGACGGGCATGCTCCCGTCCATGAAGACGAGGTCGTAGTCGCCGGTGGTGACAGCCGTCACCGCCTGGAGGCCGTCCTCGACGCAGTCGGCCGTCGTGCCGAAATGCGCCAGCGCCGCCAGCGCCACCTCTCGGTTCACTGGGCTGTCGTCGACAACGAGGATGCGCACATGGCCGAAATCGGGGCGCGCGCTATCGACGTGAACCGCCAAGCCGGCGGGAGCGAGATCCTGGCCGGCGAGGTGCCGGACGATGAGGCTGCGGAGTTCCGCGCGCTGGACCGGAAGGTCGAGGCGCGCCCGGCCCGCCAGGTCGGCGCCCTCGGCCAGGGACGCACATCGAACGATGGCAATGCCTGCTCCATCGGGCCAGGCGGCGTCGTTCGCGGTGAAGACGATTGAACCTGACGCGATGTCCCCGGCGGGAATGGTCGCGGAGCGCCGCGCCACCCGAAAGCCTGCCGCCGAGAGGTAGAGCGCCAGGACGTCGCCGTTGCGGCCCTCGAGGTCGACGATCGCGGTTCTCGCGCCAGCATCGTGCGGCCAGGGCTCGCCGATGGCGCGTGTGCCCATGGGAAGGGTGAAGGTGAAGGTCGACCCGGCACCCGGCGTACTCTCGACCGTCACCGTGGCCCCCATGGCGTCGGCGATCTTCCGGCAAATGGCGAGGCCGAGCCCGGTTCCACCGAAGCGCCGCGTGATCGACTGGTCTGCCTGGGAGAAGGCCGTGAAGAGCGTGCCGATCTTGTCGGCGGGGATGCCGACGCCCGTGTCGGAGACCGAGATCCGCATGGCGGACGGCAGGCCATCGACGGCCTCGGCGACAACCAGCACCGAGCCGCTCTCGGTGAACTTCACCGCGTTGTTGACGAGATTGGCGACGACCTGCTGCACCCTGACGGGATCCCCGGTGATCGTGCCGGACAGGGCCGGGTCGATGAAGGCGCAGAGGTCCAAGCCCTTCTCCCGCGCGCGCTCCGAGAACAGGACGACGATCTGGTCGATGATCTCGGCGGGATCGAAGGCAATAGCCTCGAGCGTCAGCTGCCCTGCCTCGATCTTGGAGAGGTCGAGGATGTCGTTGATGATGGCGAGGAGGTTGCGGCCGGAACGGACGATGGTTTCCGCGTGGCGCCGCGGACGCTCGTCGAGCGCGCTCCTGGCGACGAGTTCGGCCATGACCATGATGCCGTTCATGGGTGTGCGGATCTCGTGGCTCATGGCCGCGAGGAAGTCGCTCTTGGCCCGGTTGGCCTTCTCCGCGGCATCCCGTGCCACGCGGTAGTCCGAGGTGCGATCGGCGACCTGGCGCTCGAGGTCTCGAAGGTGCTCGGCGAGGCGCTCGTCGCGAGCACGGATCTCGGCGAGCAGCCCGTTGAAGCCCTCCACCATCGCGCCCACCTCGTCGTCGGAGGTCACCGCGACGTTGGAGGAAAAATCGTGGCGTTCCCTGATCTGCTGCATGGCGGCCGTCAGCCCGGTTATCGGCTGGACCATCGATCTGCCGAGCCTGCGGGCCACGGCGAGGCCGGCGACGACCGCCAGAACGGCACCGACGAGGGTCACCGCGAGCGTCATGAGCAGCCGCTGCAGGAGGTCGTTCGCCTCGGCGACCATGACGAACTGGCCGATGTCACGACCGTTGTGTCGGATCGGCACCGTCGTTTCGATGGTGCCGCTCGCCAGGATGGTCCAGGCGCTCGGCCGCTCCGTGAGGCTCAGCCGCGCGTCCCGGTCCAGACTGGAGGCGAGGCCGATCGAGGCCAGGACGCTGCCATCGGCCGTCTCGATACGGGCCATCAACATGCCGTTCATCGAGGCGATGGCGCGCATCGCGCGGAGCGCTGCCTGCTCGTCGCCCGCGGCCGCCGCATCGGCGACAGCCGCGGCGAAGACCTGGGCGGTGGCGATGAAGGCCTCGCTCTTGGCCTCGACATAGCGGTGCGTTTCCTGGGTCAGCGCGAAGGCGGTTCCGATGGCCACGGCGACGGCAACCGACAGCAACGACAACAGGCCGAGCTTCCGGCCGATCGATCGGTTTGGCTGCATCTGCCGGTCTCGACTCCATTCCATGTAAGGGAACGCTAACGGCACCGGCTGAAAACGATCTTAATTGCAGCTCGTCAGCGTAATTTTAATCTTGCTGGCAGAAGCTGGCTCCATGGCAGAGGCCCACACCCCTGAAGGACGCTGGAGTTTCGTCCTCGACGAGCCGTTGCGCGTCCTCGTCGTGGACGACGATCCGATCCTGCGCGAGTTCGCCTGTGTCTATCTCTCGGCGCCAAAGGTGACCATCGACACCGCGGGAGACGGCGAAGAGGGATGGGAGCGGCTCGCGGCGGCCCCCTATGACATCGCCCTCATCGACATCGAGATGCCCCGCCTCGACGGCTACGGCCTGCTGGCGCGCATTCGCGGCGCCGAGCGGCTCCACGACATGCCGGTCATCATGGTCACGGGTCGCGAGGATGCCGTCTCGATCGACCGCGCCTTCGATGTCGGCGCCAATTCCTTCACGGTGAAGCCCGTCAACTGGCGGCAGCTCAGCCATCACGTCCGCTATGTCGTGCGTGCTGCCCGGCACGAGCGCGAGGCCAGGCGCGCCCGCGACGAGGCCGTCAGCATCAGCCGGATGAAATCCGAAATCCTCACGTTGATGCGCCACGAGTTCCGCACGCCGCTGAGCGCCATCATCGGCTTTTCCGACCTGATCGAGAAGCAGTCGCTCGGACCGATCGGAGAAAGCGGCTACGTCGACCATGCGCGGTTCATCCGTACGGCGGGTGAGGGTCTCCTCGGACTGTTCAGCGACCTGATGCTCTACTCCGCGCTGTCCTCGTCCGAGCGGGAGTTGAGGGAGGACGAGTACGCACCGGATGCAATCGCCGGGCGCGTCCTTGCCGACGTCGAGCAGAAGTTCGGCCCGATGCATGCCATCTGTGACTTCGAGAAGACGCTGAGAATCGTCGCTGACCGAGATCTCCTCGAGCGGGCGATCTTCCACCTTCTGAGCAACGCTGCCGTACATGGTGGCGGGCTGGCAGCACTGTCTGTCACGACCTTGGCGGATGGTTCGGTGGCGATCGACGTGCGTGACCGCGGTCCGGGCCTCACGGATGCGCAGGTGGCCGCGTGCGTGGCGCCGTTCCACCAGCAAAGCGCCGGCCTGGCGCGGCGCGTGGGCGGCCTTGGCCTTGGACTCCCGCTTGCCAAGCTCGTGGCCGAGTTGCACGGCGGCTCGCTCACCTTCGAGGTCGGCGGCGAGGCGGGTGCCTGTGTCCGCATCAGCCTTCCCGCCTGCCGCGTCGTCTACCGCAGCGCCGAAGTGGCGGCATGAAGCGGCTTCGGCAAGCCTTCGCCAGGTTCCGGCGTGGATCGGATGCGAGCGTCGGCACGATCGCGGGCCTGAGCATCCCGGTGCTCCTCCTCGCGGGCGGCGTGGCGACCGAATACGCGTCCATTGCCAGCCAGCGCGGCAAACTCCAGGCTGCGGCCGATGCCGCGGTGCTCGCCGGTGCCCGGGAACTGCGCTTTGCAAACGCCGATCTGACGGCGGTGGTCAACACGACTGCCCGGTTCGCGCGAACCCAGATCGTCTCGCAGCTCGGCGTCGACGGTTCCGACGTCAGGCCTGCGATCGACCCCGCCCGAACCGCGGTCGAGGTCGTGATCACCCGGCCCTATGCCGCCGTCTTCGGGCTGTCGCTGATCTCCACGCCCACCCAGCTGCAGGTTCGCGCCGTCGGCAAGGTCGGCTCCGGCGTCCCGATCTGCCTGATCGGCCTCGAACCCGCCCAGGCGCATGCCGTCTGGCTGAAGACCCGTGCCCAGCTGACGGCTCGGAACTGCGCGGTCTATTCGAATTCCACCCACACGCAAGGTCTCGTCGGCGCGAACGCCTCGATCCTGTCGGCCCAGGTCATATGTTCGTCTGGCGGCAAAGTGGGGACGAAGGCGAATTTCACGCCCGATCCCATCACCAGCTGCCCCCAGCTGCGCGACCCACTCGCCGCCCGCACGCCCCCGAGTGTCGGCGGTTGCAGCCAGACCAACCTGGTCATCTCAGGCATCAGCACGACCCTGCGGCCAGGTGTCTACTGTGGCGGCCTGAAGATCACCAGGGGAGCGAGCGTTCGCCTTGCGCCAGGCGAGTACGTGATCAAGGACGGCCCGCTCTGGGTCGACGGCGGCGCCTCGCTGAGCGGGACCTATGTCGGCTTCTATCTCTCCGGCGCGACGAGCGTCATCAACTTCACCGCGCGCAGTTCCATCAGCCTGTCCGCTCCGCGCGATGGCGCCCTGGCCTCGCTGCTGTTTTTCGAGGACCGGTCCGCGCCCGTCGGCCGCAGGCACCTGATCAGCAGCGACGACGCGCGCATGTTGCTGGGCACGATCTACCTGCCCAACGGGCGGCTGAGGGTCGACGCCAACAAGCCGGTCGCCGACCAGTCGGCCTATACCATCATCGTCACCCGCTGGATGGAGCTCGACGCTGGCCCGAACCTCATCATGAATGCCCGTTACGGCGCCACCGACGTTCCTGTACCGAACGCGATCGGTGTGGTGGGCACGCAGGTTCAGCTGTCCGAGTAGTGGCGCGACAACGCTCCCGGAAACCTGACGAGGCATGAGCCAGACAAGGTGGTTCTGCCTCGCACCTTTGAACCAGACCTTCATCGCTGTGCTCGACGCAGACGCTCTTGCGCTCCCTGGGAGGACTGGCTGCTGCGGGCAGTGGCGCCTTTGATCGGAGCTTTCGCACCGGACTTCTGGCGTGCGTAGGCTTCTGACTGCATTCGCCCGATGCAATGCGCCAGGACTCTTGGCCGCATCGGATTGCGCCCGATCATTTCTCTGACGGCGGCGGTGCCCGCCTTCTTCCTGGCCTCCGAATACTCAGCGACGCAGCGGTGCGGCCAAAGGCCAACAGTCCGTTCCCGGCGCTTCGCTGACAGACGCCCGGCGCGATCGTCGCCGCCGCGCACTGCTCCTCTGATCCGCCATGCCCTTCGGCGCGCAAGATCAGGGGCTGAGGTGCTGCCACCAGGTCGCGGCTGGCCGAGGAGACTGGAGTTGACCCGGTTCCGCGGACGGTTCGCGGCCTGGGCAGGTCAGGTCGAAGGGCAGGCCCAGCGGCTCTCGACAAAGTGAAGTTCAGTCGTGCTGAAGCGGGTTGTATCCGCGCCTCGACACAGATCGACTTGGCCCCAGGCAAGAGGCTGTCCAGGGTCCGGCTGAATCGGGAGGCTGCGCGTGGCGAAGCTCAACATCAACGGCCAGATGGTCGATGTCAGTGCGGCGGGTGACACGCCTCTCCTGTGGGTCCTGCGCGAGCAGGCGGGCCTGACCGGCACCAAGTATGGTTGCGGCATCGCAGCCTGCGGCGCCTGCACCGTCCACATCGACGGGCAGGCGGTCCGCGCCTGCGCCCTTCCGCTGAGCGCCGTCTCGGCGGACCAGAAGATCGTCACCATCGAGGGCCTGTCGCAAAACGGCATGCATCCGGTGCAGGTCGCCTGGCGCGACCTCGACGTGCCGCAGTGCGGCTACTGCCAGTCCGGCATGATCATGGCCGCGGCAGCGCTGCTGGCCGAAAAGCCGAACCCGACCGACGCCGACATCGACGCGGCGATGACCAACATCTGCCGCTGCGGCACCTACAACCGCGTCCGCGCCGGCATCAAGCAGGCCGCGGCAAACCGCCAGGGCTGAGGGAGGCGACCATGACGCTCATCGAGACCTCTCCCTCCCGCCGCACCGTCCTCAAGGCGGCCGCAGGGCTCGCCGTCGGCTTCCACCTGCCGGCCAGTGCGCTGGCGCAGCAGGCCGCGGCGCCTGCCACGCCCGAGATCAACGCCTGGGTGGTGATCCGTCCCGACGACACCGTCGTGCTGCGGATGGCCCGCTCGGAGATGGGCCAGGGCACCCGCACCGGCCTTTGCCAACTCATCGCCGAAGAACTGCAGTGTGACTGGTCGAAGATCGTCACGGAGTATGTGACCCCCGGCCAGTCGCTGGCGCGCAACCGCGCCTGGGGCGCCTTCCTCACGGCCGGCAGCCAGGGCATCCGCCAGAGCCAGGACTATGTCCGTCGGGGCGGTGCGACCGCGCGCGTCATGCTGATCCAGGCGGCGGCGGAGGCCTGGGGCGTACCGGCGGCCGAGTGTCGCGCCAGGGACAGCGTCATCACCCATGCCGCATCCGGCCGCTCGGTGCGCTACGGCCAGGTTGCGGCCGCGGCGGCGCGCCTGTCGCCCCCGGCCAACGTGCCGCTGAAGGACCCGAAGGACTGGACGGTCATCGGCACCTCGGTGAAGCGGCTCGACACCGCCGCGAAGACCACCGGCGCCCTCGTCTACGGCTCCGATCTCAATATGCCGGGCATGCTGGTGGCGGTGCCGAAGGAGTGCCCCGTCTTCGGCGGCAAGGTCGCCTCCTTCGACGCCGCCAAGGTCGCCGCCATGCCGGGCGTGCGCCACGTGCTGAAGGTCGGCGACACCGCCGTGGCCGTGGTCGCCGACACCTTCTGGCAGGCCAAAACGGCGCTCGACGCACTTCCGGTGACCTGGGACTACGGGCCGAACCGCAGCGTGTCCTCCGCCACCATCGAGGCCCGGTTGCGCGAGGGTCTCGAGGCTTCGGAAGCCTTCGTCGGCAACACGAACCGCGACGCGCGCGCCGCCATCGCCGGCGCCGCCCGCAAGGTCGAGGCGGTCTATTCCTATCCCTTCCAGAACCACGCTCCGATGGAGCCGATGAATGCGACGGTCGTCTGGACGCCGACCCGCTGCGACGTCTGGTGCCCGACGCAGAACGGCGAGGCGGCGCTGGCCGCGACCGCCCAGGCGGCCGGCCTGCCGCAGACCGCCTGCGACGTGCACCGGGTCGATCTCGGCGGCGGCTTCGGCCGGCGCACCACCCACGACTGGCTGATCCAGGCGGTCACCATCGCCAGACAGGTGCCGGGCGTGCCGATCAAGACGCAATGGACCCGCGAGGAGGACATGGTGCAGGGGCGCTACCACCCCGTCACCATGTGCAAGCTCAGCGGAGGGCTCGATGCGCAGGGCAACGTCGTCGGTCTCCACATGCGCATCTCCGGCCAGTCGATCCTGTCCTACGTCTTCCCCACGGCACTGCAGAGCGGGCGCGATCCCGTGCAGTTCCAGGGGCTCAACGCCGGCGGCAACGACAGCCAGATCGGCTATTCGTTCCCCAGCCTCCTGATCGACCATGCGATGCGCAACACCCATGTGCCGCCGCATTTCTGGCGGGGGGTGAACCACAACCAGAACGCCATCTACCTCGAGTGCTTCCTCGACGAACTCGCCCACGCGGCGGGCCGGGACCCCCTCGCCTTCCGCCGCAAGCTGATGGGCAACCATCCCCGCCACCTCGCGGTGCTCAATGCGGTGGCCGAGAAGATCGGCTGGGACAAGCCGCCGCCGGCCGGTGTCCATCGCGGCATCGCCCAGCAGATGGGTTTCGGCAGCTACGTCGCCGCCGCAGCCGAGGTTTCGGTCGACGCCCAGGGGCGGCTGAAGATGCACCGGATCGTCGCCGCCACCGATTGCGGCTATGCGGTGAACCCGCGCCAGATCGAGATGCAGGTGGAGGGATCCTTCGTCTACGGCCTTTCGGCGCTGCTCTACGGCGCCTGCACGGTCAAGGACGGGCAGATCGTCGAGACCAATTTCGACAGCTACAACGTGTTGCGCATGGATGAGATGCCACAGGTCGAGACCATCGTCATGCCGTCCGGCGGTTTCTGGGGCGGCGTCGGCGAGCCCACCATCATGGTCGCCGCGCCGGCCGTGCTGAATGCGATCTTCGCCGCCACCGGCAAGCGCATCCGCTCTGTGCCGCTCAAGGACCAGGACCTCAGGCGGGCGTGAGGGCCTTCCGCACGGCGCTCGTCCTTCTCTGCCTCCCAGGCCCGGCCGCGGGTCAGGGGATGGCGCCTTTCGTCGTGACCGGCGATGCGGTGGAAGCGCCGCTCGCCGGGGTCGTCGGCGATGCGACGCGCGGTGCCCGCATCGTCCGCAACCGGGAGACGGCCAATTGCCTCATCTGCCATGCGATCCCGGACCGGTCGGAGCCGTTCATGGGTGAGGTGGGACCGCCGCTCGCCGGCGTCGGAACGCGCCTGACGCCGGGCCAGATCCGCCTGAGGCTGGTCGATCCGACCCTGGTGAATCCGGCGGCTGCCATGCCGGCCTATCATCGCGTCGAGCGCCTGCTCCACGTCGAAGAGCGCTACCGCAGCCGGCCGGTGCTCTCCGCCCAGGAGATCGAGGATGTCGTCGCCTACCTTTCCGCGCTGAAGGATTGACCGTGATGACGCTGCCTCCGTCACTTCGCCGAATACCGCTCCTCA
>CAZPMD010000085.1:0-19414 GCA_964587395.1 uncultured Hyphomicrobiales bacterium
CCTTGCGCTGGCCGAGCATCTCGATAAGGCGTGCGCCGTGAAGGAGCTCGTCGAGAACGCCCTCGACGCTGGTGCGGGGCGCATCGACATCCTTGTCGGCGCGGGCGGACGCCGGCTGATCCGTGTCGCCGACGACGGCAGCGGCATGACCCGGGACGATCTCGAACTCTGCGTCGAGCGGCACGCGACGTCCAAGCTGCATGACGAGGACCTCCTCGATATCCGCACCCTCGGCTTTCGCGGCGAGGCACTGCCGTCCATAGGGGCTGTCGCGCGCCTCACCATCACCACCCGCCACGCCTCCGAGCCGCATGGCTGGGCGCTGACCGTCGATGCCGGCATCAAGGGCGAGTGCCGCCCGGCGGCCCTGGCATCCGGCACGCGCGTCGAGATCGAGGACCTCTTCGCGGCGACGCCGGCGCGGCTGAAGTTCCTGAAGAGCGACCGTGCCGAGGCGGCTGCCGTGGCGGATGTCGTGAAGCGTCTCGCGCTCGCCCATCCGACGGTCGCCTTCTCGCTGACCGAGGAGGGCGGGAGCACCCGCCACTTCGCGGCGCAGGCCTTCGGCGAATCCGGCCTTCTGGCGCGGATCGGCGAGGTCGCGGGCCGAGATTTCGCGCAGAACGCCATGGCCCTCGACGTGTCGCGCCATGCGGTGCGGCTGTTCGGCTTCGCCGGCCTGCCGACCTTCGGCAAGGCGACGGCAGCCAGCCAGTTTCTCTTCGTCAATGGCCGGCCGATCCGCGACCGCCTCGTTCTCGGCGCTGTCCGCGGCGCCTATGCTGACGTGATGCCGCGCGACCGCCAGCCTGCGGTGGCGCTGTTTCTCGAACTCGATCCCCACGAGGTCGATGTCAACGTCCACCCCGCCAAGACCGAGGTGCGCTTCCGCGATTCGGCGCTGGTCAGGGGCCTGATCGTCACGGCGATTCGCGAGGCCATCGCAGCCGCCTCGCCGGCGACCGCGACGACCCTCGCCGCCGCCACCGTCGATGCCTTTCGACAGAGCGGTCTCCGCGCCGGATCGGGAGCGGACTACGACTGGCGGCAGTCCTTCACCCGGCCCGCCGCGCCGGGCTTCGCCGATGCCGCGCAGGCGGTTTTCGCCATGGACCTCGCACCGGCGGCCGAGGCTGGGGCATCGCAGACCGTGCCGAACCCGGACGACCTCGATCGCCCACTCGGCGCGGCGCGGGCGCAGTTGCACGGCACCTACATCCTGTCGCAGACCCGTGACGGTCTCGTCATCGTCGACCAGCATGCGGCGCACGAGCGGCTCGTCTATGAGCGCCTGAAGCGGCAGATGGCGGAGAGCGGCATCGCCCGCCAGGCGCTGCTCATTCCCGTCGTCGTGGAACTCGACCCCGACGATGCCGCCCGCCTCCTCGAACGCGTCGGCGATCTCGACCGCTTCGGCCTCGTGATCGAGAGCTTCGGGCCGGGCGCTGTCGTCGTGCGCGAGACGCCGGCCCTGCTCGGCGAGGTCGATGCCGAGGCGCTGGTGCGCGACATCGCAGATCACCTCGCCGAATGGGATACTGCCGCGCCGCTGGAACAGCGGCTGCTGCATGTCGCTTCCACCATGGCCTGCCATGGTTCGGTCCGCGCCGGTCGCCTGCTGCGTCCCGCCGAGATGAATGCGCTGCTCCGCGAAATGGAGGCGACCCCCGGTTCGGCCCAGTGCAATCATGGCCGTCCGACCTCGGTCTCGCTGTCGCTGGCGGATGTCGAGAGGCTCTTCGGGCGGCGCTAGTCGCCGCTGTGCGGGGCGTCGAGCAGCACGGCCGGGCTCGACCCGAGGACCAGGTCGAGCCGGCGCTTCACCTCGTCCTTGATCGGCTCGCAGGCGGCGAAGATCTCTTTCGCCCGGAAGAACTCAAGGACGCGGAACTGGTCGACCGGCGGCCGCAGGTGAATCGTCGGCCGATGTTCGGCAAGGCGCGCGGCGCCCAGCACCTGCATCATCAGCGTCACCGAGCCGAACAGCGCCTCCCAGGCATCGGGGATGACGTCGTTGATCTCGCGCGTCGTTCCTGCACCGCTCAGCACGTCGACGGCGAGGGTCACCGGTGTTTTCACCCGGTCGACCGGCACGGGATTGATGGTGCCGCCATCGACGAGCACGCGCCCCTGATGCAGGACCGGGCGCAGGGCGCCGGGGATCGCCATCGAGGCGGCCACGGCCGGCATGAGCGGGCCGCTCGAGAACCCGACGTCGACGCGGGCGTAATAGTCGGTGGCGACCACGGTGAGCGGGATGACGAGCTCGGCGAAGGTCTTCGGCAAGGTCGGCGGCAGAAAGGCGTCGAGCAGCCGCTCCGGATCGACGAGCACCGGATTGGACAGACCATTCCGGAGGAGGTCGGAGAACCGCCCGACGCGGGCGGCGAAGAGACGGCGCAGGACCTCCGGCTTCATGCGCAGCGCATCGAGCGCATAGGAACGCATCTCCCGGCCGCTCATGCCGGCGCAATAGCAGGCCCCGATGATCGCGCCGATGGAGGTGCCGGCGACCTCCGTCGGCCTGATGCCGAGTTCGTCGAGCGCCTCGATGACGAGGATGTGGGCGAGGCCCTTGGCGCCGCCACCGCCGAGGACGAGCCCGAGGGACGGGGAGGCCAGGTCGCGCTTCGGAACGGGTTGGTCGGTCATGGGGCAATCCTAGTCGAGCCCGCGCCGGAGCGGGAGGCATGAATGCCGGGGGCGCACTTGCGGCGCGGCGCCGGCCGGGCTTTCATCGCCGCCCCATTCCGGCGGATGATCCATGACCGACCTGAGCGCCCTCGCCCACGCCTTCGACCCAAGGAACGCGCCCGCCGACGCTCTGGCGGTCAACGCCGCCATCCTGAAGCGTCTCGAGGACTGGGACAGTTGGGCCCATCCGCCTGCCGTCATCCGCCAGATGCGTCGCGAGGGCAGGGGCGCCTTTCCCGCACCCGTCCTGTCGCCGCGCGCGACGACCATGACCATCGAGGGTCCTCACGGGCCGATCGGCCTGCGCATCATCGCGGCCGAGAAGCCCAGAGGCGTCTATGTCCACATCCATGGCGGCGGCTGGGTGCTCGGCAGCGTCGACCAGCAGGATCCCTGGCTGGAGCGCTTCGCTGACCATGCCGGCATGGCCTGCGTCTCGATCGACTACCGCCTGGCTCCGGAACATCCCTATCCGATGGGACCGGACGACTGCGAGGCGGCGGCGCTCTGGATCGCCCGCGAGGCCAGGGGCCTGTTCGGCACCGACCGCCTGGTGATCGGCGGTGAGAGCGCCGGCGCCCATCTCTCCGTCGTCACCCTGCTGAGGCTGCGCGACCGCCATGGCGTCATGCCATTCCGCGCAGCCAACCTGCATGCCGGTTGCTATGATCTGGCACTGTCGCCGTCCGTGCGCCGCTGGGGCCCGGAGAAGCTCGTGCTCAACACGCGCGACATCGAGATGTTTGTCCGCCACTTCCTCGTGCGCGGCGGCGACGTGCGTCATCCCGACATTTCCCCGATCCATGCCGATCTCACCGGCATGCCCCCGGCGCTCTTCACTGTCGGGTCGCGCGACCCGCTGGTCGACGACACCCTGCTGATGGCGCCCCGCTGGGCTGCGGCTGGCGCGCGCGCCGAGATGGAGGTCTATCCGGCCGGCTGCCACGTCTTCATCGGCTTCCCCGGCTCCAACAGTGACCGCTGTCTCGACCGCATCGGGACCTTCATGGCGGAGGCCTGCGCCGACTGACGACGACTACTCGGCGGCCTGCTTGCGCACCCGCCACTGGGCGAGCAGGGCGCGTAGGGCCGCCGGCTTCACCGGCTTGTTCAGGAGGTGGACGTTCTTCGCCAGGGCACGCTCGCGCACCTCCTGGCTCCGGTCGGCGGTGATCAGGATGGCCGGCAGGGCGAGACCGAAGCGCCACCTGAGCTGCGTCACAACATCGAAGCCGTTGCCCTCGTCGAGGTGGTAGTCGACGATCACCACGTCCGGCGCCATCTGGCTCTCGTTGAGCGTCTCATGCGCCTCGTGCCAGCCCGACGCGACCAGCGTATGGCAGCCCCAGCCCGTCAGAAGCAGCTTCATGCCCTCGAGGATCTTCGGCTCGTTGTCGATGGCGAGCACGGTGAGGCCGTCGAGCGGAGCGGCCGCAAAGGGCGCCGGTTGCGGGCCTGGCGCGGCGGCCGGCAGGGCAGGGGCGACGGGCACGACGACGGCGAAGGACGAGCCGCGGCCGACCTTCGACTTCACGGTCAGACGGTGTTCGAGCACGCGCGCGATGCGCTCGACGATCGACAGGCCGAGGCCGAGACCGCGGGCGATCTTGGCGCCCTGCTCGAGGCGCTGGAATTCCTGGAAGATGATGCGCTGCTTGGCCTGCGGAATGCCGGGGCCGGTGTCGTGGACCTCGAGCGACAGCTTCTTGCCCCGCCGCCGGCAGCCGATGAGCACGCCTCCCGTCGTAGTGTACTTGATCGCGTTGGAGACGAGGTTCTGCAGCAGCCGCCGCAGCAGACGTCGGTCCGAGTGGATGGCGAGGCTGGTCGGCACGAAGGTGAGCTTCAGCCCCTTCTGCTGCGCCAGCGGCGCGAATTCGACAGCCAGCTGGCGGAAGAGCTCGTCGATGCGGAAGCTCGCGATCTCCGGCTTCATCGCCCCGGCGTCGAGCCGCGAAATGTCGAGCAGCGCTCCGAGGATTTCCTCGACCGCCTCGAGTGACGCATCGACGTTGTCGACGAGCCGGCGCTCGTCGCCCTCGGCCCGTCGCTCGACGAGGCTCGTGGTGTAGAGACGCGCGGCATTGAGCGGCTGCAGGATGTCGTGGCTGGCCGCGGCGAGGAAGCGCGTCTTGGACAGGTTCGCCTCGTCCGCCTCCTGCTTCGCCTGCGCGAGTTCGGCGTTGAGGCGGGGGAGCTCCTCGGTGCGCTCGCGCACACGCCGTTCCAGCGTCTCGTTGGCCCGCTCGAGTTCCTCGGCAGCCGCCACGCTCGCTGTCACGTCGGTATAGGTCGTGACGATGCCGCCATCCGGCAGCCGTGCCGCGCGTACCTCGATGAACAGGCCGAGCATGGCGAGGCGTTCGATCTGCGGCTCTTCGGCGTTCAACAGCCGTCCGGCACGCTCCGAGACGAGCTTGTGGATGTCTCCGGGGCCGAACTCGCCACGGATCGCCAGGGCCCGCAGGATCCGATCGAAGCCTGCACCGATATGCAGCGTTTCCGGTGGCAGGGCGAGGACCTCGGCAAACGGCCTGTTCCACACCATCAGCTTGCCGTCGGGATCGAAGACGCTGACGCCCTGGCGCGCGTGCTCGAGCGCAGTCTGCAGAACCTCGCGATTGTACTGCATGGCGGCATTGGCATCGTCGAGCAGCTTCAGCGCGTCCGTCGTCGAGACGGAGCGCTTCTTCAGCAGCAGCGACAGGACTAGGCGCGAGGAGGCTGTGCCGATGGCGGAGGCGAGCAGGCGTTCCGAATAGCGCAGGAGGTCTATGTCGGCCTCTGCCTGTCCCTCCAGCGGCACGCCATGTTCCACTGCATAGCTGGCGAAGGCGGCGTGGGTGCGCTCGGCGCCGAGATAGCGCGCGACCGTCGAGCGAACCTCCTCGACCGTCACGGCGCTGCGCCACAACCGGAAGCTCGGCGCATAGTCCGACTGGGGTGAGGGCACGAAGACCTTCGCCTGCATGAGCTCGATGGCGGAGGGATGGCGCCACAACGACACGCCGACGAACAGCATGCAGTTGGCGAGAAGTGACCAGAACACGCCGTGGGCGAGCGGTGGCAGGTCGACGATCCCGAACAGGTTCTGCGGCCGCAGGGCGTCGATGCCGAAGGGGCCGAGGGACACGATGGAGGCAGGCAGGGCGCCGGTCGTCGTCAGCATCGGCACGAGCAGCGTGTAGGCCCATACGACAAGGCCGGCGGCCATGCCGATCACGGCGCCGCCGGCGTTGGCGCGCCGCCAGAACAGCCCGCCGAAGAAGGCGGGGGCGAGCTGGGTGACTGCCGCGAAGGACAGCAGGCCGATGGAGGCGAGCTGTGCCTCTCCCGCCACACGATAGTAGAGGTAGGCGGCGATCATCACCGCGAAGATGATGGTGCGGCGGATCATCAGGATGGTCGGGCCGAGGTCGCCGCGGTCCTCCGCCGACCCCTCGCCCGCCAGCAGCCGCCCGCGGAAATTGAGCAGCGAGGGAATGACGACGTCGTTGGAGATCATGATCGACAGCGCGACGGAGGCGACGATCACCATGGCGGTCGCGGCCGAGAGACCGCCGATGAAGGCGGCCAGCGTCAGGATTTCGTTGCCGCGCGACATCGGCAGCGCCACCACGGTCATGTCGCTGTCCATCGAGCCCGGCGGAAAGACGATGAGGCCCGCCACGGCGATGGGGATGACGAACAGGTTGATGAGCACCAGGTAGAGCGGGAAGAGCCAGGCGGCGCGCCGGATCTCGGCTTCGGAATGGTTCTCCACCACGCCGACATGAAACATGCGCGGCAGGAGAATGCCGCAGGAGAACGACAGGACACTCATCGCCAGAAAGGTGGAAAAGTCCGGCCAGCGCAGGACGGAACTGACGATGTCGGGCCGCGCCAGCGCCTGTCCGAACAGGTCCGAGAAGCCGTTGAACATCACATAGGTGGTGTAGAGGCCGATGGCGAGGAAGCAGACGAGCTTGACGATGGACTCGGTCGCGACCGCCAGGATGAGGCCGTCCTGATGCTCGGTCGCATCCGCATGGCGGGTGCCGAACAGCATCGCGAAGACAGCCATGGACATGGCGACGACCAGAGCGAGATCGCCGAAGAAGGGCAGTTCCTGCGTGACGTTGACGATCTCGTCAGGCCTGATCGTCGTCATCAGCGACGAGGACACCGCCTTCAGCTGCAGCGCCACGTAGGGAACGGTTCCCACGGTGACGATGAGGCAGACCATCGCCGCCACCGCCTGGCTCTTGCCGTAGCGTGCGCCGATGAAATCCGCGATCGAGGTGATGTTCTGCGCCTTGGCGATGCGGACGACCCGCCTCACCAGAGGCCAGAACAGGACGAACAGCAGCATCGGGCCGACATAGATGGCGAGGAAGTCGAAGCCGCTGCGCGAGGCGAGACCAACCGACCCGAAGAAGGTCCAGGACGTACAATAGACTGCCAGAGAGAGGGGGTAGATCCAGGTCTGGCTCTGCCGGATGGCCTTTTCCTGGTCGCGCCGACGATCGCCCCAGTAGGCGACGACGAACAGCGCCCCGAGATAGGCCAGAGCCGTCAGGATGATGACGAAGCCCATGCTCATCGGTGCATTGTCATGGCGGCGCCGCAGGACCCTTTCATCGGAGGCCGACTTCATCACGTCGCGGGCGCGCCTGTCCACCGCTCCATCGCATTCCCCAAGGGAATGTCATTGCCTTCTCCGAAATCATGCCTGATCGTGGTGCGGCAGTGCCGCCGTCATGACCACAGAAGGAGTCCCCCATGCTCAAGGAATTCAGGGAATTTGCCCTCAAGGGCAATGTCGTCGACCTCGCGGTCGGTGTGATCATCGGCGCGGCCTTCGGCAAGATCGTCGAATCGATCGTCGGCGACCTGTTCATGCCGATCCTCGGCGCCATCGGCGGTTTCGATTTCACCAACTACTTCCTGGCGCTGAGCAAGTCGGTCACCGCCACCAATCTGGCCGATGCGCAGAAGCAGGGCGCGGTCATCGCCTATGGGCGGTTCATCACCATCGCCATCAACTTCATGATCATCGCGGCGGTGATGTTCATGGTGGTCAAGGGCATGAACCGGCTGAAGCGGCAGGCGGACGCGGCCCCGGCAGAGCCTGCACCGCCGCCGGCGGATGTCGTGCTGCTCACCGAGATTCGCGACCTGCTGAAGAAATAGCGGCGAGGACTCAGGCGGGACGCAGGAACAGAAGCTGCGTCTCGCCTGCCTCACGCCGCTCTACCAGCACGAATCCGACAGGGATGGCGACGGCGATGTCCGCCGCCTCCTCGACGACAACCAGCGCGTCATCCGCGAGCCAGCCGCCTTCGCGCGCACTCTGCAGCGCGCGCTCTGCCAGTCCCTTGCGATAGGGCGGATCGCAGAACATCAGCGAGAACGGCTCGAAGGGCGCCAGCGCGCCGAGCTTCGTCGCGTCGCGCTTCAACAGGCCGGTGATGCCGGACAGTCCCATGGCGTCGATGTTGCCGCGGATCAGTCCCCGCGCCTCGGCGCTCTGGTCGACGAAGGCGGCATAGACGGCCCCGCGCGACAGGGCTTCCAGCCCCAGCGCACCGGATCCGGCGAAGAGGTCGATGACCCGTGCGCCGTCGCACGGGTCGCCGTAGCCGTGGGCGAGCACGTTGAAAAGGCTCTCACGCAGCCGGTCCGACGTCGGGCGGATCGCGTCCGACTTCGGGCCGAGCAGGCTGCGCCCGCGAAACTTTCCGCCGACGATACGCAAGGGCTAGCGGTCCCGCTTGCCCCCGCCGGGACGACCGCCCGGCTTGCCGAAGGGCTTGCCCCCCGGCTTGCCGCCGAAGCTCTTGCCCCCGGACGGACGATCACCGAAGGGGCGATCGCCACGGCCACCGCCGAAGCTCTTGCCACCCGACGGCTTGCCGCCGAACGAGCGTTCGCCCGAGGGACGATCGCCGTAGGACTTGCCGCCGGAGGGGCGGTCGCCGAAGGGCTTGCCCCCTGACGGACGGTCGCCGAACGAACGCCCACCGGACGGACGGTCGCCGAAGCTCTTGCCGCCGAAAGGCTTGCCACCACGCGGACGATCGCCATCCGGCCGGTCGCCGAAGCTGCGCTCGCCGCGCGGCTTGAAGTCGCGTCCGCCGCCACGGTCCTCGCGGTCGCCCCAGGGCTTGAAGTCCCGGCGCGGTGCATCGCCGTCGCGATCCCGGAACGGGCGCTCGCCGCGCGGCTTGAAGTCACCGCGCGGCGCATCGCCGTCGCGGCTGCGGAACGGGCGGTCACCACGCGGCTTGAAGTCACCGCGCGGAGCGTCGCCGTCGCGGCTGCGGAACGGGCGGTCGCCTCGCGGCTTGAAGTCGCCACGCGGGGCATCGCCGTCCCGGTCACGGAACGGACGGTCGCCGCGCGGCTTGAACTCGCCGCGCGGAGCCTCGCCGTCACGGTCGCGGAACGGGCGGTCACCCCGCGGCTTGAACTCGCCACGGGGTGCATCGCCATCGCGACTGCGGAACGGACGGTCGCCGCGCGGCTTGAACTCGCCACGCGGAGCAGCGCCGTCACGGTCGCGCAACGGGCGGTCGCCGCGCGGCTTGAAGTCGCCACGGGGTGCATCGCCGTCGCGGCTGCGGAACGGGCGGTCGCCGCGATCTTCTGCCTGGCGGGCCTGCCGGTTCTCGAAACGCTCCTGCCGCTCGGCAGCCGGCGCGTCGCCGCCCATCTTCTCGACCCGGACGCGCCGCCCGCGGGAATCGGTGACCGGCGCGCCGCGCTTGAAGTCACGTTCGCCGCTCTCGGCCTCGCGGGTGCCCTTGTAGGCAGGACGCGCCTTGTTGCGGGGGCCGAAATCGGTCGCCTCGCCATCGCGCCAGACGCGGGGGCGGTTGCCGAAGCGGTGCTCCGGGGTCTTGCCCGGGCCCCTGTCTCCCTCGTCGCGGTCGCGACCGAAGCGGCTGCCGCGATCCTCATCGCGCGGGAAGCGGCCCGGACGCTCGTCGCGGTCGCCGAAGCGCTTCGGACGCTCGTCACGCCCGCCGAAACGGGCGGGGCGCTCACCACGGTCGTCGGAACGGGCCGGACGGGGGCCGCGCTCGGGGCGGGCCTCGGGACGGCCCTTGCGGCCGGCGCGATCCTCACGCTCGCCGATCCTCTCGAAGACGGGGCGGTCGAATTCGACGCCGGCGAGTTCGGACAGCTCCTCGCCGAGTTGGTCGCGCAGCACACGCGTCCTGATCTCGTCGACCTCGCCCTCCGGCAGTTCACCGAGCTGGAACGGGCCGAAGGAGACGCGGATGAGGCGGTTGACGTCCAGTCCGATGGCACCGAGGACGTTCTTCACCTCGCGGTTCTTGCCCTCGCGCAGTGACAGGGTCAGCCAGCTGTTGGATCCCTGCACGCGATCGAGTTCGGCCTCGATCGGTCCGTACTCGATGCCGTCCACCTCGATGCCCTGGCGCAGGCGATCGAGCGTTGCCTGATCCACGCTGCCATGGGCGCGCACGCGGTAGCGGCGCAGCCAGCCGGTGGCCGGCAGGGCAAGCACGCGGGCAAGGCCCCCGTCATTGGTCAGCAGCAGCAGGCCCTCGGTGTTGATGTCGAGGCGGCCGACGGTGACGACCCGCGGCAGGTCCTCCGGCAGGCGGTCGAAGATCGTCGGGCGGCCTTCCGGGTCGCTGTTGGTGGTCACGAGGCCAGCCGGCTTGTGGTAGAGCCAGAGCCGGGTGCGCTCGCGCTCCGGCAGCCTCTCGCCGTCGACCAGCACGACGTCGCGCTCGGTGACGTTCATGGCGGGCGAGGTCAGAACGGTGCCGTTGACGCTGACGCGTCCCGCCTCGATCCACTCCTCCGCCTCGCGGCGCGAGCACAGGCCGGCGCGTGCGAGGACGCGGGCGATGCGCTCGTCGCCGCGGTTGACCGGCTCGAAAGACCGGTCGCGCTCGCGCGGCACGGTGTTGCGGTCACGCTGGCCGCGATCCTCGGCGAAGGTGCGCTTCGGGCGGTCGTCGCGCTCGATGCGGCGCGGCCGCTCCTCGTCGCGCGAACGGCCGGCATGCGGCTTCTTCTTGTCGATCCCGGCCTCGCGGGCGAGCGCCTTCACCACCGGATCCTCGTCGATATCCTCGAGGAAGGCGGGAACGTCGCCGGGCACGTCGATCGGATCGTAGCTCTCTTCGCTTGCGGCGCGCGCCTTGCGCGTGGCCTTCCCGGCCTTGGCCGGCTTTTCCGCGGCAGCCTCGGCGACGACAGGAGCCGGCGCGGCTGCGGGTTCTGCCGCCGCGACCGCGACCGTCTCGACCCTGGACGCCTTGGCCTTCGTCGCTTTGGTCGCTGCTGCCTTGGTGGTCGCTGCCTTGGTTGCGGCCGCTTTGGCCTCAGGCGCCTTGGGAGCGGCCTCTGCCGGCGTTGCCGGTGTAACCGCCTTTGACTTGGAGGCCTTCGCAGCCTTCGCCGGCTTGGGTGCAGCGGCGGTCACGGGCTCGGCGGCCTTCGTCGCCTTGGACTTGGCAGCCTTCGTCGCCTTGGGCTTGGCAGCGGCGGCGGTCTTGCCGGTGGTGGCGGTCTCGGGCTTCGAGACCTTGGTCGCTGCGACCTTGGCGGTCGTCGCCTTCGCGACCTTCGGCTTGGCCGCTGCGGCCTTCACGGACGGCGTGGCCTCCGGTGCGCTCGCGGCAGCCTTGGAGCTCTTCTTCGCAGCGGCCGGCCTGGTTTCGGCGGTCTTCGGCGAAGCAATTGAATCGGTTTTGCGCGTCCGGCTGGGGGCCGGACGTTCATCGTCGCGCTTGCGGGGCATGGGGTTCTCGTGAGATCGGGTTGTCGCGGCGCCGTCCGGCGTGCGCGGCCGGGTACCCCGGCAGGAATGCGGGCATTTAGCACGAACGGGACGAAATGGCGAGAGAGGCCGATTCGCGGCTGCCGGATATCGTCAACGGGCCGATGCAGATCGCCCTTCAGGAGGCGCGCGCCGCCGCCGGCCGCGGCGAGGTTCCGGTCGGCGCGGTGGTCGTCCGCGACGGTGTCATCCTCTCCCGCGCCGGCAACCGGACGCTCGCCGATCGCGATCCCACAGCCCACGCCGAGATCCTCGCCATCCGTCAGGCCTGCGCGGCGCTGGACTCGGAACGGTTGCCGGGCTGCGACCTCTACGTGACGCTCGAGCCCTGTCCGATGTGCGCCGCCGCCATCTCCTTCGCCCGCATCCGCCGCCTCTATTTCGGCGCAGCGGACATCAAGGGCGGGGCGGTCGAGAACGGCGTCAGGCTCTATGCCGACCCCACCTGCCATCACCGGCCGGAGGTCTACGGGGGCCTGAGTGAGACGGCGTCGGCGGAACTTCTGCGCAACTTCTTCCGCGGCCGGCGCTGATCAGGCCGCTTCGCGAGAGCCTGTTCGCGTGTCGCGCGCGATCATCCGCGTCAGGATGATGACCGGGACGATGCCGATGGCGACGATCACCAGGGCTCCTGTGGAGGCCTGCGCCAGGCGCTCGTCCGATGCGAGATTGTAGACGCGGATGGCCAGCGTGTCGAAGTTGAAGGGACGCACGATGATGGTCGCCGGCAGCTCCTTCAACACATCGACGAAGACCAGCAGCGCCGCGGTCAGCAGGGACCGCCGCAGCATCGGGGCGTGGATGGTCCGGGCGACCTTGCCGACGCTGGCGCCGAGCGTCCGCGCCGCCGCGTCGAGCGAGGGCGGAATCTTGTGCAGCCCCGACTCCACCGGCCCCGCGGCAACCGCCAGGAAGCGCACCAGATAGGCATAGAGCAGGGCGACTGCGGTCCCCGACAGGAGCAGCCCCGTTCCCCAGCCGAAGCGCGCCCTCATCCAGCCGTCGAGCGTGTTGTCGAGGGCGCCGAGTGCCGTGAGGATGCCGACGGCGATGACCGTTCCCGGCACCGCGTAGCCGATGCTGGCGATGCGGATCGCCGAAGAGGTCAGCGGCCCCGGCGCGAGCCGCTCCGCATAGGCCACGAGGGTGGCGGCCGTGACGACGATGAGCGCCGCGGCACCGGCCAGCACGAAGGAGTTCCGCGCGAAGCCGAGGAAGCGCGCGCTGAGAAGCGGATCGCCATCGACTCCATGCAGGCGGATGAGAGCTGCGACCGGCAGGATGAAGCCGAGCAGCACCGGCAGTCCGCAGGCGAGCATCGCGCCGAAGGCGGCGCGCCTGCCGAGGCGAAGCGGCGCGATGCTGCGATGGCGGCGTCCGCCGACGCCGAACCGGCGGCCGCGGCGGGCGATGAACTCCACCGCCACCAGCAGAAGGACGAAACCGAGGAGACCCGTCGCGAGCTGTCCCGCGGCGACGCGGTCGCCCAGGCCGAACCATGTCCGGTAGATGGTCGTGGTGAAGGTGGTGACGCCGAAATACTGCACCGTGCCGAAGTCGGCGAGCGCCTCCATCAGCGCCAGCGCGACGCCTGCGGCGATGGCCGGCCGGGCCATGGGCAGGCCGACGCGGAAGCAGGCCGACCAGGGGCTTGCCCCGAGCGTGCGCGCCGCCTCCAGCACACAGGTCGACTGGTCGAGAAACGCTGCGCGTGCCAGCAGGTACACATAGGGGTAGAGCACCAGGGTGAGCATCAGGCTCACGCCGGGAAGGTTGTGGATCTCGGGAAACCAGTAGTCGCCGCGCGACCAGCCGAACAGCGCGCGCAGTCCGCCCTGGACCGGGCCGGCGAAGGCCATGGCGTCGGTGTAGGCATAGCCGATGATGTAGGCGGGAACGGCGAGCGGCAGCAGCAGCGCCCATTCCAGCATCCGCGATCCCGGAAACCGGCACATCGTCACCAGCCAGGCCGTGCCGACGCCGATGACTGCCGTTCCGGCTCCGACCATCACCATCATGCCGACGGTGTTGAGAACGATCTCGGCGAGCACGGTCTCGGCCAGATGCGCGATCGCTCCCCCCGCGGGCTGGAGAACCGACAGTGCCACGGCCAGGATGGGCACGGCGATGGCTGCCGCGAGCGCCAGCGCAGCAGTCACGAACGCGCTGCGCCCGGTCAGCGCGACCGGGCGCTGGCGAGGCTCGCTCGGGTGGATGAAGGCGGCGTCGGTCAAGGGGTCACTTCCAGCCGGCGCGATCCATGATCTTCAGCGCCTCGGCGTTGTTGCGGGCGAAGACGCGGGCGTTGAGTGGGTCTACCTTGAACGGCCCCCAGGCGGCGACATGCGGCGGCGGTTCGACCCCGGCGACGACCGGATATTCCGAGTTGCCGAAGGCGAAGTAGCGCTGGGCCGAGGGCGTGGACAGGTACTCGAGGAAGGCCTTCGCCGCATCGACGTTCTTCGCGTGGCGGGCAATGCCGGCCGCCGAGATGTTGACGTGGGTGCCGCGGTCGCCCTGGTTCGGGAAGACGACGCGCAGCTTCTCCACCACGGCCTTGTCCTCCGGCTTCGTCGACTTCGAAAGGCGGCCGAAATAGTAGGTGTTGGCGACCGCGACATCGCCTTCGCCGGCCGCCGCAGCCTTGATCTGGTCGGTGTCGCCGCCCCGCGGCGGGCGGGCCATGTTGGCGACGACCCCACGGGCCCAGGCCTCGGTCTTCTCCGGGCCGAGGGCCGCCAGCATCGCGCCGGTCAGCGACTGGTTGTAGACGTTGGTGGAGGAGCGGATCAGCACCTTGCCCTTCCATTTCGGGTCGGCGAGATCCTCGTAGGTCCGGATGGCGCCCTCGGCCACCTTGTCCTTGGCGATCAGCAGCACGCGGGCCCGCGTCGAGAAGCCGAACCAGTTGCCGTCGGGGTCGCGCAGGTTCGCCGGAATGCGGCTGGCAAGGGCCTCGGAGGCGAAGGGCTGCAACAGGCCGAGGCCCTGTGCCTTCTCGATGCGGCCGGCATCGACCGTGATCAGCACGTCGGCGGGGGAATTGGCGCCCTCGCTCTGCATGCGCGCCAGCAGCGGGTCCTCGCCGGCCTCGACACGGTTGATGGCGATGCCGGTCTGCTGGGTGAAGTCCGAATAGAGCGCCTCGTCGGTGTCGTAGTGGCGCGAGGAATAGAGGTTCAGCATCCGCGTCTGGGCCTTCAGCAGGGCCGGTGAGGCGATGAGAAGGGCGGCGCCACCGAGAAGGGCGCGGCGGCTGGGCGAGGTGATCATGGGGGTCTCCACCAATCGTCCCGGCCGGCGGGACATGTCTCAAGTCGACGCGTGGATCGCGCGAAACCAGTCGGAACCCATCATAGTCGGGGCGGATTTCGTAACAAGACGGCCTTGAAAGATTGGAATGAGTCCAATGAGTTGATTGGAATGGCTCTAGATCGTACGATTTGTTGTCTTTTCCAATCAGCTTACGTCGGCCGGCTGCCTGGCAGGGAGCCCTGCGCGGCGCGGCGCGTCTGTTGACGACAATCAAGAATGTGCGCGACCGGATGGCGCACCTGGCGCGATCAGCGTCGTCCGCTGGCGGCAAAGGCACCGCTGCAGGCGATGAAATGATCGGTGCGGAACTTCCGGTCGGCACGCCCATAGACGAGGGGTTCGCCGTCCGGCCGGGTCATGCTTCCGCCGGCTGCTGCGAGTACGGCATGGGCCGCCGCGATGTCCCATTCGGTGATCGACGCGAAGCGCACGCTGACATCGGCCTCGCCCTCGGCGATCAGCGTGTACTTGAGCGACGATCCGACCGGGCGCCGTTCGGTGATGCCGCGCTCGACGTAGTAGGCCTCGCTCGCCGGGTCCGGATGGGAGCGACTGACGAGGGCGACCGGACCCGAGGCGGGAAGGGGACGGGTGGCGATCCTCCGTCGCTGCAAGGCCTGCGAGACCGCTGCGCCCGGCGCCAGCGTCATCGCCTCGGCGCGGTCTCCCGCACCGATCCACAGCCGTGACAGGGCCGGCGCGCCGACCACGCCGGCGACCGGCCGGCCATGGACGATCAGGCCGATGTTGACGGTGAACTCGCCGTTCTGGCTGACGAACTCGCGCGTGCCGTCGAGCGGGTCCACGGCGATCAGCACCTCGGTCGAGGCAGGCCACTGTCCGGCCGCGGCGGCCTCTTCCGCCAGCACGGGCACACCGGGCAGAAGCTGCGCAAGCCCCGCCAGGATGACCTCCTCCGCTGCATGGTCTGCGGCAGTCACCGGGGAGCCGTCGCCCTTCAGCGTCGCGCCGCTGCCGTAGTGCGCCATGATGCGCGCCCCGGCCTCGCTGGCCAGCGTGCCGAGGGCGTCGAGCAGGTGGGGATCGTCGAAGCGGACCGTCATTCGGCCTGACTAGGCCATCTTCGGACGATGGGAAAGCGTCCGGACCGGGGACAGGCCATCAACTCTTTCTTCACCGCCTTTCTTCGCAGGCTGTTCACCCGGTTCGGCGATGATGAATGCCGCGTTAGGGACATCCCCCGAATTTTCGGACATTGCCGATGAGTGTTGCGTTCGGCACACAGCGCCCGCGTCGACGGGCCTTCAAATGGGTTGCCTTCGTCGTGGCCGGGCTGACCCTGGCCGCCTGCGGACGCTACGCCTATGAGCGGCGCGAGCAGTGGCGCTCGGACCTGGAGAGCCGCTGTATGTCCTCGGGCGCCGTGCAGATGTCGCGCTATGTCCAGCGGACCAACACGATCAACGGACCGGGCACCTGCGGGATGGACTACCCGTTGCGCGTGGCCGCGCAGGCGCGCGGGCAGGTCGCCTACAGCCGCCCGCAGACCCTGGCCTGCCAGATGGTGCCGACGGTCGATCGCTGGATTGACAACGTGGTGCAGCAGGCGGCGCAGCGCTGGTTCGGCGCGACCGTCGTCGAGGTGCGCGCCGGCTCCTATTCATGCCGCGGCATCCGCGGCGGCCGTTCGGGTCGCATGTCCGAGCACTCCTACGGCAATGCCCTCGACGTCTTCGCCTTCGTGCTGTCGAACGGCCATACCGTGCTCATCCGCCAGCACTGGCGCGGCGAGACTGCCGAATCCGGCTTCCTGCGCGAGATCCTCGTGCGAGCCTGCGATCACTTCACCACGGTGCTCGGCCCCGGCGCCGACCCGTTCCACTACGACCATTTCCATCTCGACCTCGCCCGTCATGACCCCCGCTGGACCCGGCGCGTCTGCCGCCCGCGGCCTGAGACTGTTCAGATGCTGCAGCCGGCGGCGCCCTCGGGCGGGTTCGGCTGGGGCTTCGGCCGGCAGGGAACGACGATCCGCTGAGCCGTCGTCGCCGCGGCAGGCTTCCGGCGGGTCGTCCCATCCCCTACATTCAGGGACGGCCATCGCCGCGGAGCGCGCGTCCCCTTGCAGAATACGCTGCTCGCCATCGCCCTTGCCCTCATCGCCGCCATCGTCGCGGCGCTGGTCGGGCCGTGGCTGATCGACTGGAACGCCCACAAGCCGCGCATCGAGGCCGAAGCCTCGCGGCTTTTCGGGACGCCGGTGCGAATCGGCGGCGACCTGAGCATCCGCCTCTTGCCGACGATCCGCATCGATGCCCGCGACGTCACGGTGGGCACCGACCGCGGCGGAGCGCGCATCGGCCGCATCCGCGGCGACCTCAGGGTCGCGCCCCTGCTGCGTGGCGAAGCCTCGCTGAACACGCTGCACGTGCGCGACGCCGACGTCTCCCTGTCGTTGTCTGCGCTTCCCGGCCGGATCGTGCTGGTGGACGACCTGACCGTCGAGAATGCCCGACTGTCGGTGGTCGACGCCACGGGCCCGACCACGCTGGTGGCCGAGCGCATGATGCTCAGCGGGGAATCGCGCGGCGACAAGGGCCCGGTGCGGCTGGAGGGCTCGGCGAAGGTGGGGGAATCCTCTCTTCCCCTGCACCTTCTGATGAGCCTCACCGAGAGCGGTGAGCTCGCACTGAGGCTGCGTGTCGCCGAGCGCGCCGACGGACCCGGGATCGAGGCGGAGGGAACCATCGGCGCGTCCGGCCGGCCGCGCTTCGACGGCGACATCGTCCTGACCGGGCGCTCGGGCCGCCTGCCATGGCGCGTCGCCGGCCCGGTTGCGCTCACGGCGCAGGCGCTTGTTGTGCAGCGGGTCGAGGCACAGGCCGGCGCCGGTGACAGGCTGGTGCGCGCGACGGGATCGTTTCGCTACATGTTCGGGCCCGGTGGCGGCCTGGAGGCCATACTCAATGCCCGCCAGGTCGATCTCGACCGGCTGGTCGATGGACCGCCCCGCCTGCCGCGGGACGTGCTGAACGTGCTGCTCGCCGACGTTCCGCAACTGGCGGATGGAAGCCTTCCGATCACGCTCGGCTTCGAGATCGGCGGCATGGTTCTGGGAGGAGCCCAGCTCACCGACCTGAGGGGCGACCTGCAGTCCGGATCGGGGCGCTGGGTGGTGCAGCGCCTGTCCGCCCGGCTGCCGGGCGATTCCCTCATCGAGACCGCCGGAGACATCGCTCTCACCGGCGATCAGGCCTTCTCCGGTTCCCTGTCCGTGAACGCTGCGCGCCCCGCCGTCCTCATGGCCTGGCTCGACGGTCTGCAGGCGCCGGCCGGAACGCTGGACGACCCGATCCAGCTGTCGACCCGGATGACGGTCGATGCCGGCCGCCTCCTGCTCGACGACATCCGGGCGCGGACTGCGGCAGGGCAGGCCACCGGGCGCCTCGCCCTCGACGTGCCGGCCCTCGGGCGTCACGCCCTGCAGGCGCAGCTCGACGCCGACGCGCTCGACCTCGACCTCCTCATGCGGATCGCTCGCGGTGCCGGCGCGCGCCTCGACCCGGCGACGGACACCCGCATCCAGTTGCGCGCCCGACAGGCCAGCCTCGCCGGGCTCCTCGCCCGCGATGTCGACCTCGCCATCGCCACCGACGGGCGCACCTTCGATGCCGAGCGCCTGCGCGTCGGTGACCTCGCCGGCTTCGGTCTCGACCTGACCGGCCGTCTCGACGGTCTCGGCGGCCCGCTCATTGGCCGGCTCTCGGGGCGCCTGCGGGCAGCGAATGTCGATGGCCTCGTCACCCTCCTCAGCCGCAGCCAGGGCACCCGCGCTCTGGCGGACTGGCTGCGCGACCGTTCCGCGGCGCTCGCCGGGGCCGATCTCGGGGTCACCTTCGCCGCCAGCGGCCGGTCGGCTCTCGGCTTGCGGATCGAGGGCCGCGTCGGCGAGGCCGACCTGCAGATCGACGCGGCAGGCGCCGGGGATCCCTTCGATCCCTCCAGCCTGACCGGAGGGACGACAGTCGTCGTCGACGCGGCCCGCGCCGACCAGATCTTCGCGCTCGTCGCCGGAACCGATGCGCCGGCTGCGACCCCGGTCGCCCGGACCCGCCTGACGGTTCTTGTGGAGCGACCGGACTCGACCGCCTGGCGGCTCAGCGGCTCCGCGCATTCGACGGTGAGCACGCTGAGCTTCGAGGGCCAGAGGCGGCAGGACCAGACGCAGTTCTCCGCGTCGCTGCGGTCGTCCGACATCGCGGCGCTGATGCCGCTCCTCGGCGTGCCGGCCGAACTCGCCGGACCGCTGCCCGCGACCTTCGACCTCAGGGCATCCGCCAGGGGCGCCGACTGGAAGACCGAGCGCGCCGATGGTCGTCTCGGCGCAACCGCGGTCACCGCCGTTCTGAACGGCCGGGGGGCGGCGGCCCGTGGCGAGGTGACGCTCGGTGCGCTTTCGGGCGAGGCGGCCATGGCCTTCCTGTCCGGGCCGGCCTGGCTGGTCGAGACCGGGGCGGGGGAATTCGCCTCGGCCGCTCTCGGCGGCACGGTCTTCGACCGTATCGACATGGACATCGGCTTCGGCATCGCGCGTGTCGGGCTCGGCGGCTATCCGGCACTGGAGGATCTGTCGGGACGGCT